>NZ_AEXL02000045.1 GCF_000242875.2 Candidatus Nitrosopumilus salarius BD31 | reverse complement strand
TCTTCTTTAGAATATTCATAGGCATTGCATAGCAAGAAATTCTTTCGATATTGGAAAATTTTTCTCTAATGTATTTCACAATTTTTATCATGTATTCAGAATCAAGATTTAACGCATCACCGTCTGCAAGAAAAACTCTTCTTGTATCTGGTAAATAATTTGCCATCATGTCAATTTCTTCCTTAATTTGTTCCCAAGGTCTTTCAGAATATTCTTTTGATCTGTACATGTCACAAAAAGAACATTCATTAAAAGAGCAACCAAGTGTCACTTGAAAAATTAATGATCTTGCTTCCGATGGTGGCCTGTACAAAGGTGCATCATAATTTAACATCATATCTTCATTCACTCAAATTGCCTGATTATGTTTTTTATACTTTCTACTTTTGATCTAAACACAAAATACCTTTTAGTGGTAAATGTAAAGAAATTTCATAACTTATGGCAAATGATCCTAGTGCAAAAAGACTACTTTGGTTTGTATTTGCAGGTTCACGTGGAGGCTTAAACAGATTAAAAATCATCTCAAAATTAAAAGAAAACCCGTTTAATACTAATCAACTTGCAAATGAATTAGGTCTTGATTACAAGGCCATTCAGCATCATATCAGAGTTCTTGAAAAAAATAATCTGATTACTAGGGTTGGAGAGAAATACGCTGTAACCTATTTCATCTCTACTTTTCTTGAAGCAAATATGGAGACATTTGAAGAAATTGAAGGGAAACTGGATAAAAGTAAATAAAAGCTCAAGAGGTGTTTTACACTAAATGGAATCTACATCTCTAGTTTTATCTATTGTTTCAATTGTAAATATGGGAATACTTGGAATTTTAATCTGTATCTTTGGAAAAATGTATGTTAAGACTAGAGCACAGCTTCCATTAGGTATGATCGTTGTTGCAGGAATGTTATTTTTACATAATGTTATTGGTGCTTTTGCTTACTTTTCCATGGAAGAGATCTTTTCACATGAAATATTTCCATACATGTTAGGAGTTGGAATTGCAGAGCTTGCAGGATTGTTAATATTCTTAAAAATCACTCTGGATTAATCTTAGTTTATTTGTAACAAAAAATAATCAAAAAAATGCTACAAGAATATCTTAAGCTTAACAAAAATATTCTAATAGCCTTTACTGCATCAATTGTTATTTCTGCAGTTATTGCACAAATTCTCTCTGATCAATCAGATTATCTAAACACCACATATACTACAATTGCAGATTATGTGATTTATTTTTCTGTTTTTAGTGGGTTATTCTATCTCGATAATCGAAAAAAATATCATTTGGAATCTGGTGGAATAGATAATGCAAAACTAAGACATGATCTAAAAAAATTAATTACATCACTTGGAATTGCAGAAATAGTTTATACTGTTGTTAGATGGGCATTGCAGTATTATTTTTTGACAATTAATTATGATCCATATTTGGCATCAATTATATCTCAAGGAATATCTACAATCATTTACATGGTAGTCGTTAATCTAAGTGTAAAGATAACGAGGTTGTATAAAGATGGGAATTAGTGTTTACGTTGATGGATCTGGAGGCTCTAATAGTGGTTATGGATACTTTGTAAAAGAAACTGGAGAATCATTTTATGAAAAAAAATCAGATATTACTAACAATCAGGCTGAGTATCTGGCAATAATTTCAGCATTAAACAAATATGTTGATTATGATGAAGAAATTACTATTTACAGTGATTCAAAAAATACTGTAAATCAATTAAATCATGAATTTGCAATTAATAATGAACAACTTAGAACTCTTGCACAAGAAGCTTGGAGTATCATGGGCAAATTTTCTCATTTGACAATAGAATGGGTTCCTAGAAAAGAGAATTTGGCAGGAAAAATGCTAGGAAGCTAAAACTCTTAGATCAGAAATTTCCAAGAATAACTTTATTATACAAAATCTCAAACCCAACATTACATGGTAGAATCTGTGATTTTATCTCCAAAATCAATTGCAGTAATTGGTGCATCTGACAAAAGAGGAAGTGTTGGAGCTACTATCACATCAAACATTATGAATGGTTTCAAAGGAACTGTTTATCCTATTAGCCCATCTAGAGAAAAAGTCTTTTACAAAAAAGCATACAAGAGTGTTTTAGATGTTCCAAAATCAATTGATCTTGCTGTTATTGTTATCAAAAATACATTAGTTGCACCAGTGTTGGAAGAATGTGGAAAGAAAAAAGTCAAAGGTGTTATAATCATCACAGCTGGTTTCAAAGAAGTTGATGAAGAAGGAGCAAAGCGTGAACAAGAAATCAAAGATATTGCTAAAAAATACAAAATCCAGATCATTGGACCTAATTGTCTTGGTGTCATGAATCTTGATCCAAAAACAATGATGAATTCCACATTTCTAAAAGTAACCCCGAAATCTGGAAAAATTGCACTTGTATCTCAAAGTGGTGCAATATGTGCAGCGTTAGTAGAAGATGCTAGTGCACAGGGAATTGGTTTCTCAGCAGTTGTTAGTCTTGGAAATAAAGCTGTAATGAGCGAAGTTGATATTCTAAAAATACTTGCAAATCATAAACAGACTGAAGTTATAGTCATGTATCTAGAAGACATGAGTAATGGTCAAGAGTTTCTTAAGGTTTGTAAAAATATTACTAAAAAACTCAAAAAACCAGTACTTGTTCTCAAATCTGGACGTAGTCCAGAAGGTGCAAAAGCTGCAATGTCTCACACTGGCGCATTGATGGGTTCCGATGAAATCTATGATGCTTTACTAAAACAATCTGGCGCAATTAGAGTTGATACTATGGAAGAACTCTTTGACTATGCTACAGCATTTTCAAAACAACCACTTCCAACAGCAGGTGGTTTAGTTATTGTATCAAATGCAGGTGGACCTGCAATTATTTCTACTGATGCCTGCTCTAAAGCAGGAATTAGAATGGCCAAAATTGATAGTATTCGTTCAAAGATTGATGAGGTAATTCCTCCTTGGGGAAGCTCTAGAAATCCAGTTGATATTGTAGGTGATGCTGATTTTAATCGATTCCACAATGTTTTGGATAGAGTTCTAAAACATCCAAAAGTAGGCTCAGTCATTTCTATGTGTACTCCTTCTGGAACTCTCAACTATGACAAACTAGCAGAAGTAATTGTTGAGATGTCAAAGAAATACAAAAAGACAATGCTTGCAAGCTTGATGGGATTAGATGAAGGAATTACCAATAGAGAAATTTTATCCAAAGGAGATGTTCCCTATTATACATATGCTGAAGGTGCGATTAGAACTTTAGCTGCGATGATAAAGTTTGCAATTTGGGTAAATACCAAAGAAGGGAAAATTTCTAAATTCAAAGTTAACAAAGCAAGAGCAAAAAAGATCTTCGATAAAGTCAAAAAAGAAAAGAGAACAAATCTTCTAGAAGAAGAAGGACAAGAAGTTCTTAAAGCATATGGTTTACCATTACCTCAAAGTGCACTTGCCAAAAATGAAACAGAGGCAATTAAAATTGCCAAAAAAATTGGATATCCTGTTGTAATGAAAATTGCATCACCACAAATTATTCACAAGTCTGATGCAGGTGGTGTCAAAGTAAACTTGAACAATGATTCTGAAATTAAAGATGCATTCAAAACAATAATCAAAAATGCCAAAAAATACAATAAAAACGCCGAGATCAAGGGTGTATTGATTGTAGAGATGGTAAAAGGTGGCAAAGAACTCATCATTGGCTCAAAACTTGAACCAGGATTTGGCCCTGTTATTATGCTTGGAATGGGGGGAATCTATGTTGAGGTTCTGAAAGATGTTACATTCAAGCTTGCTCCAGTAACTGATAAAGAGGCCGATGATATGATCGCATCAATAAAGACTCAAAAATTACTACAAGGTGTGCGAGGAGAAAAACCATCAGATATTGTAAAACTATCTGAATGCATTCAACGATTATCACAACTAGTTTCTGACTTTAAAGAGATCAAAGAGTTAGACATGAATCCAGTACTTGTTATGGAGAAAGGCAAGGGTTGTCGTATTCTTGATGTTCGAATCGGCATATGATCGCAATTTGTTCCTAGAACTTAACCTGCACAAATTTAGAATATTTATACAACTAGAAACGACTAATGTTACATGGCTAATGTCTTAAAGACAATTAGAACTGGAGATGACTACATTGAAAGTCTTAGAGGCCGTGATCTGAAAATTTACCTCTTTGGAGAATTAATTAAAGAACCCGTAGATCATCCTATGATTCGACCATCTATTAATGCAGTAGCAGAAACATATGATCTTGCGGTTCGTGAAGAAGCACTAGCTTCTGCTGATTCGTCACTTTCTGGCTTGAAAGTTAATCGATTTTTACACATTGCAGAAAGTGCCCAAGATTTAGTTTTGCAAAATAAAATGCAAAGAAAACTTGGACAAAATACAGGGACATGTTTCCAAAGATGTGTTGGCATGGATGCGTTGAATGCTTTACATTCAACTACATTTGAAATTGATGAAAAACATGGAACAGAATATCATAAACGATTCCTAGAATTTGTTAAGATGGTTCAAAAAGAAAATCTTGTAATTGGTGGTGCAATGACTGATCCTAAAGGAGATAGAAGCAAAGGACCAGCAGAACAGGATGATCCAGATTTATTTACACGAGTAGTGGATAGTGATGATAAAGGAATCTATGTATCTGGCGCAAAAGCCCACCAAACTGGATGTATCAATTCACATTGGATAATTTTAATGCCAACAGTTAGACTAACAGAAAATGACAAAGACTGGGCAATTGTTGGTGCAGTTCCAGCTGATGTGGAAGGAATTACTTACATTTACGGCAGACAATCTTGTGACACTAGAAGCATGGAAGAAGGTGATATTGATGATGGTAATGCAAAATTTGGTGGACAAGAAGCATTAATGATTTTAGATAGAGTGTTCATTCCATGGGATAAAGTTTTCATGAATGGAGAATTTGAGTTTGCATCTATGTTAATTGAGCGTTTTACTTGTTATCATAGACGTAGTTATGTGTGCAAAACAGGATTGGGTGATGTGTTAATTGGTGCTGCTGCAACAATTGCTGATTATAATGGGGTTCCAAACGTATCTCACATCAAAGATAAAATCATTGAGATGACTCATTTAAATGAAACAATATTTGCAGCAGGAATTGCATCATCTCATCAAGGTCATAAAATGAAATCAGGTGTATTTCTCAATGACGATATGCTTGCTCAAGTTTGTAAACACAATGTTACACGTTTTCCATATGAAATTAGTAGATTAGCTCAAGATATTGCAGGAGGACTGGTAGTTACTCTTCCATCTGAAAAAGACTTTAGACATCCTGTTGCAGGCCCACTACTCAAAAAATATCTCGTAGGTAGAAAGGGAGTTGATGTTGAAAATCGAATGAGAGTTTTAAGATTAATTGAAAACATGACTCTTGGTAGAAATGCAGTTGGTTATCTTACAGAATCTATGCATGGCGCAGGCTCACCACAAGCACAAAGAATCCAGATTCAAAGACAGATGCAAGTAGGTTACAAAAAGAACTTGGCAAAGAATCTAGCAGGGATCACAAACGATATCCAAGAGCCAAAAGAACCATCCGAATACTTTAAGCGAGTATTCAAAACTAAAGATTCTGTTCTTTAGATTTAGAAATTATTTTTAAATACTTGTGAAATGAAAATTTTCATTCATAATTTTCAAAGTAGCTTGTTATGATAATAACTAACAGAATTTTAAATAATATCTGATATTGTTTCAATTAATGACTTTTTTAAAAACAATCTTTCGAAAACCACTTCTAATACTTCCAATATTACTTGCAATTGGCTTTATGTTTGCAGCACCAATGATTATGGATGCTGCTGCAGCTAAAGGTGGTAATGGTAATGGAAACAATAATGGTGGAAATGACGAAACAACAATTCCTACTAATGCACTTCTTCCAGATGTTTCGCCAGGAGTTCCAAAACATCTCAATATTCACAATCAACAGCAAAAGGAATTTTTAAGATTCACTAATGTTTGGGCAAATCTTGGTCCAGGAACTTTGGAATTCGAACCATTATTCCCAGATCCAGATGCCGATGAAGGAACAACACAAGATGCTTTCCAAAATCTATATGATGATGAAGGTAACTTTGGTTTAACTGATCAAAATGTTTGGCATGAAAATGTGAGTCAATTCATTTTCCATGAAGCACACAATCATTGGCACATTGATAATGTTGGAGAATTTGCCGTTCGAGCATATGATCCAAACAATCCAGATGTTCCAGGTGATATAGTTGATGATGCAGCATCCATTAAAGTTGGATTTTGTATTACCAATGTTTTCAAGTATAATGGTGAAGAATCTCCAACATCTCAGAGAATCTATTGGGATTGTGAGGTAGGATTACAAGGAATTCAGCCTGGTTGGGTGGACCAATACCATCAATCAGTTGAAGGAAATGAAATTAACATCACCAAAGTTCCAAATGGTACTTATTTCTTAACACATACGTGGAATCCAGCAAATGCATTTGTTGATGCTGATAATTCTAATAATGTGTCTTGGATGAAATTTGAACTAACAGATGATGGGAATGGAAATCGAAAGATCAATGAAATCGAGGGATTTGCTCCTGAATGTCAAGATGATGATTCCACTCCAGGAATATGTGGAGACATAAACAAGAACAGCTAGTTCTTTTTTATTTTTTAATTTGACAGATTACACTAGCTGGTGCTATAACATACATCCCCAAGTTCATCATGATAACTCCAATTCCATATGTTATCACTTCAGAATCTGATTCTGCATAGGACATTATGGACAATGATGATAGCAATGGAGTGATTCCAATCTTTACAATTTCTTTGAATAGTGGACTTTCTCTCTCCATATCTGCTATGTGTGGTGAGAATGAATAGTAAAACTGGTTAAAACCAGTCATAAATGAAATGCCAGATTCCGTATTCATTAGTTGATTATCTCTAATTTCTCTGAGAAGTTGTACTTGCGGAGCCATCTCAGAACCATATGTTGCAGTTGCAATGAGACAACCTCCGCCCTCATCTAGGTTGTTATTTTGTTTTTCTTCAATTTCATACTCTTCTATTGTTGATTTAGATTCCATGTTTGATTTTTCTTCAAGCTGTTTTTCTTCCAACTCTATTTGTTGTTGCTCTATTTGTTGAGGAATTTCTTTAATGTTTACAGGTTTTGTATCTATTTTTCCTACTTGTGATTCTTCGAAACTTTCTTGGATTTCTAAACTGTAGTATATTCTACTTTGCTCAATTAATTTTTGATATCTATCTGGACCTGAATACATCCATAAATTATCATTGTAGAGATTACCACATAATCTAGATTCGATTGAATGTTTATGGTGTTCAAAAAAATCATCTCCCATGAAATAATATAATTGATAATTTTCTTCACACCATTCTATCCCATTTTTTGTCAAACCTGCAGTATCACGAAAAGGAGTTTGTGCATAAGCAGAGCTAACTAAAAGTAATAATGAAAAAACAACTAGAAATTTCAACTATTATCAAGATTTTCTGTTACTTGATAAATGATTCTACTCTTGAAACTAATGATTAATGAGGATCCTTTTTTAGGAAATTTGACGTATTTACATTATCAAGCAAACAGGACGATCTATTGCTCTTGTCATATTAGGCATATGTGAACCTGTTTGCCTGAATTTTAAGAGATTTGATTCATTTTTTATCTTTGTCATCTGTTTTACTTTCTTCAATAGATTTTTCTATGTCTTCTAAACTTTTTTCTATATCTTGTGATTTTTCTACCTGTTCAGATTTTTCTACATGTTGAGAATATTCAGAATCTTTTTCTATTTTGTTAATGTCTGATAGTTCTTCTATTGTATTTGGATTTTCTGAATTCATTGGATCTGAGAATGAGAGTTCCTTTTCATTTTTCTTTTTTGCCATCTGTTTTACAACCATAATCCCAATAACAATTACAATTATTACATAATTGATTGGAGGTTTTAGTAACTGTGTAACATACCCTACCTGTGGAAGTACATATGCAACCTTTCCAATATATTCCTCTTCTGTAATTGGAAAGTCTGTTCCTGGAATTGACGCTGGATTTGCATCTCCTTTAGTTCTAATTGTTTTAGGATCATCATCAAGTATTGAAGCAACTCTATGCACTATCACTCTATTATGATCTGAAGGTCGATTAAAGACAATAATGTCTCCTATCTCTATATCTTCAAAAGGTTCATGGCCTTGAACTATCAATACATCATAAACTTGTAAAACTGGAATCATGCTGCCACTTGCAACAACATAAAATGGATTTTGTGTTCCAAATGCCACTTGCAAACCAATCCAAATAACTAAAACCCCTACACCGACAATTATGATGTCTTTGATAACTCCTTTGGGGATTGATTTCTTTGCCAATTACATTTTCGCCTATAGTGTCATTGATTAAATTTTCTAGTTAGAGCTTTGTTCCACAATCTTCACAGAATTTAGATCCTTCTTTGTTTCCAAAGCCACAATTAGAGCATTTTCCTGGTTGTGATACTTCTGGATTTCCTAAGAGTATGACTTGACCAATCTTTTTGATGTTACTCCATGGTATGCTTCCTTCTGTACCGTCTTCTTTTGTAATTACTAAAACCATAGATTGTGTAGAATCAATTCCAACTTGTTTGGCAGTTCCTATTTTGTTTGCATTTTCATCAAATACTGCTCTTCCTTCAATTGATGTAACTGATGTTGTTGGACCTGGTTGAGTAACAGTCTCCTGTGGTATCTGAGGAATTTGTTGTGGTGCACTAATTTGTTGTGGTGCACTTTGTGGTTCTAATGGTTTTGCACTGCCAACTTCGCCAGCTTCATCTTGTTTTTTAAATTCTCTATATTCTGCAATTGAAGAATTACATGAATTACAAATGTACTGCCCTTTTTCTGCAAGAATCAAATTTTCTGCAACTTCTTCATTTGGATTCTCAAATTCTATTTTGGGAGCCCCTTCAAATTCTTTTTCACATGTATTGCAAAAATGTTTAGTAATTTTCTGAGAATCTAATCTTCCTATAGGTGCTAAAAACAGATCAGGACCTCCAAGATTTCCTTTCATCTGTTGTTCATCAGTTACAGTGGCCATTACATAGCCCCCTGAACCTCTTAATTTTTTAAGTCTAAGTTCTGAGCTCATAACTGAGTTTTATCAAAACGTCATTTAAGTATATATCAAAATTTATTCCCCACAAAAAATATGGTGTTAATTCTGGTGAACATTTTTAGGTACGGTCAACAAAATAACGTTACAATGGGTATTACGCAAATTTCAGATGCAAAGTCATGGGAAGTAGATGTGATAAATTCTGACATTCCTGTATTTGTAGACTTTTGGGCCGAATGGTGTGGTCCATGTAGAATGGTAGGTCCAGTTGTTGAAGAATTAGCAAATGACTATGATGGCAAAGTAAAATTTGTCAAGGTTAATGTTGATGAGGCCAATGAATTGGCATCAAAATACAACGTCTTTAGTATTCCAACCTTAATCCTCCTCAACAAAGGAGAAATAGTTAGCCAGCAAGTAGGTGCTGCTTCTAAAGAATCATACAAAAATATGATTGACAGAGCACTTGCATAAATTCCAAACACGTTTTCCTTATTTTTTGATCCTAAAGTAATTAATATTACAAAAATGGAGACAGATTATGTCATTTGGTGAAGTAGATACTCTTAACATGTTATTTGATAAGCTATCTAGCTTGTTTGATGAATCTCAAGGATACTATGAATCATTTTTGGATACTAACAACATGTACAAAAAAGGCCAACTCAGTGACAAAGAATTCTTCCAAAAACTAGGCGATTACACTGTAGCATATTCTGCATTAGAATTTCTAGCAATCAAAGTAATATTTGAAATGAAAAAATCATTGGGAACCGGTTCTGGAACTACACAGTCTCCTGGCTTGATGCCTGGAATGGGAAATCCTGGCATGATGGCAGGCGGTATGGGCATGCCACCAAGAGCAGGAACTGCACAAAATCCAGTAGGTGGAGGACCACCAGGAATTGTTTCTGCTAAAGAAGCATTTGGAGAAGTTGGAACTTTACCATCACCTGATCCATCTTTAATGCCTAGACAAAATATTCAACAAAGTGGAGATGGATGTTCTTCATGTGGTGCTGCACTAAGAGCAAATGCAAAGTTTTGTACAAAGTGTGGCGCTAAAGCATAATCTAGCAATTAAAAAATAATTTTCTTAATCTTGTGTTGTACCACATTCAGGACAGAATTTTGCTGTTGCTGAAAGACTAGTTCCGCACTCTGAACAAAAATTACCATCAGTTCTTTGCTCGTTGTATGCATTTCCAACCACTGCTGAACTTCTAACTGCACCCGATGGTTCGTATTTATCATCATCAATTAACACAGGTTGAAAGTCTTGTTCTGTTAGATATGTCATCATTCTCGGAATTCCCTTTCCCTCATTTTTTGGATCTGGAACTGAATCTCCTAACCAAAATGCAAACCTCATTAGAGTTAATTCTGGAGTAGAGAATGCTAGAGTATGCTTTGACATGTAATCCTGCGCAGCTTTTTTACCGTCAAAAACTTCCATGTTTGATGTATTTTTTTATTTATGTATAATAGTTTCTGGAAAAGTGGACCGGGAGGGAATCGAACCCTCGACATCCTCGTTGCGAACGAGGCATTATGCCACTAAACCACCGGCCCTCAGACTACCTCTCTGAGTTGCGCTTTTATTCATTTTCTCAACGCATAATAGACTGCAAAGCACAAAATTCTTCAGATGACGTATGACACTATAATTACTGATTCACATATCATTCTTCCACAAGGATTGGTGGATAAAAATATCCTAATTGACGAGGGAAAAATTGTTGGATTAACAAACGACACTCCATCCTGTGATAATAAAATCAATGGCAATGGATTGGTTTGTATTCCTGGCCCAATTGACACACATGTTCATTACGGTGTTTATTCCCCGATTAACGAGGCTGCAAAAACTGAGTCACATGCCGCAGCTATTGGTGGAATAACTACAATGATGAGAATGCTTAGATTAAACGATTCTTTTTCTAGCTCATTACAAGCTCAGCTTGATGTAGCATCAGAAAATCATTATGTTGATTATGCAATACATGCTTCTATTTTCAATATACAGCAAATTAACGAGATGAATTATTGTGTTGGAAAAGGAATAACATCATTTAAAATTTACATGAATCTTGGTGGGGAAGTTGGTCATGTTTACATGGATATGCCACCAAACTCTTCAAATCTTGTTGCAGCTCAAGTGAATATTACTGATGATATAGTTGAGCAAACAGTAAAAACCGCTGCTTCACTTGGCTGCCCTGTTCTGGTTCATGCAGAAGACTATGAATCATGTGGATGTGGAATTAAAACTGCAAAAGAAAAAATAAAGATGGATTGTCTGCTTGGTCAGAAAGTCGTTCTCCCGAATCTGAAGCAAAGGCAATCAAAACTGTTTCAAAATTTGGGAGAGATTATGATTGTGTAATTTATTTTGTTCATATTGGATCAGAGCGAGCATTAATGCAAATTGAAGAGGAGAAAAAACTTGGAACAAAAATATTTGTAGAAACATGTCCACATTACCTCACGTTATCTTATGAACAACAAGATGGATATCTTGCTAAGGTCATGCCTCCAATAAGAACAGAAAATGACCGTAAGGCAATCTGGAATGCTTTATCTCAGAATCTAATTGATACAATTGGCACAGATCATGTAGCAAATCAACTCAAACTAAAGCTAGGTGGAGAGAATGTTTGGAGTGCATTGGCTGGATTTCCTGGAATTGGTACAATACTTCCAATATTGCTCAATGATGGTGTTAATCAAAATAAGATTTCTCTTGAGCAATTTGTTAGATTCACTAGTAATAACGCAGCCCAAATTTTTGGAATGTATCCACAAAAAGGAACTCTTGAGAAACATTCTGATGCAGACATTACTATGATTGATTTGAAAAAAGAAAAAAAAGTAACTTCTGATCTGTTTGGAGGGTTTTCTGATTATATAGTGTATGAAGGAAGAAATCTAAAAGGATGGCCTGTGAAAACAATTGTTAGAGGAGAACTAGTTGCAGAAGACTTTGAAGTAGTTGGGAAACTTGGTCATGGTAAACTAGTTGAGCGAACAATTAATCTTTTTTCAAGATAAATTATTTTTTAAATCAAAGTGATTTGATTTTTTGCGATTACTTTTTATGATTATGAGACTATTTTTACATGTTGAACAGTAAACTTTCCTTTCTTTTTATAATAATTTTCAGTATTTCTTTTAACCCAATATTTGAAAGTTCTTTTGCCCTGCAAGAAATGTCCCCACATCAACAATGGAAAGAATTTGCAGATATTGACACATTAACTTGTAAGCAAGGTCACTTGTTATTACAAAAGTTAGATGGAAATCCTTCATGTGTTTTACCATTTACATATTTGAAATTGGTTCAGAGAGGATATGGTAACTATGATGAATCTATTATGAATAAACATCCTGAAATGATGAATACTTTGATGCAAAACATGGTATCAAATCAAAATATCATGTATCACTGGCATGAAATGATGCAGAAAAATCCACGCATTATGATGGATACTATGGATCACTGGGTATCTCAAATGAAAAATAATCCTGAATTACTCAAAAACATACTTGGTCCAATGACCAGTGATCCTCAATTACGCGAAAAAATGATTGACACAATGAAAAATCACCCTCATATGGAAAATTATCTTAAAATGAATTCGAAATGGATGGACTCAATACATCATCAAATGATGAATCCTGAAATGGATCAAGGCATGCACCAATCAACATGTTCTTGGTGTCCAGATTATCACATGTATGCAACTCAAGGTAATTCTATGGGATATGGCTCAGACAGAATTATGGATATGATTCATAACATGTGGATAAATTCTGAAATGAGTCGAGACTTGAATACAATTATGCTTGAAAATCCTTCTCATATGGCACATATGTCTGAGCAAATGATGGAACCAATGCTTAATGCAATAATGGATGATGAAGATTTACGTCAACAAATGATAGATTTGATGCTAGAACATCAAGATTTTATGAATTCTATTAGACATAACAATCCTGAAACTGTGCACTAGCATTTAAAATCTGAAAAGTCTTTTTTTGTTCCTATAGGAAATTTTGGGGAAAAGCAATTACGTTGTGATTTACTAAACAAATTTTATTGCGCTATATCCTACAACTGATTTAGTATCTCCTGACACATCACCACTTGTAGCATAACTGAGTAGTTCTCCTTTTGTTGCCCCTAAATTTTTACATGCAATCATCGTTGATGCCATTGCTCCATAACCACATGCTGTAACTCTTTTATTTCTTAATACTTGGTAAAATCTTTCTACCTCTATATCTAAGATTGGTTCTATCAATGCCTTGTCTTGTTTATGAGCAAAAGAATTTTCTTCATAATGTGTAAAATCAGAAGATGCAACAATAATTGTATTTTTTCTTTTTGCAATTTCAGACACTGCATTTCCAACATCCATTGCAGTTTCCATGTCTTGTGCTCGTAAAATTATTGGAAGAATTTGAAAATCGCTTGAAAGTATTTCTTGCAGCATTGGAATTTGTACTTCCAAACTATGATCTTGAGAATGAGAATACTCATCAATTTCTACAAATTTTGATATTTCTGAAATCTTTCTTGCTGATTCTGAATCTATCTGAACCATTCCTAAAGGAGTTTTCCACTGCGCATCAACCATTGTGGCTACATCTTTTCCTATGCCAAAATGATTTGGCCCAATTATTATTACAAGTTCAGGATTTTGAGATGCAAATGACATGTAAGAATGACATGCAGTTGGGCCTGAATACACATACCCTGCATGAGGACAAATCACTCCAAATATTTTTTCATTTGATAACACGGGTTTACTGCCAGGCCCGTATTTGTGTTCCATACAATACTTGATCATATTTTCCAAATCATCTTTTCTTCTAGGATAAAACTGACCTGCAACAACCGGTTCTCTAATCATCTATTTGTTTTAGACATTATTTTATAAAAAATCATCAGATGATTCTCTGATGATATTTCCATTTGGTGACTCTTCTTTGAAAATCACACCTTGAAATTTTGAGATTTTAGTATCCTTGTCTTTCCATGCCTTTTTTTCTAGGCCTGCTTTTTGGCATGTATATTCAAGAAACTCTTCTGTATTCCAGCCATATTCTGTTGGAACTTGGGGTAAAAGCAGACCTGATGTGTATGCATTCTCTACAATCAATCCATCACGACCAACTTTGATCTCTTTGAGATATTCTGAGGATTGCTTCACTTTAATCTCAACAGGTGGAGTAAGAACTGTAACCTCAAAAACAATCTCGTCTAGTTCATCAGCAGTTACAGGATTAAATCTTGTATCATGAGTTGCAGCTGACACTGCAGCATCAATTAATCCTTCTGATAATTTCTTTCCAGGAAGAGGATAACCTATACAACCCCTCAACGAATCTTGTTTGTTTAATGTTACAAAAACTCCTGAATTAAAATCAAATTTGGATTCAAATAGAGAATCACTGATCTTTGAGTTATTTTCTAAAAGTTCAGTAACAGCTTTTCTTGCCATCTTTACTAGTTCCACTCCATCAGAGTCAGAAAATTCTTCAATTTTTTTCATACTTGTTAAATATGTAAAAACACAATAAAAAACATTGACTGCACTTGGAAAAGAAGCAGAACTGTATGAAAAACTTCCAAATGATAAGGTAAAATGTACAGCTTGTGCACGTTATTGTGAAATTGGTAAAGGCCAAATTGGTTTGTGTGGAATTCGAGGTAATGAAGATGGTAAACTACAACTATATGCATATGGAAAAGTGATTTCTGGACATGTTGATCCAATTGAGAAAAAACCACTGATTCATTACTATCCTGGTAGCAAAGTCTACTCCATTGCAACTACAGGATGTAATTGGCTCTGTAGATATTGCCAGAATTCTGATATTAGTCAAAGACGAAAAGTAGAAGGAATTGATATGACTCCTGATGATGTTGCAAATACTGCAGTAAAATATGGTGCCCATGGAATCGCATATACCTACAACGAACCATCAATATTTATCGAGTTTGCCCGTGATTGTGGACTTGCTGCAAGAAAAAAAGGGCTCTTCAATGTTTTTGTCTCCAATGGATATGATACTCCTGAATCAGTTTCAATGATGAATGAATTCCTTGATGGAATTACTGTTGACTTTAAAGGAAATGCAGAAAAAGAGTTTACTAGAAAATTTATTGGAGTTCCTGATCCTCAACCAATTTTTGATACCTTGTTGGAAATTCGAGATAAAACAAAAATCCATGTGGAAATCACTGATTTGATTGTTCCAAAAGTTGGAGATGATTTGGATCATGCAAGGAAACTATCGAAATTTGTTTATGATGAATTTGGACCTGAAATGCCGATTCATTTTTTGAGGTTTCATCCTGATTACAAAATGATGGAATATCCTAGCACTCCAGTTGAAACTCTTGAAAAACATTATCAAGTTGCAAAAGACGTGGGTTTGAAGTATGTATATTTGGGAAACGTACCTGGTCATAAATGGGAACATACGTACTGCTCTGAATGCAATAAAATAGTCGTAAATCGTTATGGATTCAGTATTAGAGAATGGCATCTTGATAAAAACATCCGCTGTAATTTTTGTGGAAATCATATTCCTATAGAAGGAAAATTACAAGAAGGTTACAAGCAAGATCGTTTTCAGTTTGTGTCTTGATTGATCTTCGCTGGAAGTTTTTAAATTTGATTGTGCCGTAATTGTGTCGTGAAACCTCAATCCTGTAGAAACTGTGGGAAGGAATTATACCAAAATCAAAGAATTTGTCCACAATGTGGGCGAGATAGAGGGGAAGAAGACCCGGAATAATTTCAAATATGAAAAGAATTGTGACGCTCTAGATAATGTCAAATTTGCCATTTTCTTTGGCTTTGTAAATTATGTCTGGTTTTCTAAGAAATATCCCTGATTCTAAAACCCCTGCTGTTTGTTTGATTTTTTGAGAAAGTATTTTGGGATTCTTAACTGTGCCAAAATCACAATCTAAAATTATGTTTCCATTTTCTGTAAAGAACGGATAACCTCTATCAAGAGTACGCAAGTTTGCGCTGCCTCCTAGTTTGTTAATGGAGTTAGTAACTGAATTTCTTGCAAGTGGGTGTACTTCCACTGGAATTTTTATCGTGAAATTCTTAACAAATTTTGTTTTATCTGCCATCACTACTACTTTCTTTGCAAGACTGAACAGAACATTTTCTCGTAATAATGCACCGCCTCCGCCTTTGATGACATATTTTTGTGAATCAATTTGATCTGCACCATCAAAAACTATGTCAATGTAATCAACTTGATCAGCTTCGACTAATGGTATTCCTCCTTTTTCTGCAATCAATTTTATTTGTAATGATGTAGGAACTCCTTTGATGCTGTAATTTTTTAATTTGATCAATTTTGCAAGTGATTTTACCAATGCAGTGGCAGCTCTACCACTTCCTAATCCAACAACATGACCATCTTTAACAAATCTTAATGCGTCATTTGATAATGCCAAAATGGCATCATCGTATGTCAATTATTCTACCTCTGCTTGATCAAGCTTTGATAGAACTTTCATGATATCTCCTTTGATTTTATCCAAATCATCAGCGTCATCATCAAAGTCATCATCTAATGTAGTTGGCTTTGGTTTTTGTTGTTCTGGTTCTGGAAGTGCTTTATGTTCACTGATTTTTGCTACTTCTTTGTTAATGTCTGGTTTAGTTTCAAGTGTTATCTCTGGTTTTTGTGAAACTGACTGTATGATCTCAATTTTATCTTCAACTTTTGACTTTGGCTGAATTATTTCTTGAACTATCTCATCTTTTGGTTTGATTAGTTCTGTCTGAATGGTTCTTGGTTGTGGCATTGATTTTATTTCTTCTTTTTCAAACAATGGGAATTTTGGTTCTTTTCTTGAAATGTTTGTAAGAGTGGTTAATTCAAATGATTGTCTTGGTTTAGTTGGCGGAATTTCTATTGGCTCAATCTTTGTGTTTGTTTTTTCAAAATTAAATGATTCCTTGAATGACTTTACCATGTTTTGTTTTGATTCTTGTTTTTTGATCTCTGGTTCTTTTATTTCCTGTTTTTGATTGTTTGATGTTAGCATCTTTGATGATATTTCGTATAACCTGTCATCTAATTTTGATAATTTTTGATCCATCAAAGTAATGAGGCCATCACCTACTGGACCCAAGTCTGGATGCATGCTGGCTTGCTCAAGTTTTTCTAATTTAGCTAATACGATTCCTAGTTGATGTTGATATTTTAATAGTAATTTGTCCTTTTGAATTTTAGAGAATTCTGAATCTGCTTGATATAGTCTTGAAATAGTCTTTGTTAGAATATCTTTTTCAATTTTAAGGGAACTGATTTGACTTTTAATATGTGAACTAGCTCCTAAACTGAGTAATTGGTTCTTGTCTCTAGGCATCTTTCTTACAGCGGCTGCTGTAGCAACGCCTGCTAATGAACTAAGAATAAGAACAATTTCTTGCATCTATGTATACCATTTAATCCAGGAATACTTTCTGCGTTTGGCCTCTGGGAATCCACAACTTGCACATTGGTGATGACGTTTGTGAAGTGAGTTTTTACCACATCTTCTACATCTGATGTGAACTTTCTTCTTTGTAAAACCACCCATAGAAGTTGTGCCTTTAGTCATTGCAAATCACCTAATGTTGTGCAGGTGGAGGAGATATCATAACTACATTGTCTCCTCTAACTACAATGGTTCCGAGGCTCTTAGAATCGCCTTCAGCGGGGATTTCCTCTGAAGAATCGAGTAGCAGGTTCATGTGTTGGTCAAAACCAAGAAGAGTACCTCTAATGGTTTTACTTCCTTTGAGTTTAATCAAGACAACTTGATCAATACTCTCATCCAATACTTTTACTGCCATATCAACGGACATCTATTTCACTTATTGACTTGGATATCGAGGGATTATATTAAATTTCCATTGGTGAAACTATGAGCTATGCTCAGTAAGGCAAGTTTGACACTTTTTTGATAGATTTTTAACGATTTCAGCTAAAATTCGTTGTCCATCTTTTTTCGTAGCATTTGTAGGATCTCCCCAAATTCCATTTTTTGTTGCTTTTGGAAATGATTTATTAGCTATTTTTCCAATTTTCTTGATTTCTTGTTTGGACATTTTATCTATGATTAATCCCTTTTTTGCTGATTTCATTTTGACATTTTTTGAGATTGCAAGCATTAATGATGTCTCTACAAATCCTGCATGATCAAACTCTCTTTCCATAAAATGCCAATATGATAATGGAAATACTTTGATCTTGTTTTTTGAGATTTTCTTTAGTTTTACATCTAAACTCTTTATCGAATTCTGATTCCCATGATGTCCGTTGATAATGAACACTGTTTTGATGTTATTTGTTAAAAGTGATGAACACAAATCAGTTAGAATGGCACGTAGTGTTGATTCCTTGATACTTAAATTAAAAAATGGTGAATGCTCAAATGAAACTCCATAATTAAGAGTTGGAAGAAGGAAATACCTATTTTTTTCAGAGATTCTTTTTGATACTTCAGTTACAATGTCTGAATCTGTTGATATGGGCAAGTGTGGACCATGTTGCTCAATTGAACCAACAGGAATCACGGCTACCTGCTTTTGACTAGTTATCGATTTTCTAAGATTAGGATCAAACTGAGTTTTAATTTCTACCATTTAATTCACTTATTTAATGTGAACCTTTCTCCAACGTACTTCTAATTTATTTTCTAGGTGCATCTTCATTGCTTTGAGCAAAGTATCTGCCTCTAGTTTTTGTCCCTTCATCTTTATTTTTTCTAACGTATCGTTTGGATCTACTTTAAAAGAATCTTGGAAGATAATTGGTCCTTGATCCAAGTTCTCGGTAACATAATGGGATGTAACGCCAACAATTTTTGTACCTCTTTCATAAGCTTGTGCATATGCCAAAGCTCCTGGGAACGCAGGCAATAATGACGGATGAATATTGATTATTCTGTTTGGATATCTCCAAACAAAATTTGGACTAAGAATTCTCATGTATCTTGCCAGTGAGATTAAATCAATATCATATTTTTTGCATATCTGAATAATTTTCTCCTCTGCTTTATCTTGATTTTTTTCCTCTACTACAACAAATGGAATCTTTGCTTTTTTTGCTAGTGGCTCAAGTGTTTTTTCAGTACCTATAATTACTGATATTTTTCCCTTTAATGACTTTGAATTAGCAATAATTGTTTGAAGACAAAGTGGTTCTTTTGTTACTAACACTGCAATGTTTTTTTGTGAATTTGTTTCATGATGTGTACTAACATCCATTTTTTCTTTTTTAGCTAAGCTCTGAATCTCACTATCTAATTTTTTAATATCTACTGATTTTGAAAACGATGCTTCTAAATACATTCCAAATAGACCTTTGATCACATTCTGATTGACTTTCTCAATGTTTCCACCCTTTGAAAATGCAAAATTTGTAAACGCAGCTACAATTCCTTCTTTATCTTTGCCAACTACTGTAATTCCAATCACTGTCTTTTTCATGACTTTATGCTCACGATTTTCTCATTATTAATCATTCACAGAAATTAAAATGGTGCGGGAGGTGGGATTTGAACCCACGAACTCCTAAGAGATAGGGTCCTAAGCCCTACGCCTTTGACCAGGCTGGGCGACTCCCGCAACGGACATGCCATTAAACACAAATTTATCTATTATTGCACAATAATGTGGCGAAATTTTTTGGAACCAATGGAATTCGTGGAGTATTCTCTGAAGATTTTACTTTAGAATTTGTTCATGATATGACTTTAGCTATTGGAACTTATTTTGGTAAAGGTCCAATATTGATTGGTTTTGATGGAAGAGATTCTAGTCCAGTTATATCAAAAGTTGTAAGTTCTACTCTTAATTCAATAGGAATTGATTGTAATGTTGCAGGAATAGTTCCAACTCCTTGTCTTGAATTTGCAGTGAAAACTTTGGGATATTCTGGTGGAATAATGATCACTGCATCACACAATCCTCCTCAATACAATGGAATAAAGCCTGCTGCAAAAGATGGGGTGGAAATTTCACGAGAGGATGAATTAATTATTGAAAATATCTATATGGAAAAAAAATGGCTAATTTCTAAAAATTGGGGAATTACTGGAAAAGAAGATAGAGCAATTCAAACATATCTGAAAGGAATAATATCTCAAATTGATTCTAAACTTGTAGAATCAAGAAATTTAAAAGTTGTTTTGGACTTGGGAAATGGAGCACAGGCAGTCTCAGCACCTGAGTTTTGCAAAATGATGAATTGTGAAATATTTCTTGTAAATTCAAACATTGATGGATCATTTCCTGGACGTGGATCCGAACCTACACCGCAAAATCTTTCAGAATTATCAAATACTGTAATTGAAAATAATGCTGATGTGGGAATTGCATTTGATGGAGATGGTGATCGAAGTATATTTTGTGATAACAATGGAAATATTTTAACTGGAGACAAGTCTGCATTATTACTCACTCATCACATCCTACAGAAAAATCCAAACTCTTTGGTTGTTACATGTTTGAACTCTGGCTCCAACATTGAAACTGTAGCTGAAAAATTTCACTCCAAAGTTATTCGTACCAAAGTTGGAAGTGTTGAAGTCTCAAGAAAAATGGTTCCAACAAATGCATTAATTGGATTTGAGGAAAATGGGGGGTTTATGTATGGAAAACATAACCAAGTTAGAGATGGCTGCATGACTTTAGCCTTGATGCTTGAACTTTTAGCATCTTCTAAAAAATCTCTTTCAGATGAAATTGCTCTTCTACCTTCTTCTTTTACTACAAAAGACAAAATATCGTGTTCCCCTGATAAAGTATCAAAACTAATCTCTACTCTAAAAGAAGAATTCCCTAGTTCTGATATTACTGATGGTATCAAGATTACTATTGACTCTAAAAACTGGGTAATGGTTAGACCAAGTGGCACAGAACCTATTGTTAGAATTTATGCAGAAGCTGAAAGTCAGGAGAAATTGGATACTTTAATGTCTGAATATCTCAAAAAAGTGAGTTGCATTATTTCCAGATAACACTTTTAAAACCAAACGCATCGATGGATAGAATGGAGAATGAACCCCAAGGGTGACGAAATATGGGTAAAGCATATTATGTTAAATTTGAGACGCCAGAGGACCTCGTAAATCCAATCTTAGAGGCAGTTAGAGTAGCTTCTACCAGTGGTAAAGTAAAGAAAGGAACCAACGAAGCAACCAAGGCAATTGAACGTGGTACCAGTAAACTGATTGTAATCGCTGAAGATGTAGAACCTCCTGAGGTAGTAGCACATCTTCCAATTCTATGTGAGGAACAAGGTGCAGCATATGCATTTGTACCAAGTAAATCCGAATTAGGTAAGTCATTGGGTATCGATATTACTTCTGCCGCTGCAGCAATTTTGGATGCTGGTGATGCACAACATATTGTAGACCAAGTTGTATCAACCATTGCTAAAATTAAAGGTGGAAAGACTGATCAATGAGCTCTACGACTGAAGAAGTAGTTCAATCTGAAATTATTCAAATTGTTGGACGAACTGGCATTGCTGGTGAAGTAATTCAAGTTAGAGTTAAAGTTCTCACTGGTAAAGATAAAGGAAGAATTCTTACAAGAAACGTCAAAGGTTCAGTAAGATTAGGAGAGATTCTAATGCTTAGGGAAACTGAGAGAGAAGCAAAGAAAATTCATTAGGTGATTGAATGAGTCTTTTAGTTAAACCATGTAATTTTTGCGATAGACCTGTAGCTAAAGGATCAGGTACTATGCTTGCTAAAAATGATGGAACTGTATTATGGTTCTGTTCTGCAAAATGCAAAAAAAATATGCTAGATCTTAAACGTGATCCAAGAAAGCTAAAGTGGACTAAAAAATACGTCAAAGGCGGAATTAGAAAGAAATAGAATTGACTGAAAAATCATTATTCATTGTAAAACCGGATGCAGTATCTAGAAATCTAGTTGGAGAAGTTGTATCTAGATTTGAAAGAAAAGGATTCAAACTTTTAAAATTAAAGATGTTTACATTCACTCAACAACAAGCAGAGAATTTCTATGGTGTGCACAAAGACAAACCATTCTTTGGTGAGCTAACATCCTTTATCACATCAGGACCTGTAGTTGCAGCAATAATTGAAGGAAACAACGCAATTGCAACTACTAGAATAATGATAGGCGCAACAAAATCATTTGAAGCTGCACCTGGTTCAATCAGGGGTGACTTTGGATTAGGGTTCAGTGAAAATATTATTCACGCATCGGATTCACAAGAAAGCTTTGACCATGAATCGAGGGTAGCATTTGAGTGATCTGATTTGCAAATTCGTCAGCCCATAGTGGCAGTTCTCGGTCATGTAGACTCTGGAAAAACATCTCTTTTAGATAAAATTCGTGGTACAGGCGTTCAAGGTAGAGAAGCAGGTGGAATTACTCAACATATTGGAGCAAGCTTTCTTCCATCTGAGACAATCAAGGAAATGTGTGGTCCTTTATACAAGAAACTTGAACAAGCAGAAAACAAAGTTCCAGGACTTTTAGTCATTGATACTCCAGGACACGAAGTATTTACAAATCTTCGTTCAAGAGGGGGATCAGCTGCTGATATTGCTATATTGGTAGTTGATGTTAATCGAGGATTTCAACCACAAACAAATGAAAGTTTAAAAATTCTACAAAGTAGAAAAGTTCCGTTTGTTGTTGCATTAAACAAATGTGATCAAATTTCTGGATGGCGAAAGTCTGAAACCAAGTTTATCTCTCAAGCAATCAAAGAACAAGACGCATCAATTCAAGCCGATCTTGATCAAAAGATCTACGATGTCGTAGGAACTCTTTCAATTCTAGGATATCAATCAGAAGCATTTTATCGTGTTAAAGATTTTAAATCTGAAGTAGCAATAGTTCCAATTTCTGCACGCTCTGGAGTCGGGCTTCCAGAACTTCTTAGCGTTTTAGTTGGTCTGACTCAACAATATCTGAAACAAAGACTCGAACAAGGAGAAAAAGATCCACGTGGTATTGTATTAGAGGTAAACGATGAAGTGGGATTAGGACCTACTGCAAATATTATTCTAATTGATGGAACAATAAAAAAAGAAAATAGTATTGTTGTAGCTAAAAGAGATTCTGTTTTAGTTATAAAACCAAAGGCAATCCTTTTACCAAAACCTCTTGATGAAATGCGTGATCCTCGTGACAAATTCAAACCAGTTTCATCAGTAGATGCTGCAGCTGGACTCAAAATCGCGTCAGCTGATCTAGAAGGAGTTCTTCCAGGAAGTACACTTTATGTTGCATCAAATGATACAGAAATTAAAAAATTTACTAATCTTATAGAAGCAGAAATGAAATCTGTATTCATTGATACTGAAACTGATGGTATTATACTCAAATGTGATACAATCGGCTCACTTGAAGCAATAGTTGAGATGCTCCGACGCTCACAAGTTCCAGTTGCAAAAGCTGACATTGGTCCTGTAAATAGACGAGATATTATGGAAGCAAAAGCAATCAAAGAGAAAAATCGACATCTTGGTATTATTTTGTCATTTAATGTCAAAGTATTGCCTGATGCCAGAGAAGAATCCGAAATTAGTCACATCAAAGTCTTTGAGGATAAGGTAATTTACAGTTTAATTGACAACTATAACGCGTGGGTGGAGGAAGACACTGCAAATGAGGAAGATGCATTATTTGCAGAATTGACACCAATCTCCAAATTCACATTTATGAAAGGAATGGTTTTTCGAAATAATAATCCAGCCGTCTTTGGCGTTCGCATAGATGTTGGCACTCTAAAACACAAGATTCCGTTCATGAACATGGATGGAAGAAAGGTAGGAAATATTCATCAACTACAGCTAGACAAAAAAACAGTAGCTTCTGCTAAAGCAGGAGATGAGGTAGCATGTTCAGTAAAAGATGTTACAATTGGAAGACAAATTTTTGAAGAAGAAGTATATTATACATTCCCACCATCACATGAAGCAAAAATAATTCTGAAGAAATTCATGCACAAACTTAGTTCTGAAGAACAAGAAGTTTTTAACGATATAGTTAGAATTCAACGAGAAAAAGAACCCATATACGGTTACTAGTTTGAATGTTTTTTACAAATCATATGTATTCCGGGTGCCCCAACTGCCCCCATCATCTTATCAACAATTTGACCTGACTTGAACATGATAAATGTAGGAATAGATTGAACTGCAAATCTCATTGATATGTTTTGATTGTTGTCTACGTTTACTCTTGCAAATTTTACATTAGGATATTTTTTTGAGAGACTCTCAAAAACTGGATGCATGGATTTACATGGACCGCACCACTCTGCCCAAAAATCTACTAATGTTGGATTTTCAGCAGAAATTGTTTGATCAAAATTTGTTTCATTCAGATCTATAATTCCAGATTCCACTTTAGGTTGATTCTGTTGATTAAGCATCTCATTTAATTTTCGCTGCATTATTTTTTCAATTTCTGGATCCTCAGACAATGTCTCTTAAAATTTAATTCTACTAAAAAATCTATATTCTGGATATATCATCTGCTGATTTTACAGGAATTGCTTCAAATCTTCTGGATTGGCATATGGGACACTGATCAATATATTTAGTAAAACTAACTGATGTGTATGCAATACCACATTCTCCACAAATTCTAAGATTTCTACTCAGTTTACCCATGACTATCTATGAAGAAGTATTATGATTAAAACCTAACTTTTCAATTTTTTACCAAAATTGCCACCATGGCTTTACAATTGGTTTTTTGATAATTGTACACACCCCATCAATTAATTTTGTTCCAGGGCCACAAATTCCAAATTTCTTCTCCTTAA
>NZ_AEXL02000046.1 GCF_000242875.2 Candidatus Nitrosopumilus salarius BD31 | reverse complement strand
AATTCACAAAAAAATATTTTGTTTGGAAATCCTGGAAGAGATATTGTATCTTTTGCAGAAAACAAAAAGAATGACATTGGACTGATTGTGATAGGTTCACGTGGACACAGTCGTGCTGGTGAGATGTTACTTGGAAGCGTATCATATACTGTTGTTCACAAATCCAAAAAACCCGTAATGATTATAAAATAAGTTTCCACTATTTTCTGAGAATCAAAAATATTCTTTGTGAATATAGCACCATTTCCAAATATCTTCTGGGATTGCCTTCATTACTGGATGCCCTGTCTCTTCAAAATGCTTTGTTGCATGCTTTCCAATTGATGAATCACAACAACCAACATGTCCACATGTTAAACACATTCTGATTGCTACTACTGGAAGGTGTTCTTTTTCACACTCTTCACAGCTTTTAGTGTTTTGAGAAACATCTTCTTTTTTCTGTAAGAAATGTTCACACTCTTTTGGCATATCAGTATTTTTTCAGAGTGTCTTTGTATCTCTTTATTGATTCTATGATTACGACTTTGGCCTCTTTTGCTGACTTCCATCCGATAATTTCGACCTTCTTACCTTCCAAGTCTTTATACACTTGGAAAAAATGCGCAATCTCTGAGCGGTAGTGATCTTCAATATTTGTAATGTCTGCTGTGTGCAAATATCGAGGATCATTTGTTGCAACACAAATTATTTTGTCATCTAGCTTCCCATCGTCTTTCATTTGGAGTAATCCTATTGGTCTGGCTTCAATTAAAATTCCAGGATATGTGGGATTTGTTACCAAAACCAATGCGTCAAGTGGATCTCCATCATCCGATAATGTTTGAGGAACTAGTCCATAATCTCCTGGATAATGAAATGGAGAAAACAACACTCTGTCTAATTTTATCATGTTGTGTTTTTTGTCATATTCGTATTTGTTCATGGATCCCTTTGGAATCTCTACTACGACATTGATAATTTCTGGAATGTCATTTCCAGATTCAATATCGTGCCAAAAAATTCTTGCTCATTTTCTAGCACTTGAGTTGCATGCTAAGTATATGAATTCTGTGAATTGTGTTGGAATAATTTAGATTTCCTATTGATTATGTTGTGACATCTGTATTTGGAATTACTTTGTAGATTTTAACGGTATATTGACCTTCAAAGATGTTAATTGCTTCACCTGTTTCTAAATTCACGTTTCTTACTCTGAATTTGTATTCATAAGAGCCATCTCCTTTCACATCCACTTGTGCAAAGTGGACTGGATCTTCTCCCTTGTAAAATTGAATAATGACTGGGTATCTTTCAGCAACATCATCTGCTCCTCCTCTTACTGTACCCCATGGAAGCTTGTTGTCTTCTGGAACATTCATTGTAGTGACTGTCTCCTCCAAACTTACTTTCTCATTAATTGGTGTAACTGTAATGTGACTTGATTCTGCAGAAATTCCTGGAATCATCATTATGCCAAATACTGTCATAATTGAGGCCATTAACAAAACGCTTGAATTTCTATTCATTATGGTTCCATTCTTTTCAAGTTACTTAAAAAATTTATCACTAATTTGTTCCAATGTCTATGGTAATTCTTCTTCGATATCAGAGCATGCCTTGTGAACCCACTGGTCCTTTGAGTTTTTAAGGATCTCTTTACCTGTTTTGATTGCTTCTCCACATTCTACACATTTCCCATTGAATCTTGCTTTCATGGTTATTTGGTATGTTTGACCTCATTTAACTAGTCACATCCTCTAAATTTTGCCAATTTGTTGGAAAATTATCCAAAAAATGTAAAGATTTAATCAAAAATAATATGTCTATCCACTTTTGTGTCAGTTGGAAAGAAAAATGGTGATTGTAATTGCTCAGTGAAGAAGACCTAATTGCCCGTATTATGAAAGTAAAAAACCTCAAGGCAAATTGCTTCAAGTACCTTGAAGAAAGCTCAAAAGACCTGCTCACTCAAAAAATAATTTTTGCTATCTCTGAGTTGACTGCTGAAAAGATGGGTCCTGTAAAACTCTCCGAAATCGCCCACGTGGCAATTGGAGAAAGTGACAAGTCTAAACAGGATCTTGTCCGACTAACTTTAGAAAAATCTCTTTTAAAAATGCGGCCTAGTTGAGAAATTAAAATATGCCTCAAATGATGTTCGATATATTTTGACCTCTTACAGATTCCAAAAGATAAAAGAGATTGACAGTTTTAGGGGTGAGAGCTCCGAACCCATTGGCAATGTTGTAGAATTACCAAAATCTACCTGGCCTTTGTCTGATGAGTTTTATCTTTTATTGGCAAAAAAATCTGGTTATGAAAAGGCACTGAAAAAATAAACTCTGATTTTGATGGCGAACTTATCCCTAGAGGAAAATATGAAGATCTAAATAATGATTATACGAAAAATCTAAATCAAATCCAATCAAAGCTTGACTCAAAATATTCTGGATTGGAAGAATTGGTAGGTGAATAACGATTAAAGGATTTTTATTTTTATCATTATTTGTTTTACTTTTTATGATATTTTTTACATTACCTGATAATTTAGTAGTTGCTCAAATGTCAGGTTCATCAAAACTATCTGTAAGTTTTGAAAATAATGCTGCACCATCATACACCGTATCATTACCTACAAATGAAAAACATGTTTTGAGCCAAGACTATTCTTGGGTTAGAGATGACACTAGTCGTTATAATCTAATTTCATTTTCAATTGACGGTGGAGATCCCATCCCAATTTCTAGGACTGCTAGAGGTACATTCACACTTGATATCTCTACTGATTCATCACATAATGTTATTTTTTCAACTGCCACTCAATTTCCATTAACTGTAATCGGCACGGATGATTATTCTTTCATGCCTTCTTCTCCAACTAGTGACAATTGGTTTGATGCAAATTCTGAAGTTTCAGTCACTGTTCCAAAATCTAGAACTATTGAAAAAAACAAGGTACGCCAAGAGATTACAGGTTGGTCTCTTGATAGAAACGAGTCATGGAACATTCCAAAAGATAATACAAATTTTTTCATCTCTCCACCTATTACGATGAATGATTTCCATCTTGTTGATTTTTCATCTACCACACAATTCAAATTGACTGTACTTTCAGAAAATGGAGAAATACAAGAGAGTAGTTGGTATGCTGACGGGGAAGTTGTTCCAATTACAATCTCCTCGTCTAATGATGGTTTGATTCTTTATACTCTATCTGAACTAGATGGTTATGATGGTGAGATTTCAGGAAATACTATTGAAGTTACAGTCAATGGGCCTCTCACTATAACTGCAAAATTTGAAAAAAATTACGGGCTTTTGGCATCTGTGATAATTATCCCAATCGTGATTGTAGGTGTGTTTGTTGGCAAAAAAGTTAAAAATTCAAAATTTAGATTTGGTGGAGGAGCTAGTGTAGAGGATATTGCCCAAACTGTTGAAAAAGTAATGGAGACAAAACTAGTTGAAACCTCCACTGTATCAAAATATGTCGAAAACTATGATGAACAAATTTCAGAATATTATTCTACTCAAGTATTGGAAAAATTAGAGTCTCTTCATAATTCTAAAATTATCTCTGATTCAAAATATGAAAAATTAAAAGAAAATCAATAGTTTAGGCATATTTCCCTAGTTGACTATCCGTTACCATTGCCGTTACCATTGCCGTTACCATTGCCGTTACCATTGCCGTTACCATTGCCGTTACCATTGCCGTTACCATTGTTACTCTTTTCCTTATCTTTTCTATCTTTGTCATCTT
>NZ_AEXL02000047.1 GCF_000242875.2 Candidatus Nitrosopumilus salarius BD31 | reverse complement strand
CCAAGCTCTGCACTAGTAGAACCTCTTGAATTTGGATAACCAGACCATGTCTGCTCAAAAAGACCTCCTTCACCGTAGTAAATTTCTCTTTGTTGGAAAAATTCACTACTATCTACAATCTGTCCGTCTGTTGCTTCTAAAGTAAGGAACCCATTTGGAACGTGTGTATATACAAGATGTTCATTATACCATCTATTTTCAAGGCTGACAGATGTTGGTAAGATGGGTTTCATAGATGCAGTCCAATAAAGGGTATTGTTAAAACGCAAGATATCATTGTCTTCAAAGTCTACATATGGAATCAGTCCTATCTCAGGCTTTAATTTTGCAAAAGCTGCCTCCCAATCCCAGACTCGAATTACATCAAGAACATCACTATGTTGACCAACATAATTTTTGATATTATTTGGCGATACAGACGTTAGTTGAACTTGATGAATATTTTCTTGCACGTTGTTTAATTGACCAAGATGTCTATTCACCCCAATTTGTTGAGCTGTGTATGGTCCCAAAAATTCAATCTTCTT
>NZ_AEXL02000048.1 GCF_000242875.2 Candidatus Nitrosopumilus salarius BD31 | reverse complement strand
AATCCAGGATAGTATCCTTCAGGGGAGTTGATAAATGCATGTGTATCAATGATCACAATCTCTTCGTTTTGTGAAGCAATTTTTTCTGCAGCGAGTTTTTGTAATCGTTGTTGTTCAGTAACAGGTAATTTTCTAAGCTCATCTCTATCTGTGAGTCCATTTTCTTTTGCAACTTCAAACATCAAAGTTCCAAAACTTATCCTGCTAACATTTTTTTTATTATCAGTTAGTATTTTCACAATTTTTGATAGCAATGTGGTTTTTCCAACACCCGGAATACCTATCATTACTATTCTTTTATTTTCTACCAAGTAAAGCACCCAAACGCGGCATGACAACTTCTACTTGTTCTCTAACTAATTGCGTGTAATAGTTGACGAGAATATCTACCATAAGCAAAATTCCTATTCCAGAACCAAATACACCAAGTACATCGGAGACACCTGCTAAGAGACCCAAAATTGCAGAGCCGATAATTGTAACTGATGGGATGTATTTGTTCAGCAATGCCTCAACTGGTGCGTTTGATCTTCTAAATCCTGGGATTTGTACATCTGCATCAAGCAAATTCTGAGCTGCGCTCTTTGGAGATAATCCACCAAGTTCAACCCACAGTCTACCAAACACAACTACAATTCCCACCATAAACAGCATGTAACCTACTGCACGCATTGGATCTAATGCAGCTACTGCCAACCCTCTAGGAGGAGTCACATAATAGATAAGACCACCAATAGGGGTAGACGGACTTGTAGGATCAAATTGCGCAATAAAATTTATGAAGAAATTATTATTTCGCGGGTTAAAGTTTGCCCACAACATTTGGAATAAAAAGACAGCATTTGCAGTCAAGGCAGAAGCCAAAATTACCGGAATGTTTGATGTATACAATAACTTGATTGGATAAACTGCAGAGAATCCCCTGTATTTTGTTGAAACAATAGGAATCTCTACTTTCATACCTTGTGTAAACACCAGTATCAGCAAGATTCCAGCTGTAAGACACAGTCCAAAGATACTCGGAAGTTGATTTGATCTAAAGAAGATATTTGATAAATCTCCATCAATGAATGATTGCCCGATATATGGAATAATACCAATGGGTCCCCCATCACCTGCAGGTAAGGGGCTAAACATACTCCAAAGAATTTGTTGGGCAACACCTGCCATGATAAATAAACTGATTCCACTACCTAGACCCCAGCCCTTTTGGATTAACTCATCCAAAAACATGATAATAACTGATGCTGCCATTAGTTGGCCAATCATCACATACAGGAAATATGGCTCAGTTACACCAGGACCATAAACTGCTGTAGCATATACAATAGACTCAGCAACAATTACAACATATGTTACCAATTTGGTAGCTGTCTGAAAGATTCCTCTTTCTTCAGGCTTTTTGAAATCAAACTTGAGAATATCTGAACCCCTCAATAATTGCATCAAGAGTCCAGCTGTAACTATGGGCCCAATACCCAATTCAACTAGAGTTCCTTGGTTGGATGCAAAAATTACCCTAGCAAATGCTAGAAAGTCAAACTGTGGTGCGGTAGCACCAAACAATGGAGTCTGACCCATTATCATATAGATTAGTAATGCAATTCCACACCAAAGCAATCTAGTTGGAAGTGGGATCTTCTTTTTTGGTTTTGGGACCTGAGGAAGATAAGGTTCTGCTTTGAAAACAATTTTTCGAATAATAGTAGTGATACTACCTTCAGCCATTGTTAGATAACACTTCTCCCCCAACAGCTTTTAGTTTTTCTTCGGCAGATGCTGTAAATTGTTTTACTTTGACGGAATATGCGTTAGTGATTTTTCCGCCACCAAGGAGTTTATCATATCCAGCACTTTCAAGGTCTATGATTTTCTTTCCTCCTTCTTCTTTACCGAACTTAGTGAACAAGTCATCAAGATCTCTGAGACTAGCCCATTTTTTTATAATATTTGGGTGAGGTGTTTTAGGAATATCATGACCATAATGATCTGGTTCGTACATCATCATAGAACTTCTATGATGTTTTTTCATACCGGTAACTCCAAGACCACCTTTATGACCACTGGCACGATGTTGACCTACTTGTCCCCATCCCATATGGCGTCCGCCTCTAAGTCTTCGAGTTTTTCTTAATCTAGTTGCCATATC
>NZ_AEXL02000049.1 GCF_000242875.2 Candidatus Nitrosopumilus salarius BD31 | reverse complement strand
AAATCTTCCGTCTCTTTTCAAAACTCTGTGGATTTCAGAAATTGCTATTCTCAAATTTATTGCATCTCTTAAAGAATATCCGCACAAAACTGCATCAAATTCATTATCTCTAAATGGAATATGTTCAAAAACTCCGTTTGCCATGTCTGGTAATTTCTCAAAATGTGTGGCTGTATTTTTTAACATTGGGACAAGTGGATCATAAAGTGTGATTGAAATTTTATCATCAGTCAGTCTTGATGCTGTCTTTGACATGTTTCCAAAACCAGAACCCGCGTCTAGGATTTTGTTTCCTGGAAAAACTCGTTGTGAAATTCCGCGAATTCTGTGCTCTTTGTCTTTGCCAAGTGAAATAATTGAATTTACTTTGTCATAAATTGGGATGATTTCTCGAAGTACATCCATTACTTCTCCCCAATAACTGCCTAAACCCATAATCTATCTACTCTTAATTGATTGATTATGTTTCAAATCTAAAACTTCTACTGTGCAAACTTTGATGCGTTTTGAGAATATTTTTGTAAATCCGACTCTGAAACTTTTTCAAAAACTTTTTCTTTAGATGTAATTTTTGCCATCTTTATGTGATTAATTCCTTCTTTTGTTTCTGCTTTGAGGTTGATTGCTGCTATTGCTAATGATGCTGCATCATCTAAACTCATATCTTCATTGTAGTGTTTTTCTAAAAATTCGTTAACCTCATCAGAACCTGCGCCAATTGCGACTGCTGCAAATTGTACATATGTTCCACTAGGATCTGTAACATAGATTGATTCTCCTTTTTGATCAATTCCTGCAATGATCATGGAAACTCCGTTTGGACGTACTCCTCCATACTGTGTAAACTGATGAGCTTGATCTGCTAAATGTTTAGCAACAGTTGCAACTTCAACAGATTCATCATAAGTCATTCTGTTACCTTGTGAAAAGAATCTTGCATTGTCAACTTGAACTCGTGCATCTGGAATGTAACCTGCAGCTGCAACTCCTATATGGTAATCTACTTGGAAAATCTTTTGTGTTACATTAGGGGTTTGTAATGTTCGTGGTTTCTCCTCTACTGCCATGATGACTCCTTCTTTACTTAGAACTCCTATGGCTAGTGTCCCTCTCTTTACCGTCTCTATTGCGTATTCTACTTGGTAGATTCTGCCATCCGGTGAATACATGGTAGGGGTCATATCATAACCACGTGATGCCATCATATCAAAACGAGTTCATTCTCAGTCAATTTAAGGGTAATTGTCTTGTCTGAATGTGGAAAAGATCTGGAAATAGGGTTTTAAGCAAAATTTGTACTATTATTTCTAGGAAATATGGTCAATCAGCTACTAGAATTCAAAGAAATTCTCAGATCAAGAAAAGTCTCAGAACAAAGAAAGCCTGACAAGCAGACTAGAAAACTACTACTTTACTTGTTTACAAGTACAAGAGGTGGCTTTACTCGTTTACGAATTATTATCAATCTGCTTGAAAAACCATACAACACACATCAACTATCCCACGTACTCAATCTTGATTACAAGGCAATCCAACATCATTTGAAAGTACTAGAGAAAAATAACATGGTTTCAAAAATTGGTGAAAAATACGGCGCTCTTTTTTATCTGTCCAATTTCCTTGAACTCCACATC
>NZ_AEXL02000050.1 GCF_000242875.2 Candidatus Nitrosopumilus salarius BD31 | reverse complement strand
GCAGAGCACACCATGCTAGTAGATTTGGGAAGAAATGATATTGGTAGAGTATGCAAGTATGGGACAGTTCATCCAGAGTCTCTAATGGAGATTAAAGATTCAGTCACGTTCAACATATTGTCAGTCATGTGGTTGGTAATTTAGCGCCTGAAAATGACATGTTTGATGCATTTCAGGCAGTATTTCCAGCAGGAACAGTCTCTGGGGCTCCAAAGGTACGAGCCATGGAGATCATAGAGGAATTGGAAACTGAAGCAAGGGGACCATATGCAGGAGCAGTAGGTTATTTCTCATATAACGGATGCTGTGATTTTGCAATTGCAATTAGAAGTATATTCATTGAGAACAACAAAGGGTTTGTGCAATCAGGTGCGGGAATAGTATCAGATTCTATTGCAGAAAACGAATTCAAAGAGACAGAGCACAAAGCGGGAGCAATGCTTCAAGCATTAAAGGAGGCATCAAATTGAAATTTTTAATCATTGACAACTATGATTCATTCGTATACAATATTGCACAGT
>NZ_AEXL02000051.1 GCF_000242875.2 Candidatus Nitrosopumilus salarius BD31 | reverse complement strand
GTCTGATGTCTTACTTGTTCAAAATACACGAATAGAAGGCTCTGGCTATTTGGGTGATCTTCTCAAAGATGACGGTTTTGAGATTACTTCAATTAATGCAAAACATGAACAACTTCCAGACAAACAATTTTCTCTAGTTGTAATTTTAGGTGCTCCTGAAAGCGCAAACGATGACTTGCCTTATCTTAATGCAGAGCAACATCTAATCAAAAACTGTGTTGAGAAAAACATACCTGTTCTTGGAATCTGTTTAGGGTCTCAGTTGATTGCTAAAACTTTCGGTGCTAAGGTGTATAGAGGACCAAAAAAGGAGATTGGGTTTTACACTGATTTGAAAATTGTTAATGATTCTGCATTTTTTACTGATTTCAAAAATCCATTTACTGTATTTCATTGGCATGCTGATACATTTGATTTACCTCAAGGCGCCATTAGATTAGCCTCCTCTGAGTATTATCCAAACCAGGCGTTTCAATACAAAACTGCAATTGGATTGCAATTTCATCTGGAGGTAAATGAAGAAATGGTAAATTTGTGGCTTGACAATACTGAGGAAAAATTAAAAAATATCCCTGAAATCGATCCACAAAAAATCCGATCAGACATTCATGAAAATATTTCAACTGTAAAATCAAATATGAAGAATTTTTACAACAATTTCAAAACGTCATTCAATCTTTGACCAAAGTTTAATATACTTAGTTTTGATTTCATCGATCGAACGATGGCGGCAGTAAAGAAAATTTTTGAGGAAATTATTCAAACTGATCATAAAGTCATCACCGAAGAGTTATCAAAATCTATTCTCAAAACATATGGCGTTAAAGTTCCGCCTTATGCCCTTGCCACTTCTGCAGCTGATGCAGTAAAACAAGCAAAAAAATTGGTTTTCCTCTTGTAATGAAAGTTGTATCTCCACAAATCTTACACAAGACTGATGTCGGTGGAGTTAAAGTTGGAATTGATAATGTCAATGATGTAAAAAAGACATTCAATGACATGTATGGTCGTCTTTCTAAAAAGAAAGGAGTTGAAGTTAAAGGAATTCTTTTGGAAAAGATGGTTCCAAAAGGCATTGAACTAATTGTAGGTATTCAAAATGATCCACAGTTTGGACCAATGATTATGGCTGGATTGGGAGGAGTGATGACCGAAGTATTCAAAGATGTAGCATTTAGGATGCTACCAATTTCTACTTCTGATGCAAAATCAATGCTAACTGAACTCAAAGGTTCTCAACTTCTCAAAGGTTTCAGAGGAAGTGAACCAATTGATCTTAACATGGTAGCAAAAATGTTAGTTCAAATTGGAAAATTAGGCGTAGAAAATGCCGATTATATAAACAGCATTGACTTTAACCCGGTAGTTGTTTATCCAAAATCCCACTTTGTAGTTGATGCAAAAATTATTCTAAATAAAGAATTGAAAAAGAATTCTATCTCAAAAGCAAAACCAAACATTGAATCCATGGAATCCTTCTTTACTCCAATGTCTGTTGCACTAGTTGGTGCATCTTCAACACCTGGAAAGATTGGTAACTCTGTACTGGATGCACTTGGCAAACAAGATTACAAAGGTAAAGTATATCCAATTAATCCTAAACAAGAATCAATTCTTGGAATCAAATGTTATCCTTCATTAGAAGAGATACCTGAAAAGATTGATCTTGTAGTTGTATGTATTGATCTTTCATTATGTGGACCAATCATGAAGACTTGTGCAAATAAAGGCATTCACAATGTTGTAATTGTTTCAGGTGGTGGCAAAGAGCTTGGTGGTGACAGAGCCGCAATGGAAGCTGAGGTAAAAGAATTATCATTAAAACACAAAATCCGTGTAGTTGGTCCAAACTGTATTGGAATGTTCAACGCTGCAAATCGCCTTGACTGTGCATTCCAAGGACAAGAAAGAATGGTACGTTCAAAATTAGGAAATGTCGCATTTTTCTCACAAAGTGGAACTATGGGAATCAGCATGCTAGAAAGTGCTGATGTGTTTGGTTTATCCAAGATGATTAGTTTTGGAAATCGTTCCGACGTGGATGAAGCAGATATGATATGGTATGCTGCAAATGATCCTCAAACTAAAGTAATTGGATTATACGTTGAAGGATTTGGTGATGGTAGAAAATTCATCAATACTGCCAAACGTGTAATGAAAGAGAAGAAGAAACCAATCGTTATTTGGAAGAGTGGGAGGACTGCTGCAGGTGCAAAACAAGCTGCATCTCATACAGGTTCACTTGGGGGTTCGAATGCAATGATTATGGGTGCATTCAAACAAGCAGGAATTATTTCAGTTGATAGTTATCAAGAACTAGTTGGAGTCTTAAAGGCACTCGCATGGCAACCTCCTGCAAAAGGTAATCGTGTTGCTATGACAAGTAATGGTGCTGGTCCTATGATTGGCGGTATTGATCAATTAGAAAGACTAGGTCTCACAATAGGAAAATTGTCGCCACAAATTCTCAAAAAAATAAAAGATCGTTTTCCACCAACTGTCCCTATTCATAATGGCAATCCTGCAGATGTAGGTGGCGGTGCAACTGCAGATGATTATAGATTTGTCATTGAACAATTCTTAGAAGAAAAGAATATCGATATTGCTATGCCATGGTTTGTTTTCCAAGATGATCCGCTTGAAGAAACTATTGTTGGTTATCTTGACGAACTCTCAAAGAAAAAGAAGAAACCTATTCTAGCTGGTGGTAATGGTGGTCCATATACTGAAAAAATGATTAAATTGATTGAGAAACATAATGTTCCAGTTTACCAAGATCTTCGAACTTGGGTTGCAGCTGCATCTGCATTAGCCCAATGGGGCAAAGTACTCGGAAAATAGATAACATTTAAGTTTCTCATTACTTGGCATATCACATGTCACTAGTTACCACTTCAACTTCTGATGGTGTTTGTACAGTCAAAATTAACAGACCTGACAAACTCAATGCCATGAATACCGATGTTGCAAAAGAACTGATCAATACTTTTGAAGAACTCAATCTCAATGATGATGTCAAAGTTATCATTTTGACTGGTGAGGGTGAAAAAGCATTTTCTGCAGGTGCAGACATTGAATACATGTCAAAAATCACTGCAGATGAATCAGTAGAATATGCAAAAACTGGTCAACTTGTAACTGCAACTGTCGAATTAGTAAAACAACCAACCATAGCAGCCATTAACGGTTTTGCTTTAGGTGGAGGCTGTGAACTTGCAATGTCTTGTGATATTCGTATAGCTGCAGATACTGCTAGACTGGGTCAACCAGAAGTAACAATTGGAATCCCTCCTGGATGGGGCGGAACCCAACGATTAATGAGAATTGTGGGAATAGCAAAAGCAAAAGAACTTGTTTATACTGGCAAGATGGTCAAAGCAGATGAGGCAAAAGAGATTGGCCTTGTAAACCATGTAGTTCCTCTTGCATCATTACAAGAAGAAGCTTTGAAAATGGCACAACAAATAGCAGGAAACTCTACAATGGGTGTTCAGATGTCCAAAGTTGCAATCAATAAAGGAAGAAATGCAGACCTTGATACTGGTCTTGCAATAGAACTTCTTGCATGGAGAAATTGCTTTACTCATCCTGATAGAGAAGAGCGTATGACAGCATTTGTTAACAAGTCAAAGAAATAGCTATTTCTAATTTTATTTTATTTTATTCAAAAAATAGAGTTAGAGTTTTCTGTAACTCTAATTCACAGTAATCAATCCAACTCGCCATGGATGCCATGAGCAGTGGTATTTGTAGACTCCTTCTTCGTCAAATGTGTGCTCGAATCTGTCTCCTGTATTCAATGGTGGACTGTTGAAGATATCTATGACTTTCCCAGAATCATCTTGACTTTGGATGTTATGTGGTACTGAGTCGTCATTAACCCAAGTAACTGTAACGCCAACAGGGATTTCTAGATTCAGCGGTAAGTAAAACCCAACATTGGCAATGTCCGAGTTCCCATTAGGAATTATTACTGTTGCATCTACGTTATTAGAAAATTTCATATCAGAACCTTCTATTATCAAGACATCATTTTCTATCAAAAATTTGATAGCGTTTAGAAATTCTGTTTCTGAAATAACTCCTTGGCCATACCATAATGCGTTATTTTTTACCCATTCTGGAATTGTTTCTGCATTTGCAATATTTGCTGAAACAGAAACTAGTAGGATTGAAAACACAATTGCTGGTATTGATATTTTCCTTGACATGCGTCCCATGACTATTAATTATTCCCAAAGATTTTAAATGATCAGTCTATTTTTAGATGTGATTTTTACTTCTTAATGTAATTATTCAATAATTTTCAAGATTTTCTACAAAAAAATAAAAAAAGTAATGCCTATTCCTCTACTATGAATAGACCAATCATACCTGCATCTGCATGACTTACAACATGGCAATGGTATAACCAAATTGCCGGTTTGTCTGGATGAACAATGAATGTCTCAAGTGTACCCTGAATTAGTGGTATTGTAGTTCCCTGAATGTTCGTTCCACGTTGTACAGCACTCGAAGTCATCTTAAGACCATGTAGATGAAATGAGTGTATTTGATCACCTAGGTTAATGACGTGAAATTGGACTGTTTCCCCAACTTTTGCTTTGAATACTGGCATTGTTGAGTTAAACTGAGCGGCAACGCCGTCAAATCCTTGCTCTTCAAATATTTCTTTCAAAGCATGTTCACCACCAGGCATTCCCATACCATTCATAATGAAATATGGTGTTGGACCAGGCGATGTTTTCTCTACATCATAACCCATTTCACTCATGACAATTACTATGTCTCTATCAATGTAGGTCTTGGGAGGATCTCTTTCAACAATAATGGCACCATACAACCCTTGCAAGATGTGATCTTTAATTCCATGCCCTTCAGATGAAGTGTGATCATGAAAGAAAGTTGTTCCCCATGTGTCCAAGTTGTATTCATATGTCCATTCACCACCAGGTTGAATTATTGAACCTGCTCCTATACCAGTAATTGCATTTACTGGAGAACCATCATGTTTCATATCATAATCTGTCATATGTGCATGCAAGCTGTGAGCAATGTCATGATTGTTTATGACTCTGATTTTCAAAAGTTCTCCTTGTGTAGCTCTTAATGTAGGTGCAGGAATTGTACCGTTATATGTCCAAGCATGCCAAACAGCATTAGGAGATACTTGAATGTCGGTCTGTTCAATTATCAAGGTGTATTCCCTAACTGGTTGCTCTTCTGCTTCGGCAGTTTGTGGTTGTATTATTTCAGGTACAGTTTCTGGTTGATTAACTGAGATACTCTGTGTTTCTGTATTTAGATTTGGTAAAAGCTGAATGCCTCCTGATGCTACTATAAAGAATGCAAGTAGTATTGGAACTCCTACCAAACCATATTTTTTCTGCATGGTTCCTCTTTGATTTTGTTCAATTAAATCAAGAGTACTTTCTCATTTCTAGGAATTTGATGATTGATTCTTATATGATCTAATGTTGGTTTGACGTATTCTAATTTTCAAATTAATCCTATGAACTCATAAAAGATGTCATTGGATTTCGATCATTTTGTTAGTGTGCATTGTCTTGCAGTGTAAACTGGTTAATTATATCTCATTTAAGACAAATTTTTGTATGCAAGAATTGATTCAATCACGAAAAATAGTAGATGATGAAAGAAAGCAGGTTATTTTAGAAATACTTGCTGACAAATATTGTAAACAAATTCTCCATAATACTCTTGAAAAACCCAAATCTGCAATGGAGATTTCTAGTGAAAAAAAGATTCCTATCAGTACCGTATATAGAAGACTCCAAACTCTTTACGATGCAAAACTACTGGCAATTTCTGGCTCTATTAACCAAGATGGAAAAAAGTATTTTCTGTATAAGAGTAGAGTAAAGTCTATTTCACTTCAATGTGATTTGGAAGTAACTACGGTGGAACTGGTTCCAAATCCCTCTAATTCATCTTAACTCAAATTTTTATTTGATGTATGATGATGGAAGAAAATCTAACTTCAAAACGACAAATTTATTCTCCTAAAAAAGAATCTACTAGAAGCATCACATACAGACTACCTGAAAAACTTGTTGCAGAATTAGAAGTAGAAGCCTCTCAGAAAGGCATATCTCAAAATGTTCTTGTAAGGCAAATTCTAGAAAAGTATGTTCAGTGGGATAGATTTTCTACTAAAATTGGAATGATTCCAGTTCCAAAAGGAATTTTGGAATCGCTTGGAATAGAATTGGATGGAAAAGATATTGATGAAGTTATCAATTTGATGTTTCCTGTGATTAAGGACACTGTATTGTTTATCAAAGGTGGATATGATCTGAAGCGATGTCTTGAAACATTAGAGGATTACATGAAAGCATCTGGAATGAATTCTGATCATAGGATCGAAGGTGATGTGCATACGTTTTTGATTCAACATGATTTAGGTCTCAAATGGTCCGTCTTTACGGAACAATTACTTACTCAAATTTTTCATAGCTTTCTACCAGATAAAGAACTACGTTTCCAAACAACAGACAACACTGTAATTTTGTCAGTATCTTTGGGTTCTGATTTTAATGAACATGATTATCATTATTGAAATTCAATTAATCCTTTGAAATATCTCGTTTGCCAAACCTATCTATGAATTCATCTGATCCTATTCAACAAAAAACTTGGGTTAAAGAAATAATGAATACGTCTGTAATCTCAATTGATTCCTCAGTAACTGCTGCCGACGCTGCAAGAATGATGGAAGATACCGGGATTGGTGCAGTTATTGTTTTAGAAAATAGTTTACCTGTGGGAATTGTAACTGATAGAGACCTTGCAATAAAAATCACTGCTCATTCTTTTCCTATAGGTACTCCTGTTAAGAGGATAATGTCTTCTCCTCTAATCTCAATTGATCCTGACTCTGATCTATGGATTGCCTCTGATCTGATGTCTACAAGAAACGTTAGAAAACTACCTGTAATTGATGATGATACAGTTGTTGGAATTATTACCTCAAGTGACTTGGTCAAACATATTGCAGATCACTAGAATATGTTGGAAAATTGACAATTTCTTTGATTACTAGTGTGTTGGGTGGGAAAAGCTTATTATAATTTGAAACGCCATTTTTTCATTATGGCAACTGAGCAATCACAAAAGATGATTACAGTAACTGCAAAAGCAGCTGAAAAAATCCATGAATTTATGAAAGAAGAAGCAGAGTCTCCTGAATATCTTAGAGTATATGTTCAAGGCGGCGGTTGTTCTGGTCTTTCTTATGGGATGGGCTTTGAAAAAGCACCAGAAGAAGATGACATCGTCATGGAAGAAAATGGAGTCAAACTCTTAATTGACAGCTACAGCGTTGATCATCTACAAGGTGCAAACGTAGACTATATTGAAAGCCTGATGGGTTCTGGATTTAAAATTAACAATCCAAACGTAACAAAATCCTGTTCATGCGGTCATTCATTTAGCACTGAATAAACAATTTTTATTATTTTTAATTTTTAGATTTTTCTAGATGATTCTATAGTTGAGTGTATTTTCTGAAAAATTCATTATCTCCGATAGAACTTTTTGCGATACCCTCATATATCGAAAGCAGAGACCCAAATTATGATAATAAAGGAGATGAACTTATGTCCGGTAAATCAGGAATTGTCAAATATCACGTTAAACTTTCCTATGAAGTTGATGGACTCGTTGAAAGAGCAGACATAATCGGTGCCATCTTTGGTCAAACAGAGGGACTGTTAGGCCCTGAGATGAATCTGAATGAGCTGCAACGAGTATCTAAGGTAGGTCGTATTGAAGTCAATGCTAAATCTACATCAAACACAACCGCTGGCGATGCGTTAATTCCAATGAGTACTGATATTGATACTTGTGCATTAATTGCGGCTGGAATTGAAAGCATAGATAAAGTAGGTCCATTTGATTGTAAATTCAAATTAGAAGCAATTGATGATGTACGTGCTGCAAAGAAAGAAGACATTGTAAGACGTGCAAAAGAGATCAAGCAAAAATGGGCAACAAAAACTGTAAGTGAAGGTGAAAGTATGTTAAATGATGTCCATCAAGGCGATGCAGGAAAATTGTCCACATATGGCCCATCAAAATTAACCTGCAGTTCCGGTATGTTTGATTCTAATTGGGTAATTCTAGTTGAAGGAAGAGCTGATGTAATCAATCTTTTAAGAGCTGGATATGACAATGCTCTTGCAATTGAAGGTGCAAAAATTGATGAATCTATTAAAGAATTATGTAATTCAAAAGATACTGTTGTTGCTTTCATTGATGGTGATAGAGCAGGTGGATTTATTCTCAAAGAACTCAAATCTGTAGTTACAATAGATTATGAACTGCGTGCAGATACTGACACAGAAGTTGAAGAGTTAACTCCACAAAGAATTGATGAAATTCTACGACCTATTGCTGATGAAATCAAACATGGAAAACCAGCACCAGAACTAAAAAGTGCAGATGATAAACCTGTTGCAGAATTGGCAGCAAAGGTATTTCCAAATCTCAATGAGACTCTTGAAGCAGTTGCATTAGATAGTGATAAGAATGAAATATTCAAAGTTCCAATCAGTGAAGTTGTAAGTAAATTATCATCACAATCTGGAATCAAATATCTTTTGTTGGATGGAATTATCACTCAGAGACTTTTGGAAGGTGCCAAAAATGCTGGCGTTGAATGTGTCATTGGACATAGAATTGCAAAATTGTCAAACTCTGAAGGAATGACACTAAAAACATTCGGTGACCTGGGCGTATCTTAGGAACTTAGATGACTGAACTGAAAATTCAGCACATCCTAACTCTTTCTTATCTATTATCCAAAGGTGCAAAATACAACTATATCTCCATCACCACGTCATCCCTGGGAAAGAGTATCAGGAAATCACAACAAGCAGCATCAAAACATCTTGTTGAATTAGAACAAAACCAATTCATTGAGAGGATAATTAATGGAAGAAACATATCTGTAAAAATTACTCCAAAAGGATTTTCTGAAATGGTAAAAATATCGTCCATTTTACAGAAAAGTTTGGATTCGTCTCCATCTCACGTTGAATTGAAAGGAACATTGATTTCTGGAATGGGTGAAGGTGCATATTATATGGGATTGAAAGGATATACAAAACAATTTCAATCAAAAATTGGATATGTTCCGTTTCCTGGAACCCTGAATGTAAGATTAGATCAAAAAATTCATCAAGAGGCAATAAAACAATTTGAAACTTTGGATGGAATTAAAATCAACAGTTTTTCAGATGGCAAGAGAACTTATGGATGGGTAAAATGTTTTGCAGCCAAACTAAATAATTCTACAAATTGTGAATTAATTGTGCTTGAGCGTACTCATCATGATGACTCCATTATAGAATTGATTTCTAAATCTTGTTTGAGAAAAACTGCAAAACTAAAAGATGGATCTAAAGTTTCAATTAAGATTCCGATTACTTCTTAAATTCCGTGAATGGATTCCCCATATTCCTTTTGTATTTTAGAGCTAGAACTTTCTGGGATTGGAGATTGTAATCTTGCAACTTTGGCATCGAGACCAATTTTTTTACATCCTTCTGTAATGAAATGCTCTTGATGAACTTGGTCATAACCTAATGCAATTATTTGAGGTTTTACATGATTGACTGTTTTGAAAATGTCATCTTCCTGTCCTATTAAACAAAGGTCTACCATTGAAAGTGAGTTAACTAATTCCTGTCTCTGTTCTTGTGTGTGTAATGGCTTTCTTTTCTTCATTTTTACTGCCGTATTGTCAGTTGCTACAACTACCACTAGAACATCTCCTAATTCCTTTGCAGCATTTAATGTGTAAATATGGCCTGGATGAATAATATCAAAAACCCCTCCTGCTAATACTATTTTTAATGAATCTCTTCCAATTTCAGTAAGTGTTTTTCTATCTTTGTTTATCAGTTGATTTTTAATTAATACATCAATCTTTGAGTTGATTTCGTCATCTGAAAGCATTGTTTTTTCCTTAATTAGATCAAATGACTCCTTTCCTAGAATTTGGCACACGTACATGGCAGAAAGAATTACTTTTTCACTTTTTTCCAATATTTTTTGTATTTTTAGACCTACTCTTTAATTCATCGCTAAAAATTACATTTTTGGATCAAGGCCTTTGGCTAATCTTAATGCATCTACAAGGCCATCTGCATACCCAATACTCAAAATTGCTACCTCGTCTTGACCCTCTTCTAGGAATTTTTCTGCATCTTGAACATACAGTTCTGCATTTTCTAAAATTCCTTGAAATTCTTTTTGATCTTTATAGTATGGTGTTATTTCTTCAAGTGCTTCCCTTACCATTGGGACATATTTTTTCATCATCTGAATTGAAATCTTTTTTGTTTTTTCACTATTGTCATATGGTTCATCTACACACTGACCAAATATTTTGAGCGCATCTGATTCTGTAAAGTGCAATCTACCTGGAATGATTACTGTATGTGGAGGTTTGCCAAAATCAATCTTCATTAAACTTGATATTTTACCTGAAATAATTTTTTGATCCTTGAATCCAATTCTAGATGCGACTATTGCAAATGTATCTGAACTTATGACATTTCGTTTTTGTCCTTTCTCTGTTTCTACTAATCTATCTAATGCGTCTTTAGGATCTAAGAAGAAATCTTTGTCTTGATTATACTCTAAAAGAAGTACAGTGTGATTTCCTTCAATAATATTTTTGTAAATTACATAGTATGGTGTTGTGAGTGATTTGATTTCATTCATTATCGTTGCAATTCTTCCAACTTTGTAAAAATGTAAACCACATTCACCAATCATTGAAGTAAGTGATGATGATGCATGAATAGAATGAGTCTTTATTTTTTCTTCGATTGCTCTGGTCCTTAATTCTATGTGTGTTGTTGCAATGTATGGATCTCCATATGCTAATAGAACTACTTTCTTTTTCTTTGCATTTTCTAAAATCTCTTTACCGTCTTCAACTAACCATCTTTTTGCAGGAATGAATTTTCCTTTTGTGGCATTTTTGATTTTAGTTAAATCTGATTTTCCAATTGGACTGGTGAATTGCTCAAGGTATACTATATCTGCCTTTGATAAAACATCTAATGCCTCGCTAGGGATTGATTTGAATCCCGAAATTCCTAAACCTACAAACCACAGCATTACTGAATATTTTTGTCATGAAGTCTTTTTAAATGCTGTAGCGTCTTTTTCAGAACTTCTATTCCTCTTAGATATTCATCAATTGAGACTTTCTCATCAATTGTATGTGCCTCATGTGGATCTCCTGGACCATATGTGACAACAGGAATACTCCACTGATTACCTAGAACATTCATGTCTCCTGTACCTGTTTTTCTAATTAGAGTTGGTCTTGAATGCTCCACTTCCATAACTCCAAGAGTGAATGCTCTAACTAATGGTGAAGTATGAGATGCTTCAAATGGTTCTGTCTCGTCAAGAATTGAGTAAAATGCCTCGACATCTCTTTCTTGAGAAATCTCTTTTACTAGAGTTGAAATTTTTTGTTCAATAGTTTTACAGTTCATGTCTACTGGAATTCTAATGTCAAATGTTGTTTCACATTCTTTTGGTGTAACGTTGTGACTTGTTCCGCCTTTAATTTCTGTCATGGTGATGGTAAGTAACATTCCTTTAGATCTGCCTTCTTGATTTGCTTCTAATCTATCTTTGAGTTCTTTAACAAAAATCATTGATTCTTGTATTGCATTTTTTGATAACCATGGTGCACTTGCATGGGAGCTATCTTCAACACTAATTTTGAGATTGATTGCTAATCTTCCTTTGTATGCAATTGTGACCTGTTTAATTCCACTTGGTTCTCCAAAAACTGCATAATCAATTCCCATCTCTTTCTTTACGAGATTTTTAATTCCTGTAGCATTTCCTTCCTCGTCCACGGCTCCTACAAAATATACTGTTCCATTGTTATTTTGAACTGATGCTGCAGCAAACAACATTGCCATTAGTGGTGCTTTTGCATCTGATGCACCACGTCCATAAAGTGCATCGCCTTCTTTTCTGACTTTGACTTTTCCTGGAACAACATCCATGTGTCCACACAACATAATTTTTGGCGAACCTGACCCTTTTCTTGCTATGATGTTTCCAACTTCATCAATTTGAATATCTTCAAATCCTAAATCATCGCATTTATCAGCTAAAAATTCCGCCATTGGCTTTTCACTCAAAGATGGCGTGTAAAGTCTAAGTGATTTTTCAAGCATCTTTACTGCAAATCTTGGTGTTATTGTAAAATTAGTGTCCATTCTTACTTGTCTATCTTCAGTGCGTAATCAAGCATTGCGGATGGGATGTCTACTTCACACACTCTAACAGTATTCTTGTATTCTGTTGTGTTGTTGACCTCATGAACAACTAGTCCTTTCTCATCGCTTTCCATCAAATCTACACCTACGATATCTCCTTGAACTGCATGTTTTGCCTTTATACACATTTCTTCCATCTCTTGTGTTACCTTGCAGGGCTCGGCTGTTCCACCAAGTGCCATGTTAGTTTTCCAATGTTTAGAAATTCTGTAAATTGCTGCAACTATTTTGTCTCCTACCATTATAGCTCTGATGTCTCTTGGAGGTCTTTGTACAAATTCCTCCAAGTAATGAATCTGATAAATTGGATACATGTTTTCTCTACTCTCAAGAATTCCATCTGCAGAATCTGCGTCATTTAGTTTTGAAATTAATCTTCCCCAACTACCAACTGTTGGTTTGATTACTTTTGGAAATCCTTGAGTTTGCAAAGCTTCCAATGCAGCTTCTTTTGAAAATGCAACAGTTGCATCAGGTGTTGGAACTCCAAATTTTTTTAACAACATATGTGTGAATAATTTATTTCCTGCAAAAACACCTGTGTTAAGACAATTGATTACTTTGACTCCTAGACCTTCAAGTGCAGCAGTTGAATGGAGGTTTCTGTAATAACTTACACATCTTTGAATAACTACACCATAATCCTCAGGTTTTTTTTCTAAATCTAATGCTAGTTTCTTACAATCGATCATCTGTATGTTGATGTTCTTTTTTTTACCTGCCTCTAGTAGGGCTTTTTCTTCCCAACGGATGGTATCGTAAAGAATAGTAACGTCAGGACTCACTGTCCCCAATCCTCGCCAACCGTTTGGGCAGGCTTTAGTTGGAAACCGTCTGAACTTTTTTCTAATTCAAAACTTGCGCCACATTCCGGACATGTTACAATTTCCCCCTCAAGTGCATCACTTGGAACAGAAATATCTGCATCACATTCTTCACATTTTGACATGTTTAATCTCAATTAATCCTCTTTATTTATCATTAATTATCTTTTTTTCAAGTCTGTCTTCTAGTGGAATTTCGATAAGATCTCCCATTCTGAGATTTTTCAATCCAGACGCAACTGCCTTGGCACCTTCATCATCTTTTTCCAAGCCTAATAATGACATTAAATATGCGGCACCTGTCTTTCCTGCTAATTCTCCAAAGACAATTCTTCGTCTATTTCCTACTGCCCTGGGTGGGATTGGCTCATACGCTGCAGGGTTTCTGAGAATTGCTGCAAGGTGTGTACCAGCTTTGTGTTTGTATGCTGAGCTACCTACAATTGGTTTAGAGTCATAAGGTGTAATTGATGTATATTCTTCAATTAATCTAGATAGATCAAGTAGCATATCTAATCTTAAATCGTTTGGTGATTTGTAAAGATAAGTTAAGGCAACTGCAACCTCTGCAAGAGGTGGAATTCCTGTCCTTTCTCCAATTCCGTCAATGGTGGTGTGAATTTGATCAACTCCTGCATCACATGCTGAAAATGCATTTGCAAGTGCAAAACCAATGTCGTTATGAACATGTGCATCTAATGGAACATCTACGATTTCTCTGACTTTTTTAACAAAATTAAACATCCCAATTGGACGTAAAATTCCTACCGTATCAGGAAGACTAATTCGATCAACACCTGCTTCTTCTATTGCCTTGCAAATTTTTAGTAAGAATTCTGGTTCTGCTCTACTTCCATCTTCTACAGTAAATCTAATTTTAAGACCATGGGATTTTGCATATTCTACAGTTTCTACTGCTCTCTCAAGTGCTTCTTCTCTTGAAATTCGAAGTTTATCTTTTAGATGTATATCTGAAATTCCTAAATATGCTGCACACCACTTTGCGTCACAATCTAATGAAACATCGATATCTTCTTTGAGTGCTCGTCCATGAGAAACGATATCAGCTTTTAATCCTTGTTTGATGATTGTCTTCGTTGCTTCCTTGTGATCATTTGATACAACTGGTGATATCTCAATTTGATCTACGCCAAAATAATCTAACATCCAAGCAATTTGGATTCTTTGTTTGTTTGTAAATGAGACTCCTGGATGTTGTTCTCCTTCTCGTAAAGTACTGTCTAGTATTCGTATCTTCTTTGGAGTCTTGTCATATGCGTTGTAGATGTTTGCATAGTGATTCGGATCTTTCATTACTGAAATCGGTGAGTTAAATAGATGATATAAACATATTCGTACTATCTTCGTTGAAAATAACTAATAATGATCCTAAATTAGTTCGTAATTGAAATAAAGGAACGAAAGTCGTTTTAGATGATTTTTCTCAAAATTATCACTGTATTTGTATCTACGACACCTGGAATTTTTCTTAATGCATCAATTGTGTTATTGATTTCCGAAATACTTGATCCACTCATTATTGTTGTAATGTCATACTGTCCTGTAATTTCATAAACTGTTTTTACTCCCTCCAATTTAGCAAGCTTTAGAGAAACTTTGGATGTGTCCATTGCAGAGTCAACTGAAACTAGAACAATTGCACTGGTAGTGTTTTCTTCACCAAGCTCTAGGGTGAATTTTTTAATGGTTTTGTTGTCTACTAAATTTTTTACACGTCTTCTAACTGCAGACTCTGACAACTTTAATTTTTTACCAATATCTACAAATGATTCTCTTGAATCTTCTTTAAGGTAACCGATAATTTTTTCATCTATAGTGTCTTTATACATTAAGTTTTTTCTCCTCTTCAGTTAGTACAATATCTAAAGTATCTAAAACTTTTGTTATGTCATCTTCAGATATTACTAACGGAGGGAGAATTCTTAGTATGTTTCTTCCTGAATATAGCATGAGAACTCCTTTTTTTATCAATGACATCAAAATGTCTTTTACTTCAAATTTCATCTCCACTCCTATCATTAGTCCCTTTCCACGGACTTCTCTAATTATGCTGTGCTTTTCTTTTAGTTTCTCTAATCCTTCTATGAATATTTTCCCCATCTTCTCGGAATTTTCTATTAGTCCATCTTCTGTTAGTGCTTTTAGTGCTGCAATTCCTGCTGCACATGATAATGGATTGCCACCAAATGTGGATGAGTGTTCTCCTTTGCTTATTGCAGCTAAAATATCTGGTCTTACAAGTGTGGCTCCCATTGGAACACCACCTGCAATTCCTTTTGCAAGACACAAAATATCTGGGGCTGTATTCCAATGATCACAAGCCCAAATTCGTCCAGTTCTTCCAAGACCTGCTTGTATTTCGTCAAATATTAACAGAATTCCTTTTTCATCACAAACCTTTCTTACTTCTTGCAAAAATCCATCAGGTGCAACAATGATTCCGCTTTCACCTTGTATTGGTTCTAAAATTACAAATGCTGTATCTTCATCAATCACAGAACGAAGTGATTCTATGTCTCCAAATGATGCAAAGGAAACTTTCTCGACAAGTGGTTCAAATGCTTTTTTGTATTTTGGATTAAATGTTAATGATAAAGCGCCTAATGATTTCCCATGATATGATCCTTTCATGGCAACCATTCCTTTTTTCCCTGTAAACTTTCTTGCAAATTTAATAGCTGCCTCAATTGCTTCTGCACCACTATTGTTTAGATGAACTTGTGTTAGTCCTTTTGGTGCTAATCCGATAAGTGTTTTCAAGAATTCTTCTCTTGTCTTGTTGTATAATGAACTGTGGACTGTGATGATTTTATCCACTTGCTCTTTGATTGCATTGTTAACTCTTTGATTTTGATGACCTACTAGTGATACTCCGTATCCTCCCATACAATCGATGTATTCTTTTCCATCTGTATCCCACACATGACAACCTACTCCTTTTTCAATTGTTACTGGAAATCTCTGGTAGAGATTTCCCATGTATTGATCTTCACTCATTTTTTATCACCGTACAGTTATCGTGTGAAATTGCCGATGATATAGGATTTTCTTTTTGTCCATTTGCAATTAATGCCTCTTTGACCCCCATATCTAGTGCTTCAGTTGATGCCAGGATCTTCTTTTCCATACCTGGTCCGATTTTTGGTCTGATCTCTTTTGCTTCAGCAAGTGTTAGTTTTGTAACTAATTTATCATCCATCAATAGTCCGTCTACATTAGTAATGAATAATACTTTGTCACAACCGACTTTGCCTGCCACATAAGCTGCTGCCCTGTCGCCATCTACATTGAGAAATTCTGATTCTTCACTAATTGCAATGGGTGAAATCACAGGAGTCAGTCCTTGTTCTAAGAGTAATTTGATAAATTTGGAGTTGATATCGGTGATTTTTCCAGTATATCCGCCATCAATTGCTTGTTTTCTGCCTTTTTCGTTCATTATGAGAAGCTTCTTTTTTCTATCTGCTTGAATTATTTTTGCATCTACTCCTGAAAGCCCAATTGCATTGACCCCATTTTTCTGAAGCATCTGAACTATTGTCTTGTTTATTCTGCCCGACATCACCATTGTAAAAATTTCTGCAGTCTCTTTATCGGTATATCTGCTTTTGATTCCACTTGGTGAAGTGACAAACTTTGGTTCTTTGCCAAGTTGTTCACAGACTTTGGTGACTTCTTTACCTCCACCATGAACTAAAATCACTCCTTCTGTCTCTGCAATTTTTTTAATGTCTGAAATTATGGATGGATGTAAATTATCAACAACACTTCCACCAATCTTTATTGTGATCATTTCTAAACAGGAGTTAACGGAGTATATCTGAGTCCATCCATTTCATCAAAACCACACATTACATTCATGTTTTGAATGGCAGACCCTGCTGCACCTTTCATCAAATTATCTGATGCAGACATTGCAATCAATCTGTTATTATCTTCATCAATGTCAAATCCAATATCGCAAAAGTTTGAGCCAACTAGGAATTTTGGATCTGGGAATTTGTATAATCCTTTTTTATCTCTAATCAATCTGATGAATTTTTCTTCACCGTAAGCTTGACGATATAATTTCCACAATTCTTTTTCTTCAATATCTTTTTTCAAGAATGTATGGTTTGTACACAAGATTCCACGAACTACATCAACTGCATGTGGACTCATTGAAACACGAATCTTCTTTCCTGCAATTTCACTTAACTCTTGTTCAATTTCACCCGTGTGTCTGTGTTTTGCTGGCTTGTATGGTCTGATAACTCCTGCTCTCATTGCATGAGCAGTGCCTGAACCAGATCCTGCACCTGATGAACCAATCTTTGAATCCACTATGATGTGTTCAGTGTCAATAATGTCATTTCTAATTAATGGTGCAAGTGCAAGCATTGATGTTACTGCCATACATCCTGGGCATGAAACAAGTTGTGCCTTTTTGATTTGCTCTCTATGTAATTCGGGAACTCCGAAGACTGATTTTGCTAAATAATCTGGATGTGGATGTTCCCAACCATACCATTTGTCATATGCTTCTTGATTGTGTAATCTGTAATCTGCGCTCAAATCTATTATTTTGATTCCTCTGTCATAAAGCGCCTTTACAATTTCAGTTGCTGTTCCATGAGGAACTGCTGTGAAAACTACATCACATTTGTCAGTTAATTTATCATAATCTAATTCTGAGAAAGTAAGATCGGTAAATCCTTTCAAACTTGGTTGAATTCTATGAAGATACTCTCCAACATGTTGTCTTGATGTCACCATGCTGATCTCAACATCTGGGTGATTAACTAGAAGACGAAGTGTCTCTCCACCAACATAACCTGATGCTCCAACAACACCTACTTTCAACATAAACCTCCTCGTGATGAGGTATAATTTATTTCCTAACGTAGTCTAACGCAAATTTTACCATTTCTTGAGGTATATTTCGTTGTGCAACTCTTGCCAATCCTTTGAATTCAACTGTGTTGTTGACTTCATGGATGACTAAACCTTTTTCGTCATCCTCCATCATATCTATTCCTAAAATTCCCCCACCCATTGCTTTTGATGCTTTAATTGCCATGTCCTCCATCTCTTTTGTGATCTCACAAATTTCTGGATCTGCACCCAATGCGATATTTGTCTTAAATCCGCCGGATGATTTTCTGTACATGGCTGCAATGGCTTGATCCCCTATTGTGATTATTCTAATGTCTCTTGGTGGTCTATTGATTAATTCTTGCAAGTAGTAAATTCTATCATGTGGGCTATCTGTGATGTCTCTGATTTCAAAAACAGCCTCCATTGTATCTTTGTCCTTTAATGGCATAACTCCTCTTCCCCAACTTCCAATCACTGGCTTGATTACAAGAGGAAATCCCACTTTTTCTAAATTCTCTGCGGCACTCTCACTTGAGAATGAAAAGTATGTTTTGGGTGTTGGAATATTGTGTTTTTTCAAAAGCAATGTCATGAACATTTTATTTCCACACACATTTGCAACTTCAAATTTGTTGAGTACTGGAACATCTAAAAATTCTAG
>NZ_AEXL02000052.1 GCF_000242875.2 Candidatus Nitrosopumilus salarius BD31 | reverse complement strand
CTTTTGTCATACTATATAGTAAGTTATGATCAATATATATCTGCATATCAAATTTTATAGTTAAATTAAAAATATATAGATAATTAGGCATGAAATTGAAAAATTACGCCAGTATATACCAACGAACCACGGAGTAAAACCATGTTCAAAAAAATAATTGAAAAACTGAAATTTGGTTCTTGTAAAACCAAGTTAATTGACGAAGTGAATTCATCTAAAAAATCTGAAAAAACAAATTCAGCTGAGGAGATGAAATAAAATGAAATACCAATGTAGTGTGTGTGATTTTTCTTGGGAAGGAACATCATATACTTTTGATCAAGTACGCGAACACGACAAAACTCACAAAAGTGGAGTGAAAAATGGTTATTTGTAATAAATGCTATAACGAACACCATGATCAATGTATGGAAAAAGCTGGCATGTTTGATTGTGGATGTAAATCCTGTGAAAAATAATGTAAAATTTTTACAGTTAAAATTTTTTAATTAATTATACATCTGAAAGAAAGGACTGAATTAGATACACAGTGATTGAGACATTTTTTAAAAATTCTTGTGTTTATAAGCGAGATACAGCTTAGGTAATCATGTTAAAAAGACTATTTTTAAAACTAAAAGGAAAACAAGACAAGACGTCAAAAGATGTGAACGCATTCAAAGAATTTGAAAAAGAGGTAAAACAAATTGAAGTATAACTGCAGAGTTTGTAAATTTCAATGGAATGGATGGATGGATACTTTTGATCAAGTTCTGATTCATGAAAAAACCCATTTGAGAAATAAACAAACTACTCCTGCTGGGGTGACGGCATAATGGTGGTACTAAATGATTTGAAAACATGTGAAAATTGTGGTAATGTATTCTCAAAAAAGATCTTGTCTAAAATTGTAAATCGCTGTCCTGCATGTAATGTGTGGAAGAAGGCCATTATAGAATGAAATCAGACATGTGGAATTATCTCAAAAAACTATTACATCAATTCATCCATCACAATATGGAAGAAAAGCACTACTGGTGGAAAAAGCAATAATCTTTTTACACGTAAAAAATATCAACTGCTACTATCAAAAAACATACCACGTTGATATTAATTTAAAATGATTTGATTATTTTCAAAATCTCAAATTGGAATTACCCCAAGATTAGACAGCTCGCTTCCAATACCATAACCGATTAAAGCCACGCCAGTCCCTAGACCTGCCATCTCCAAGCCTCCAATTATTTTGCTGGTGTTTGCCATCTTTGATTTGATCACACCAACTCCAAAAGAGGTGGAAACGCTGATTCCTATTGCCACAAAAAGGGCATCAAGTCCAGAGAAAACAAAGAAAGGCAGTATTGGCAGCAACCCTCCAATCAAAAATGATACAAACATTCTCAATGCGCTTTTTAGTGGGCTGCCTACAATCTCCAGATTCAAGTTCAATTCCTCTGTAAGCATTGTGTCAAGCCACACTTTTTTTGTCTGAAGTTATTTTATCAACTATCATCTCAAGGTCTTTTCCGGAAAATCCCTTAGCTTCAT
>NZ_AEXL02000053.1 GCF_000242875.2 Candidatus Nitrosopumilus salarius BD31 | reverse complement strand
CAATTTCTGGGATAAGAGGAGTATTTGGTGAAGATATTAATCTAAAAGACGTGTTAGAATTTTGTAACAATTTTTCATCGTTAATCAAATCAAAAAAATGTGTTATTGGCAAAGATACAAGACCATCAGGCTCAATGGTAAAAGATACATCTAGTGCTGCATTAATGAAAAATGGAATCGATGTTTTCAATTTAGAGACAGCCCCAACCCCAGTGATTTTTAGAGAAGCAAGGACGTATGGTGCAGGATTAGTTATTTCGTCATCCCATAACCCAATAGAATGGAATGGAATGAAATTCATAATTGATGGTAGAGGGATTAATGAGCAGGAACTCCCACAAATAATTGAGCATCAGGAAATTTTAAAATCAAGAATAGGCACAGAGTTTGATATCACATCCTCATATATCGAAGATGCAGAAAAAATCATAGGAAATATAGAAAATAATCCAAAGATAGCAGTAGATATTGGTGGAGGGGCTGCCAAAAATTACGCTCCAGAATTGCTAAAAAGAATAGGATGTGATATCAAAATTCTAAATGAGGAATTAACTGGATGCTCTAGAGGTCCAGATCCTACATCGGATGAACTATCTGAATTAATTTCAGTATCAAATAAAAAAGAGATCGGGTTTGCTTTTGACTTGGACGGGGATCGTTTGGTTGTAGTTAAAAAAGGGGAAAAACAAACTCCAGATGTAACATTAGGATTAGGAGTAGCAAAATCCCTTGAATTAGGATACAAAAATTTTGTTCTAAGTATAGATACAAGCATTTCAGTTGAAAAATTCATCAAAGAAAAAGGTGGGACAGTACAAAGATCCAAAGTGGGAGAAGCAAACGTGATAGACTTGATGTTAAAAAACAAAGCTCAAGCTGGAGGTGAAGGAAGCAGTGGGGGATTTATTTTGCCAGAATTCAATTATTGTAGAGATGGAATTTTAACAAGTGGACTAATTGCTTCAATGCTTGGAACATCAGAATTTAATGAAATTGTGAATTATATGGAAAGTTATTATCAAATTAGAGAGAAAACAAAAGTTGATTCAAATTTTCATGATAAAGTAATTAACGAGTTAACATCTAAAATTTCAAAAGAATATTCAGAAATAAACGCACTTGATGGAATCAAAGGTATAATTGATGAAGACAGTTGGATTTTAATCAGAAAATCAAACACGGAAGACATCATAAGAGTATCAGCAGAATCAAATGATGAGGTAAAATGTAAAAAAATTGTTAGGGATGTATTAGAATTGGTGAATCAAAGTTATGACAAAGTTAGATGAAATATCAATAATCAGAATTTTTCAGAATGAATTAAGAAGTAAAAAGTTTGTTTCTGAAGATGTTGAAATTTTTAATTTTGGCAAAACCAAAATTGCAGCAAAGACAGACACGTTAGTCGAGAGCACGGACATTCCACCTAAAATGAAGTTATTTGATGCAGCAAGAAAAAGTATTGTTGCATGTGTAAGTGATTTTGCTGCAAAAGGGATAAAACCTCAATATGGAATAGTTTCGGTTAATCTACCAAAGTCAATTTCACGCTCAAAAATTAATGAAATTGCATTAGGTTTTAGAAAAGCATGTGATGAGTATGATATTTCAATTCTTGGTGGAGACACAAATGAGGGCAAAGAGATTGTCTTCAACGTATGTATTTTTGGAGAAACGGACAAAATAGTAAAAAGAAAAGGATCTAAAAAGAATGATCTAATATTTGCAACAGGACCGTTTGGGTATACATCTGCTGGATTAAACATACTACTTAATAAGAAAAAGGTGGATGGAAGGTTTGCAAAAAAAGTAATCAAATCAGTAATAAATCCAAAACCTCAATTAAAATTTGGTTTAAAAAATAAAAAATATTTTTCATCATCAATGGATTCTAGTGATGGTTTGTCTACTACATTAAATGAAATGTCAAATCAGAGTAAAAAGAAATTTGTTATAAATAATCGTCCATGTATGAGAGATCTAGAAGACTATGCCAAATCTCAAAAACTCAATTTAAATGATTTAATTTTTCACGGAGGGGAAGAATATGAATTTGTATTTACAACACTTCCAAAACATAGAAAAATAATTCAAAAAAATGCCAAAATTCTCAAAATTCCCATTATTGAAATTGGATATGTCACTTTAGGTAAAGGGGTGTATGTAAAAGATGGAAATAGTTTTTTTAGTTTGAAGGATTTAGGCTGGAAACACTTTAGATAATTATTCTCCAGAAGGAGAATTCCTTTCTACATTATTTATAATATCAAATATAGAATCAGCAGGTAAAACAGAAACGCATTCTTTAATCCATAATTCATCTAAATACATCAAACGTTTGAAATCATCATTAGGTAATTCATCTGGATTTGAATCAGGATAGATTTCATGGAGTCTGTATCCCTCATTGGCAATTTGCTGACATTTTTTTTCTTGCGGAGATAAAATAGGATCGTTAGTAGGTATCAAAAATTGAAAGATTGCAGAAGCCAGTAAAAGAGTTGCAAGTCCTATTCCAATTGCTAATAAAAAAACGGATGTCATTGAAGCAATTAGATAACCACAATATATGAAGAATCAATAATTTCTAGCCAAGTGACCAAATTAGACCAGATCAAAAAATCAATGTTTTTTAAACCCTTTAAGGTGTGAGTAGACATTGTCAGAAATTGAGGCTGAAATTGAAGAAGTGGCAGTCGAGGAGACTGAGGTAGCAGTAGATACTGTAGAATCAGAAGAAATTGAAGAAAATCAGTCTCAACCTACAGTAAAGAAAGACGGTCCTGAAAAATGGGGAATAGCTCACATTTACAGTAGTTACAATAATACAATTATTCACATGACTGACCTTACAGGTGGCGAAACTGTATCCATCAGTTCTGGCGGAGTACATGTTAACGCTGACAGATATGAATCATCACCATTTGCTGCAATGAAAGCTGCAAATGCAGTAGTAGATGTTGCAAGAACTAAGGGTTTCACAGGATTTCATATCAGAGTTCGTGCAGTAGGAGGAGTCGGTTCCAGAGTACCAGGTCCAGGTGCCCAAGCTGCAATCAGAGCATTAGCAAGAGGCGGATTTAAGATTGGAAGAATTGACGATGTAACACCAATTCCTCATGACACCACTAGAAAGAAAGGTGGAAAAAGAGGAAGAAGAGTTTAATCAGATATTTTTATTTTAATGTTACAACCTTTAGAATTAAAAAAATCACTCATAAAATTTGCAAATTTTTGTGGTTGATCACTTGATGAATATTTTTCTATCATGTCAGAAAATTTCTCTTCAATACCATTTTGTAAATTTGGTTTAAATGCCAATTTAAAAAATGTCCATCCAAACTTCGATGATGGTTCACTTAAAGAATATCCATTGTACTCACCAACAAGACTTTCCATATGTGAAAGTGCTTTTTTAATTATGAGTAAATCATCAGAATAATTTTTTGTTCCAACTTCTAAAACAATATTCATCATTCATCACCATCATCAGATGATTGACTGCTTAGTTTATCACTTAAAGATACAAATTTCCCATCTTGTTCAATATTGATTTTTGTCTTCATCCTAACATTTATGCCAACTGATCTAAACAATGTCAATAGTTTTCCCCCATCAATTGTTTCATTAATTTCACCAGTTTTAATTAATTCAGATAGTTTTTCAACAATTATTTTAGTTTCGTTTGGAAATTGAGATTCTGCATTTTCTAATACTTCTAGTCCTCTAAATCCAAGTATATTGATCAACATATCTCTAGGATTTGGAGGAATTACTTTTTTTGTAGACTCAGGAGTTGGATCTTGTCTAGAAGAAAGGTTTTTTTGCATTTCAGCTAGTCGTTTTGCCTTTAATCTTTCAAGTTCAGAATCTTCGCTCAACCTTTAATCACACCAATAGGCACTAATTTTGCAACTTTTGTGGCAATTCCCAGATTATGAGAGACATTAACTACAGCATCAACATCTTTGTATGCATCAGGAGTTTCTTCTACAACTCCATCTCGAGTTAATGCTTTGATAAAAATACCCTTATCATTTAGAGATTTTTTCACATCCGCTTCAGTGAAATCTCTTCTAGCCTTAGATCTAGACATTGTTCTTCCTGCTCCATGAGCAGTTGAGCCAAAACTAAGATTCATAGAATTTGGTTTTCCAAGTAAAATCCAACTTGCAGTACCCATAGAGCCTGGAACTAAAACAGGCTGTCCCAAATCACGATATTTCAATGGTATTTCATCTCGGTTTGCAGGAAATGCTCTTGTTGCTCCTTTTCTATGAATTACAAGTTTCCTCTCTTTTCCATCAACTTTGTGTTTCTCTACTTTTGCAATATTATGAGCAACATCATAAACTAATTTCATATCAAGATCAGACTCTGATTGATTGAATACACGTTCAAAAGAATTCCGTGTCCAATGAGTTATCATTTGCCTATTACTCCATGCAAAATTTAGTGCTGCAAACATTGCTTTTCGATAAGACTCACCTTCTTCGGAAGTATTTGGGACACATGCAAGTTCTCTATCAGGTAAATGAATATTGTATTTTTCCATTGCTTGTTCTGAAACTCTGAGATAGTCACTACATACTTGATGACCAAAACCTCTAGAGCCACAATGAATCAAAACTGTAATAGTTCCTTCTTTAATTCCCATCCTATTTGCTGCTTCTTCGTCATGAATTTCTGCAACTTTTTGTACTTCAAGAAAATGATTTCCAGAACCTAAACTTCCTAGTTGAGGTGCACCTCGTTTTCTTGCTTTATCAGAAACTTTGTTTGGATCAGCGTTTTTAATTTGACCATTCTCTTCACACACATCAGAATCATTTGATGATCCGTAACCATGTTCAATTGCCCAATTAACTCCATTTACTAAAACTTCATCAAGTTCTGAATGAGTAAGTTTAACAGCACCTTTAGAACCAACACCTGATGGAATTGAACTAAAAAGATCAGTGACAAGTTCCTTTAGTTTTGAGCGAACTGTTTCTTCGCTCAGATTTGAACGGAGTAATCTAACTCCACAATTAATGTCATATCCAACTCCACCTGGACTAATCATTCCTTCTTCAGCATCCATAGCTGCAACACCGCCTACAGGAAAACCATAACCTTCATGACCATCAGGCAATACAACACTATGACCTACAATACCAGGAATGGAGGCAACATTTCGTGCCTGCATTATCGTTCTATCAGATAGCATTTTTTGTAAAAGAGGTTCATCGGCATAAATTCTTACAGGTACTTTCATTCCAAGATTCGAGTCGGCATCTATCTGGTATTGATTTTCTCCAATTTTTTTTGGAACTGTTGAAGACATTAGTATCGGTAAAATTTTCTTTCAATCCAATTTAAATCATCAGAAGAATTCTAAAAATAATTTTAAATTCAACAGAATTAACTAAAGAATATGCTAGATGAAGCAATTATTACACAAAAAGCTAATCAATTACTTGCAGAACTAAGAGCAAATCCAGATTGGGCAATTGATGAAAAAAATTTCAAACAAGGATATTTCAAAGCTTTAGAGTGGGTTTTACAAGATACCGGGATTATTGAAAGATAAGTTCAAAGATTTTTCAATGCTCAAAATATGGAAAATTATTCTTGAAAGTAAAAAAAATCATATTTCTTGTGTAAAGTTCTTACTAATTCACGGCATTTAAGCCAAAACTGTTTGTATTCATGATCTGTCATAGATCTGCCATATTCTGAATAGAACCAATCAACAAAACTCTCTTCCAATTTTCCAAAAACAAATCCAAGATGAAAATCTTCAGATATTTTCACATCAAATTCTTTTCTGGGTTGTAATTCATTCCATCTATCAGACAATCCATTAAAAGATTCCTGTGTTTTTTCAAGTAATTGTTGTAAGTAATTTAATGATTTTTGATCTAATTCAACCATGCTATTTCACAATGAGTACAGGTTTTTTAGATTTATGAAGCACGTAGTTAGATGTGCTACCTAGAAAAATTTCTTTTGCTGCACCCATTCCTCTAGAACCAATAACAATAAGATCAAAATTTTGTTTGTCGGCAATTTCAACTATTCTCTTACCATCATCCCCATAAGATACTCTGTCAAAGAACAAAATTCCTTTTTTTGCTGCCTTTAATTTTGCTTTTTTCATTATTTTTTGTGCGTATGTTAGTAGAATTTTCTCTAAAGGTGTTATTGGATCACTAGTTCTAGGTTTAACTATTCCTGCAACATAAAGACCGGTAATTGTGGCATGAGATTCTCTAGCCATGTGAATTGCAACATCAAGACCTCGGAAAGAATTAGAAGATCCATCTAGAGGTACAAGGATTTTCTTAATTTGGACACCCATAAAAAAAGTAAATTGATTTTTCATTTAAAGTAAATTCAGATTATCTTATATGATTTTCAACTTTGATATTCTAAAAGACACAAATATAGAATCTGCAACAAGTTAATTTGTAAAATGACAGATGCAAAAACAATGACAATATCTGATGTAATGACCAAATCGGTTATTTCTGTTGATGCATCAATGTCAATAAATGAGACTGCAAAATTGATGGAAGATGCAAAAGTAGGAGCAGTAATCGTTATTGAAGACAACAAGCCTGTAGGAATTGTCACAGATAGGGATTTTGCAGTAAAAGTTGCAGCTCACGCGTATCAAATTAGTACACCTATAAAACAAATAATGTCATCTCCAATATTTTCAATAAATTCAGATGAGACAGTAAGAGCCGCATCAGATTTAATGCATGATAGAGGAGTGAGAAAAATACCAGTCATTGATAATGGGAGTATTGTTGGCATCATTACAGCAACAGACATTGTTAATTTATTGGCAGTATCTGTAGAAGAAGATATGAGAGATATGTATTTTCATTCAGTAGCAAAAATTTATACAAATTACAGTCCATATAATTAAAAATCATGGTAATACCAATTATTGTTCTAGTTGCAATTCCCGTTTTTCTTGGAATTGTATACATGCCACCATTTGATCTACCTGCAGAGGAAGAACCAATAGAAATTCCAGAGGAACCTGATGTGAGTATTCTGTATTATATCCTATTAGGATTTTGGACATTATATTTGATAAAAATTCTGCTTCAAGTTAAAAGAAGAACTTTCAAAATTACTCAGAGATACTAATATGAATACAGCACCTTATTGGAAAAAAAATATTTGCTCAGATTGCAAGCGAATGAGATGTCAAAAAGGTTGTCTTTGTGATTGCCATCAATTAAGAGATAGAATCAATTAAGTTCAGATTTCATAAGTAGATTTATTTTCGATGTGTAACGACTAGAAATATTGGCAATTTTACCTATCGATAACGGTCGTTACGGCACAAAAGAAATGATGGATATTTTCAGTGAACAAAAGAAAATAGACTATCAATTGGAGATCGAAGGAGCAGCAGCCATTTCACAAAGTGAGATAGGAATGATATCAAAAAGTGTAGGTAAAGAAATTCACAGAGCAGCAATGTCTGGAAAAATTACTGTCAAACGAATCAAAGAGTTAGAGGCAAAAAGTGATCACGATACTGCAGCATTGGTAGAATCACTCAGTGAGAAATGTAGTAAAAATGCAAGACCATGGATTCACTATGGCCTTACAAGCAATGACTTAGTTGACACTAGTAATTCAATGCAGATGAGAGATGCATTACAAATTATTGAACCTAAAGTTGCAAAGATGGCATCAATCCTTGTAAACAAAGCAGTAAAGCATGCAAAGATTCCAGCAGTGGGCAGAACACATGGTCAGCATGCAAGCATCATTTCATTTGGATTAAAATTTGCAAATTGGGCTGCAGAAATGGCAAAACATGTAGAACGAATTGAAGAGATCAAGAAAAGAATTTTGATTTGTAAAACATTAGGTGTTGTAGGTACAGGCTCATTGATGGGTGCAAAATCACTTGAAGTGCAAAAACGAGCTGCAAAGCGATTAAAATTATTTCCAGCAGAAGTCACAACACAAATTGTCCCAAGAGAAAGATATGCTGAATATGTATTTGAATTAGCGTTAATTGGTGCAACATTAGAAAAAATTGCCATAGAGATTAGAAATTTGCAGAGAACGGAAATTGGTGAAGTTGCAGAACAATTCAAGAAAGGACAAATGGGAAGCAGTGCAGTTCCAGTAAAAAGAAATCCAATAAAGAGTGAAAGAGTATCATCATTATCTAAATTAGTAAGAAGTCAAGTTGCAGTTGCGTTTGAAAATATTCCATTATGGCATGAACGTGATCTTTCAAATTCAGCCAATGAGAGATTTGTATTACCAACTGTATCCATTCTAGTTGATGAGATGCTTGAAACTATGACTAGAATTGTATCAAACTTGATGGTAAATGAGAAAAGAATTGTAGACAATCTATACATTACAAAAGGCCAAATCTTTGCAGAGTTTGTTTTAGAAGCACTAATCAAAAAAGGCATTCCAAGATTTGTTGCATATAGAGATGTTCAGAGAGTTGCATTTGAGGCAAATGACAAAGGAATGTTCTATAAGGATGCAATCAAAAAAGATAAAGCATTTTCCTCAAAGCTAACTGATAAAGAAATCGATGCAATATTTTTACCAGAAAGACACCTCGGTGCATCACCTGCAATTATCAGTAATGTTGAGAAATCAGTTAAGAAAACAGTTAAGAAATTTATCTAGTTTTTAGTAAAGCCTTGTGAATTTTAGAGCCATACTGTAATGCCTTTTTTCGTTTTGTACAAGAAAGTTCAGGGACATTTACTTCCCGAGCTAATTTTCGAATGATGTGCTTACGAAATAGATCCTCGGAGTCATGAATTTTTTCAGATAAAGGAACAGTTTTTGCATAATCAATAAATTTTTGTGAGAGTAAAGGCTGGAGTATTTTTACTCCAAATTCAGATGCAATTAGATTAACTGCCTTCATCATTTTCAATTCATTGTCTAATTTAGCAAGCATGACTTCATTGATTTGTGATTCTCCTCCAGAAAATGCTTCTCTATATGCATTGTATCCGCAAAACAATTCATCAATTCCATTTGCAGTAATCACAGTATCAAGATCTAAATTTTTTGCAAGTTTAGAAACATAATAAAATGCAATACAATTCTCATTCCAGGATAGATTATCTGTCTTTATTGTTTGGTGAATCTTTGAAGAGATAGATTCGAATGTATCTGAGTCAATTTCTAGAATATGATGAGAGTATTTTAGAAATTTATTCACTTGTTTTGCAAATAAAATATCATGTGATTCAGGAAATCCAATTGTCAATAATGTAACATCATAATTCATGTCAGAGCAAATTTTTGAAATTAGTGTACTGTCAACACCTCCAGAAAATGCAATTCCAATTTTCTTTACTTTTATAGTTTCAGAAATAGAATTTTTAATTTGTTCAAGCAATTTTGCATTTATCTCATCCATTTTGACTCATACCACATATTCCATTAAGGGTAATGAATCAATCTTTTAATTTAACATTAAATCTAAAATGGTATAATGCGATTATCCCAACAAGACATCGAGGAGGAATTAAAGAATCTCTCAGGATGGAGTGTTGTAAATGAAAAACTACACAAGGAATTTCAATTTGATAGTTTCAATCAGGCATTTGGTTTTATGACCAGAGCAGCTATGGAAATTGAAAAAATGAATCACCATCCAGAGTGGTTTAATGTATACAATAGAATCACAGTTGAATTGACAACCCATGATGCAGGAGGCATTACAAAAAATGATGTCAATCTAGCCAAAATCCTAAATTCTTTAGCATAGTTACAATAGACTAATTTTTAGGCATAGTAATTACGGAATTTATATTATATCCAAAATCAGATGACTTCACATGGCTTCAAGTCCAACAATCATGGATTCAGATTTTAGATATATCGATAAAATGGGAAATTTGCTTAGAACAAGAACAGAACTAACTATAGCACAAATGCTTACTTTTCTGGAACAAGATTATGAGTATAATCACAAACTTGTCTTAAAGAATGGAAATGAGGTTACAGTAGATTTTAAGACAAAAAAAGGATTGATCGAGGTAATTGACAATGATCAAGATATTGAAAAATACAAACAAATCAAAGAAGATTTCCCTGAAGACAAAGTGATGGCAATTGGCCATGCAAAATATGTTGCACAAATTAAAGAATTACAAGATATTGTATTTTACGAAAAGTCACCACAAACAGGTTCGATATTTTTAGAAGATGCATCATTCTCATTTGATTATGCACATATACTTCCATTGGTTGAAAAATGTTCCATCCTTCATGGACATACATCTTCTGTAATGGTAGAGCTTGTAGGACAAATGAAAGATAACTTACTGTTAGATTTTGGTGTGGCAAAAAAAATTATCAAAGAAGTTGTAAATGTATTTGATCATAAGTTTTTCATTAATAGACGATATCTCAAAAAAGAGGATGGATCACATTACCACATTCAATTTGAGGGTCCTAAAGGAATGTTTGAGTTACAAGTTCCAAAAAACACTACTTATTTGTTAGAAGGAGAAGCTACTGTAGAAAATCTTTCAAGCGAAATTATCAAATTATTAGCACCAAAAATGCCATCAAATGTAGAAGCATTAGGAGTTTACATCTATGAAGGTTACAATAAAGGATCTCATATCATTTCAAACATCTCAAGATAGGTAAAAAATGGAACCTAAAATATCAGAAAAAGCATGGAATCCAGAGTTAGAAAAAAATATTCTAAAACAATGGGAAGAAGAAAAAATTTATGAATTCATACCAGAAAATGAAAATTTTACAATAGATACTCCACCACCATATCCGTCAGGCAGACCATGGCACATTGGAGCCGCTGCTCATTATTCACAGATTGATATGATTGCACGTACTGCAAGAATGGCTGGAAAAAATGTCTATTTTCCGATAGGAATTGACAGAAACGGATTACCTGTAGAGCTATACACTGAGAAAAAACACAACATCAGAATGCGTGAGACACAAAGAGATGAATTTCTAAACTTGTGTAGAGAAGCACTCGATGATTTAGAAGCTGAAATGATTCTAATCATGAAAAATTTGGGAATTAGCGGTAATTTTGCAAACTATTACAGAACAGATTCTGAAGAGTACAGATCATTAACACAGGCAACCTTCATTGAGCTATGGAATAGGGGGGAAGTATACCTTGCAAACAGACCAAACAACTATGATTGGGTATCTGGCACTACAATTGCAGATGCAGAGATCACATACGAAGACATTCCAACAAAACTGGTGTACATGAAATTTAAGATTCAAGACACTGACAAAGAAATTATCATTGCAAGTACGAGGCCTGAACTTTTGTGTGCATGTAAGACAATCATTGTAAATCCAGAAGATGAAAGATATACACAATACATTGGAAAAAACATTATTGTTCCAATTACAAATGCCGAAGTTAAATTGCGAACACATCACTCAGCTCAGCAGGAGTTTGGTTCAGGAGCAGTAATGGTTTGTAGTTATGGTGATCAAAACGACGTTGCACTGTTTAGAGAGTTTGAAATGGAGGAAATTGTAGCCATAGGTCTTGATGGAAAAATGACTGAAGCCGCAGGAGAATATGCAGGATTAAAACCAAAACAAGCTAGAACAAAAATAATTGAAGACTTGGAGAGTAAAGGATTTGTTGAAAAAATTGAAGACATTGTTCACAGAACTCCTGTTTCTGAGCGAAGCAAAATTCCAATTGAGATTATTCCAATGGAGGAATATTATCTTAAACAAAAAGATTCGGTTGAAAAAATGAAAAAGCTTGGACAGGAAATTAAATTTCACCCTCCAATGCACAAGCAAATTTTGATGAACTGGCTAGAATCAATTAGCATTGACTGGCCAATATCTAGAAGAAGATTCTATGGTACTGAAATCCCAATTTGGTACTGTAAATCATGCTCAGAACCACATGTTCCTGAGCCTGGAAAATACTACAAACCGTGGGCTGAAGAGGCACCATTTGACAAATGCACAAAGTGTGGTAAATCAGAATTTGTCGGAGAAGAAAGAACTTTTGATACATGGATGGACTCTAGTGTGTCGCCGTTGTTTGTATCAAAATTCAACAGAGACAAGGAATTTTTTGACAAAGTTTATCCTACAACCATTCGTCCTCAAGCAAAAGACATTGTAAGAACTTGGTTATACTATACACTTCTTAGATGTGAGCAGTTAACGGGAAAGAAACCATGGTCTGAAGCTTGGATTATGGGATATGGTCTTGATGAAAAAGGAATGAAGATGAGTAAAAGTAAGGGAAATGCAATTGATCCATTACCAGTAATTGAAAAATTAGGTGCTGATACTTTTAGATTTTGGAGTGCAAGTGAGATTAATCATGGTTATGATTTTAGATGTAATGAGCAAAAAATAGAATCAACAAAAAAGTTTTTGAGTAAACTATGGAATGTTTCAAGATTCCTATCTAGTTTCCCAGTAATTGAATCTGGAAATGTAAATCCAACTGACAAATGGATACTTGCAGAATTAGATAACCTTGTAAAAGAATGCAAGAAAGGGTATGAAGAATACAATTTTTTTGTTCCTGCAATAGCAATTAGAGAATTTACGTGGAATCTTTTTGCAGCTCACTATATCGAGATGGTAAAAGCGCGAGCATACGGAATTGGTTTTTCTGATGAGGAAAGAGATGGCGCAATATTTACACTACACAAAACACTTTCAACAATTTTGAAATTGCTAGCTCCAATTACTCCATTTATTACAGAATATCTTTGGAAAGAATTGTACTCAAAAGAAAGCATACACAGACAACTCCAAGTAGAACCAGAATCATTAGAAGATCAGAGTAGCATTACCAAAGAGATTACTGAATTCAATTCTCTAGTATGGAATGAAAAGAAAAAACAAAACCTGTCACTAAAAGATACCATATCAATAGAAATTCCTGATAATCTGAAATCATACAAAAATGATCTAAAATCCATGCATAATTTAGCTTAAATTTGAACCTAAATCCTCATTATTCCGTTGGAAATCAAGTATTGAATTCCAGATACAAAATCGGAATCATTAATCAAGCCTTCTGACCACCAACCTGCATTGCTTTTAATCCATGTTGGGATTTCATTATTTGTTGATTGACCTGACTGTGTTGTAGGAATTATCATAATTCCTTTATTAATCAAGTACTGAATTCCAGATACAAAATCGGAATCATTAATCACATCATCTGACCACCAACCTGCATTGCTTTTTACCCAATCAGGAATTTGGGTTGTAGTTTCTTCAACAAATGGATTTAGAGCATCAGTTCCAATGATTTCAATTATAGAATCACCACCAAAAAAGGGAATTATCAGAGTTCGAGAATTGGATGTGGATGCAATCTCTACATAATCAGTTTCAAATCCATCAACTAGAACAAAAAAGACATCATCTGTTGTATCAAATTTTGCGTCAAGAATAGCTCTTGGGATTGTGATCTCCATTGTACCATCATCAGAAGTATTCATTGTGATTAATAATTCTAAAAAGTCCGGATCCATGAAAATTGACTCTATGTTTCCATTTTCAATATTATATGCAACATCATATGACTCCATTGATACAGAGCCAGATTCTGCAAAGGAACTTGGAAAAGACAGAGAAATTACAATTGTAGAGAGAATCAAACTTAAGAAAAAATATTGTTTGGAACTCATGGGGTTGTTAATCCAATTTCTTCTTCAAGTGTTACTGAAATATCATTTCCTTGTGGAACATCATCTGTTATATCCTCTGATGTTTCATCAGAACTTGTGATCTTGGTTAATGTTGCAGAGCCATCTAGAAACCACAAATGAGATAGTTTACTTTGTGGTCCCAATATTGAAACTTCAGATTGTTCGATTTGATTTATAGGAATATCAGAATCTACAAAAATCTTGAGAGTGGAATGAACTTCTTCTGCTAAATTATCTTCTAAAAATGCAATTATTACAAGAGAGTCCTTTGCACCAGAATCCCCTGATGAAACGGTTCTTGCCTTTCCAAATCCACATGCATAAGGAATTTCATCGACAGAAATCGAACATGATTCTAATTCTAATTTTAGATTTGATTTGCTGCTATCAAAAGTAGTAAAAGTCATCTTACCAGTCATGCTTGATGTTTGTGATTTGTCACTTATGGCAGATGCTGTAATTGAATTAAAGACAAGTTCGTATGTGTCTGTAGTTTTAGAAGAGCCAATTTTTTTGCCCATGTAATCCCCATCGTCAATTTTTTCTAAGATTTTTTGTGTTCTGGTATCTAATTTTTCAGCCTTTGCATCAAGTCTTTCTTTTATTTTTTCAGATTTCTCTTCAATCTTTTCTTTTACTTCTTCAAATTTTTGTAATGATTGCAGATTTTTTTCTGATAGTTTATCAATTTGGTTTTGATATTTTTCTTTAATTTCTTTTAATTTTTCTTCATACTTCTCAGTTCGTTCACTTAGTTTTTCTTTTAATTTTTCTCTGTCTGATTCAAGTTCTTCACGTTTCTTTTCAAGTTCTTTTCTTTTTTCTTCAATTCTTTTTTCATTTTCTAGTCTTTTCTCTTCAAGTTCTTTTCTTTTTTCTTCACGCATTTTTTCTTTTTCTAGTCTTTTCTCTTCTGTCTCTTGTAATTTTTCTTCAATTCTTTTTTCATTTTCTAGTTTCTTGTCTTTTAATTCAGCTCTTTTTTCTTCAATTCTTTTTTCATTTTCTAGTCTTTTCTCTTCATTTTTCTGAGATTTATCCTCCTCTCTATCGTTTGATTTCTCATTTTTATCTTCAGAATCTTGGGCAAATGCAGTATCAATTGTAAGCACGCCTATTGAGCTCAGCAGTAAAATAGATAAAATTGCAAATAATCCAGACTTTGTCTTCATTTTTATAAAAAATCTTTCATTATGGTTAAAAAGAATTGCTCATGATTCATCACGCCGATTATTTTTTAGAGGAATTAACAAGATTGACAAAATATTTGTGTAATGAGGTATCCACGGTAAGTTCAGGATGAAATGCAGTTCCAATTACATTGCCTTTTTTGACTGCGACTATTCGTTCATTAAATTTTGATAAGATTTCTACACCTGAACCAACGTCAGAAACAGATGGTGCTCTAATAAAGACACCATTAAACTTTGGAATTCCAATCAGATCCATTGATACATCAGCTTCAAATGATTCTTTTTGTCGTCCAAACGAGTTTCTTTCTAATTTAATATCAAGAATATCTAAAAGTGGCTGATCAGTTTTTCCAATTACACGATCATCGGCTGTTTTGGAAAGCATAATCATACCAGCACAGATTCCAAGTACTGGCATTCCATTTTCAATTTTTTCCTTCAAAATTTTCAATGAGCCATTAACTAAAGACAGTTGTCCTATCGTAGTACTTTCACCACCAGGTATGATTAAACCATCCAATTGAGAGATTTCATTAGGTGTTTTTACCTCAGATACTTTAACATCAAGTCCTAATTCATCAATTGCAGATTTAGTTGAAAGGAGATTCTCTTGAACGTCACCTTGTATAGATAAGATTCCAACATTAAGACTCATGCTGAACCACCACGATCTTGCATACGTAATTCTAGTGTTTTAACATCCAATCCTAACATAGACTGTCTTTCATCAATCATTTTTTGAGCTTCTTTCACTTTGTCAGATTCATTCCAGAAAGTTGTAGCTAAAACTATGGCTTTTGCTCTTTGTTTTGCATCATCGGCATTAAAAATTCCAGATCCAACAAATATTCCATCGCAACCAAGAGACATAAGATATGCAGCATCAGCCGGTGTTGCAATTCCACCAGCTGCAAAATTCACTACAGGTAATCGTCCTAGTTTTGCAGTTTGTTCAACAATATCATATGAAACTTTGAAGTCTCTTGCAATTCTAACTAAATCTTGATTATCCCCAGAATCATATATTCCCTTAATTATTCTCAATTCATCGTTTAATTTTTTAATATGAGTTACTGCTTCTGCAACATTTCCTGTTCCAGGTTCTCCCTTTGTTCTGATCATGGATGCACCTTCTTCAATTCTTCTCAATGCTTCAGCCAAGGATCTTGCACCATTAACTACAGGTGTTGTAAAATCCCATTTCCAAATGTGGTGAGATTCATCAGCAGGTGTTAAAACTTCAGATTCATCAATCATATCAACATCAGTTTCTTGAAGAACGAGTGCTTCATGAACATGACCAATTCTACATTTTGCCATTACAGGAATTGTAACAGAATCCATAATATCTTCTATAATCCTAATGCTGGCAGTTCTTGCAACTCCTCCAGCTTTTCTAACTTCAGATGGAAGTTTGTCTAAAACCATTACAGAAACTGCTCCAGCTTCTTCAGCAATTTGAGCTTGTTCCACAGTTGTGACATCCATTACAACTCCATTTTTTTAACATGTGGGCAAATCCTCGTTTAAGAGTAGACGAGCCACGCAAAATATCAGATGAATTTATTTTTTCAGAAACTATTCCTTTTGCGTCATGTCGTTCGCCAGAAAGTGGAAGCATGTTCTAATTTTTCCTAATGACTATTTGTATCTATTCACTAAATTCAGACATAATTAAATCAAGTTCTGATTCAACCTTGGTGATTATCGGAGGGATAAAATCTCCCGTTACATTTTGTTGGGGCCAGTGAATTTGATTGACACGACCATTAAGAGTAACTTTTACATTTGATTTTTGATATTCAGTTACATTATCAAAAACTGTAAAAGATTCAGATGGAATTGCAATGAATCCAGTTTCTTTTATCAGCGCTTTAATTTTGTTGAGTTTTTCTTCATCAATATGAGATCGAATATCAGGTTTGATATAGCCTTGTTCAGTAACAGAATATTTTACCTCACCATCATTTTTTATGTAAAGAATTTCAGTTTTTTGCGCACCAATTCTTTCGGTAATACCATTAGAGATCTTTTTCAACTGATGTTTTGTATATACAATTTCAATTTCATCAGTATAATTCGCTGCAGATGTAGGAATTTCATTTTTAATGAGTAATGGAACTGAAATTAATATAGCTGCGATTATTGGAATAGCACCTAATACTAAGTAAATTGGTTTTACCATTATAGATAATCAATAATAAACTAATGATTAATGCAAATAAATCTTGGTTAAAAATAACTTAAAATTCAAGTCTATTTCATTCTTGTTTGTGGGGTCGTAGCCTAGCCTGGTAGGGCGACAGTGTCTACGAAAAAGATCACCGCTAAGGGCTCCAAAGGTTAACTAAGCTAAACTGACTCACGGATGATGTAAGTTTGGAGCTGTAGTGACCCGTAGGTCGCCGGTTCGATTCCGGTCGGCCCCACGTTAAAAAATTCTACTGATTGTTCCTCAAAACATTAAGTGCAGAACCAGCTTTAAACCACTCAATCTGAGATTTATTGTATGAATGATTAAGCAAAATTTCATCTTTACTTCCGTCTTTATGTGAAAGAACGCATTTTACTTGTTTATGTGGTTCCAACTCATTTAATTCTAGAAGACTAATTTTGTCATCTTCTAAAATTTTTTCATAATCATCTAGATTACTAAAGGTAAGTGCTAAAATTCCTTGTTTTTTCAAATTCGTTTCGTGAATTCTTGCAAGGCTTTTGGTGATAACTGCTGCACATCCTAAATATCTAGGAGACATTGCAGCGTGTTCTCTACTACTGCCTTCACCATAGTTATTATCACCTACGATTACCCATCTCATTTGTTTTTCTTTATACTGTCGTGCGATATTTGAAAATGTTTCGAGTTGATTATTGAGAATATTCTTACCCTTACCTACTTCGTCATTAAATGCATTAACGGCTCCCAAAAGCATGTTATCACTCAAATTATCTAAATGACCTCTAAGTGACAGCCATGCGCCAGCAGGAGAAATATGGTCAGTAGTACATTTTCCTTTGGCTTTAACTAGGATTGGTAAATCAACAAAGTCTTTTCCATCCCATTTTGAAAAAGGTTCTAAAAGTTGCAATCTTCTACTGTTAGGATCAATAATTACTTCAATATTATCAGAATTTTCAGGAGGTGCAATGAAAATTCCTTCAGGAATCATAAATCCATTTTCAGGAACTTCTGGGGCAGGTTTTGGTGGTTCTAGTTTGAATTTTGCTCCATCTGCAGCTGTGAGTTCATCTTTTAATGGATTAAAGGATAATCTTCCTCCTAAAGCTAATGCGATAATCATCTCAGGACTTCCAATAAAATTCAAAGTATTTCGATGACCATCATTTCGTCCTGGAAAATTTCTGTTAAATGTGGTAACGATTGTATTTTTTTCTTCATTTTTTAATTCAGGTCTATTCCATTGTCCAATGCAAGGTCCACATGCATTTGCTAGAACAGTTGCACCAATTTCTTAAGGGAATCCATTTGACCATCTCTTTCTATAGTTCCACGAATTTGTTCAGAGCCAGGTGTAATTAACAAAGGAATCTTAGATTTAATTCCTTTTTCTTTTGCTTGTTTAGCGATACTTGCAACTCTTGACATGTCTTCATAAGATGAATTAGTACAACTTCCAATTAATGCAACAGATATTGGATCAATGTAATCATTTGATTTTACATCGTCACCTAATTTCGAAATTGTTCTTGCCAAATCTGGAGTATGAGGACCAACAATATGAGGTTCTAATGTAGATAGATTGATTTCAATAACTTTATCAAAAAAGAGTTCCGGATTTGACTCAATTTCAGGATCTGCTACAAGTAATTCTTTATTTTGATTTGCTAATTCAGCAATTTTTTCTCTGTTTGTATATTTCAGATAAGTTTCCATTCTTTCATCATATGGGAAAATAGAACAAGTTGCGCCAATTTCTGCTCCCATATTGGTAATTGTAGCTTTTCCAGTGCAACTGATAGATTTTGTTCCAGGACCAAAGTATTCTACAATAGAGTTAGTTCCTCCAGAAACCGTTAATTCTTCTGCAACTTTCAGTATGATATCTTTAGGCGCTGTCCATCCATTTAGTTCTCCAGTTAATTTAACACCAATTTTTTTTGGATAAAGTAATTCCCAAGGAAGTCCAGCCATAGTTTCAGCTGCATCTAATCCACCTACACCAACTGCAATCATTCCCAATCCTCCAGCATTTGGAGTATGTGAATCTGTACCAATCATTAAACCTCCTGGAAATGCATAATTTTCAAGAACCACTTGATGAATAATTCCAGCACCAGGTTTCCAAAAACCACATCCATGTTTTGCAGCGGCAGATTGTAGAAATTTGAAAACTTCACTATTTTCATCAAGAGAAACCTTCATGTCAACATCACCTTGAACTTCAGCTCTAATCAGATGATCACAGTGAACAGTTGTAGGTAAAGCAGATTGCTTAAGTCCAGCTTGCATGAATTGAAGCATTACCATTTGACCGGTTACGTCTTGTAATGCAACCCTGTCAGGTTTAAGAAAAACATAGTCTTTTCCGCCAGTAATAATTTTGTCAGGGATTTCATAAAGATGTCCAGATAAAATTTTCTCAGTAAGTGTAAGAGGTCTTCCAATGACGTTTCGATATTTTATAATATTTTCTTTAATTTTTGAATAAACATTTGAAACAAGTTGAGGGGTAGTATCTATATCCACATAAAATATTGAATTTCTCCTGAATTTATTATTTACAATTTGAAATTTAGAAAAAATTGCGGAATTATCACTCAAATTCCTTAACAATTATAAGCGAAAAGTATGTTTTACTACATTGTTGGGTAGTAGTATGTTTTTTGGAGTGATTTGTAAATATGGTCAATAAAGGATTCCCAAAATTTGGAATGTCTCAGGCCGGAGCATTTGTAGCAGCTCTTAAAAATTACAATTTACCAGATTTTATTTTAGTGCTAGTAGCTAAAGAATGCAAATCTGAACTTCTTGAAAGAGGTAGGATTGATGATAGACTACAAAGTATGAATGATGAAGCTTTAGAATTATTACATAAAGTATTTGTCGGATGTGAAGAAGATAGTGCAGGAAAATATGCACAGTATAGATTTTTTGCATATGTCTCAAGTATGTATCACAAATGTGAAGTTATAGTTAATGATACCATCCCTGGTGTATCAGGTAAAAATCACAAGATTCCAGTTGCAGTAAAAAATAATGGAATGTATATTGCAGTTGCACATAACAAAGCAACTGGAAATCCAGTTAATAAAAAAGAACAACCAGATTTTATGAAATGGTTGACGATATCAAAAGAGGGGATCACGGGACAATGCTAACAGATGGGATTTATGGTTCTTCAGTAGGTTTTAGAGGTGATGCATTAGTAGAGCTTGAAAGATTAAGTAAATCTAAGATCAGATGATCCTGAAAATATGTTGAATTTTAAAACAGCAAACTTTG
>NZ_AEXL02000054.1 GCF_000242875.2 Candidatus Nitrosopumilus salarius BD31 | reverse complement strand
ACATCCACGGCTTGTCTTACTTTCATGAAATACTCTGGTGAACCATTAAACAGGTGTGGTTGTGTTAATACTGAAAGTGCTTTTGAACCTCCAGCAATCATTTGTGATGCGATACTGACAGGGTCTGTAAGTGTTCTAATTTTACCTAGAGAAGGAGATGAAAATTTAATCTCAGTCAGTAGTGTTGCATGTGGGTTTGTCTTGATAATTTGTTTGAAATCCTTGGTTGATTTTTGCAAGTTTGCATCTATTTCATAAACTCCGTCATCAATTGCCATTTGGGAATTATTTACTAGTTTTCTCAAAATATTCTCAGCCATCAGTAATCTCCCTTAATTTTGAAATATTGCCTGTATCTTGAACAAAATTTTCTAACAATGAAAATGCTTTGCCGCTCTTAATTGTGTTTAATGCAACTTGTACTGCTTCCTCGAAGTTTTTGCAAATATTTGCCACAATTAACCCCCCTCCTGCATTAAGTGCAGTAGTTTCAATCATGGATTGGTTTGCAGTGTTATTTAGAACTCCCACAAATGATTTTATGCATCTTCTTTGGNGCTAACTTGAATATTTCTTAATGATGA
>NZ_AEXL02000055.1 GCF_000242875.2 Candidatus Nitrosopumilus salarius BD31 | reverse complement strand
ACAGAGAGCAAGGGATGNGGAAAAATCATCGTTGGTCCATCAAAAGGTGGTGCATCTTCTGAAGTTGCAGCAGCCCCAACAGGCGTATCTCATGACTTTAACTTAGACTTTGTAGAATCCTCGGACTTTAGGACTTTGTCATTTAACGCATTACCCGGAGAACCTAATCACAATCCAGAACTTAAAGTAAAATCTGGCGATACTGTAAATATTACTGCAACTAACAAGGGTAAATCATTTCATGCATTTGGTATTGTTGCCAATCCTGAAGACTTTAACAAAGTAATTATGGATTCCGCAATAGCAGCAGCAACAAATCCTCTAAAGCCTGGAGAGAGTGGTAGTGTTACATTTACAGCTGGCGCACCGGGAACTTACTACTACATCTGTACTGTTCCAGGACATGCATTACAAGGCATGCAAGGCAGTTTCATAGTAGAATAGTTTTGGCAATTCAATATCTTGCATTATCTGCAATGATCGTATTATACTCTCTAATGTTTGTTGGAGGATATGTTTCAGCGGCTGGACTTGGTTTAACATGTCCAGAATGGCCATTATGTCCTAATGGAGTAATGCCATCTGAAGAATATTTTATAGAATGGACTCATAGATTGGTTGCTGCTACAACTGCAAGTTTAGTTGCTGCAACAATGATTGCAAGCTGGTTAAACAAGAATGCTGATAAAAAGATCAAATTTACAAGCACATTTGCATCTGCATTAGTAATTACACAAATTACATTAGGTGCAATTGTAATTGATATGAAACTTCATGCTGTCTTAGTTGCAATACATCTAGGAGTTGGGATTTTGTTATTCGCAATGGTCTTACTTACTACATTATTTGCATTCAGACTTTCTAAGATACCAATAAAATCTACTGCTTAGATTTTTTAAATATTTTTGGCATGTATATGTAAATCATCATTCCTCCAAAAACTAGGATACCTATAGTGATTGTACTAAAGAAAACAGTTCCAAATAGATTCTGAGGCCCCATGTTAAATGTATAAGTGATAATACCATCTTTTCCTCCCATGTCATACAAGTCCATTTTTACAATATGATTCCCTTGCTGTTTCCAGACATAATCAAAATTCCAATGTCCACCCTCAACTGATATTGGAAGTATGTTGTCTACTTGTTGGTCATTGAAGAAAACTCTAATCCCCATTGTAAATCTGTCAACTTCTACAAAGTTTTCATCAGTAACTCTTACCAAAAACTGAGATGGCTCATTTATCTGTGGAAATTCAGGCGCAGTAGATACCTTAACGATATATCCTGCCTCAGATCTCTCTGAAGAATTAAACATAGGATCTGCACCTGCATCTACAAATCCTGAGATCGACGATAATAGTAAAATAAAGAGTAAAAACTCTGATCGCTTTTTAGCCATATGGGCTATGATGGAATTAGGATGAATATAATGTAAATCCATTTTATCTGGAAAATCTTCAAAACCTTTAAATTCTAACTGGCAAGAAGTTCATTCGTTGACACTCGTAACAAAATCAATCGATATTAAAACACCTGTAGAGAATGTTTTCACCTACTTTGCAAGACCAGAACACGTTTCTGATCAAATCAAAAATGACACAGTAGGTATGACAGTAGTTCCTATGGACATCAAAGAAGGAATGGGTGTAGGTACAACCTTTAGAATTATCGGTGACTTTAGTGGTAAACGTTTAGAGTGGGATTGTGAAACAACTGAATTTGTTAGAAATGAAAAAATCACTGCAAAGCAGATTGAAGGTCCATTTAAGAGATGGCAAATTACTAACGAATTCAAAGCATTAGGTAATAATCTGACTAGAGTAACAATGTCAGTAGATTATGAAATGCCATTTGGTCCTTTGGGAGCAATTTTGGATAAAGCAAAGTTTGCAAAATCTGCTGAGAAAGGAATGGAAACAGCACTTTACAACGTTAGAGGATTACTTGAAGGAAATGGATCAATTCCAGTATACATTACACTAGATGCATACCAAAAACTTCTTGCTGAAAAGAAAAAGATGAATGATGTCCCAGTTTCAACTGCACTCACAGCAATCATTGAAAAATACAATGAAATTGAAGCTAAAGCACAAAACTAAATTTTCATTTATTTTAAAATCTTAAGATTAATAACAACTCTCGGCATAATTATTTCGGTGGGTCTATGGCGCAGCCAGGTAGCGCACCGGACTCTTAATCCGGTTGTCAAGGGTCCGAATCCCTTTAGACCCGCTTTTAACTTTCAAAATATTTCGAGATAGAAAATTCTCTTAGAATTATTTTTCAACTTTAATTTCAGAATACTTTTTTGCCAAGGATAATAATTCGTCCACTCCGAGAGGTTTTGATATTACTTTGATTAATCCTTGCTTTATGGCCTCTTGGCTTTTTGGTTCAAACTCTGAGAACCCTGTTACAATCACTACGTTGGCATCTTTGTCAATTTCTTTAATTTGCTTGAATGCCTCATATCCATCGAGTATTGGCATGTCTCCATCCATAATCACTAAAGATGGTCTTGTTTCAATGAATTTCTTAACCCCCTCTTCGCCATTTAATGCCGTCTGCACGTCAAATTCATGTAATTCCAAAATTTCTTTGTAGATTCCAATCAAATCTGTATCGTCTTCTACAATCAATACTGTTTTACCCATACCCAAAGTAACATCCTCATACTTTACTATTAAAGAGTACGTCTGTAGTTTTTATTACATGTTCTTAATTAACTAGAATTTTTGTCAATGGTTTTTGAGGTAAAATACAATTGAAATCATATGAATATGTATATTCTATAATATTTGTAAAACATATGAAGTTAGGACGTGTAAAATGTGAGTAAAATTAATACCATTCCAAATTTAATTGATAATAAGCGAATTATAGTTACTTTAATTATCACTCTGGTATTTTTTACTGCTCTTTATCAATTAAGACCATTTGTTGATGATGAACAATTCATGTGGATATCAATTCCAACATACGCAATTGTTCCTGGAATCCTCACAGTCTATGCGGCAGTTCTAACAATAAAATTATTTAGACAAAAACACTTTCAAGCAAAGGGATTTCTCTTCTTTACTTTTGGTGCTGCATTTTGGTTTATTGCTGAACAGATTTGGCAAATGTATGATCATATTTGGGATGGTGAACCATTTCCATCTGAAGCTGATATTTTTTATATAGCAGCATACCCATGCCACATTTTATTTTTGGTGATAGCTCTAAGACCTGCACTCAAATCAATTAACAAAAATGTGTGGTTTTTTGCAGCGGCATTGTCTTTTTCATTTCTAATTCCTTCAGTTTTGGCAGCATATGATGATATGGAAGGTGAAGAAGCATTTGCCACATCCATTGCACTTGCATATCCAGTTATGGCATCCATTCAATTAATTCCTGCCATTGTCGGTATCATGTATCTTGCTAAAAAACCTTCAAATCTTTCATGGATGTTAATCTTATTTGGATTTATCATCTACAATATTTCAGATACGTATTTTCTTTTTGCAGAATTAGATGGCTCATACTTTGATGGACATCCAGTTGATTTACTTTATGTTTACAGTTTTCTTCTACTAATTTTTGCATTCCATCATAGATTAAAATATGTGGATTTGCCTGATGAAGATCCTTCCTTCTTTTCTGAAAAAATTCACTTTGAAACAATTAGCAAATTTGGAATTCCACTTACATT
>NZ_AEXL02000056.1 GCF_000242875.2 Candidatus Nitrosopumilus salarius BD31 | reverse complement strand
GAGTTTAATGATTTTTGTGAAAATTTGGTTGATAAAATCGCTTCAAATGATGTACGTATAGATATTGACGATAGAAACGAGAGTATTGGAAAGAGAATTCGTGAGGCAGAAAAAGAATGGATTCGATATATTTTGGTAATTGGTGATAATGAAGCAAACTCCCAAAATTTAAGCATACGTGATAGACAAACTGGCAATGTTCGAGAACTGCCCTTTGATGATTTTCTAAATGAGATTAAAGAACAAACCAAAGGAAAACCATTCACTGGTTTGAATTTGCCGAAACATCTATCAAAGAGACCTCAATTGATGGTGTAAAAATGAGCTTTCTAGACTTATACCTGAACAAAAACCCCCTGATTACTGCGTCAGATGAGGATTCGGAACCTGTTGCAACCATTTTTGGTATTCCTTTTGATGCTACTCACTCTTACAAACCAGGTTGCAGGTTTGGGCCTGATGCAATTCGTGATTCATTTAACAATATTGAGATCTTTCATCCTGATCTTCAAGTGGATTTGGAGACCGTCAACATTGAAGATTTAGGAAATACCAGACATACTGTTGTTGCCTCAGAAATGGTTGATATGATAAAAAAAATTACCACCGAACTTGTTGCAAAAAAAAGACAATTATTCATTTTGGGAGGTGAGCATTCTATTACATATGGGACGTATACTAGTTTTCCAAAAGAAACTGGATATGTTGTGTTTGATGCTCATTATGATCTACGAGATGAATTCGCAGACATTAAACTAAGCCACGCATCATATCTTCGAAGAGTTGTAGAAGAAAGAGGCTCTGAAAATATCTTACATGTTGGTGCTAGAGCATTTGTTAAAGAAGAATTGGAGTTTCTCAAAGAAAACAATATCAAAACTATTACTGATAGACAAATCAGGGATGGAAAGGGTCCTCAACTTCTAAAAGACTATGTGTCAACATTTGACACTCTTTATTCTAGTTTTGATCTTGATGTGTTAGACCCTGCATATGCCCCAGGAGTTGGTAATCCTGAAGCTGTAGGAATGACCTCAAGAGAACTGTTTGATATGATTCATACATTTGAAGAAACAAAGGTTACTGGGGTAGATATAGTAGAGCTAAATCCCTATCATGATAATGGTGCAACTGCATCACTGGCTGCAAAAATAATTTCTACTCTAATTGCAATTAATTTATCTCAACTTAAATAATTAGCAACGTCCTAGCATTTACCAAAAATATTTTATCCCTACTGTAAACAAAATCCCGACTATGCTTATGACTCCGATCATAATTTTAAGCATAATCAATGATTAACATCATATCTTAATTACTTATTATTCTTTTCCACATTTATCTCTGTGATTTATGCCTAATTTTACAAATTTTGACTTAGTTTTTCATCAAGTTTCCTAATCACTTTATTAGATGGTGTAGTTGGGGATATCTCATGTTAAACAATTTGCGAGAATTTCTTAAACCCATACTTGAGAAATTGGGGAGAGGATTTGCTTCTACTGGATTATCTCCTAACTTTTGGACTGTCGTAGGACTTGTGTTTGCAATTACATCATCTATTGTTTACGGAATGGGAATTGAGTATGGGTTAATAATTGGTGGTATTTTGTTACTTGTTTCGGGATTCTTTGATATGGTTGATGGTCAGGTAGCGCGAGTCACTGGAAAGACATCCATTAAAGGATCATATCTTGATTCAATGTTTGATAAAATTGCAGAAGTTGCAATATTTTTAGGAATTTTGATTGGAGGATATGCAGAACCCTATCTTGTATTGCTTGCAATTACTTTGTCATTACTAGTAAGTTATGCTCGAGCAAAATCTGATGCTATTAACATAAAACTCCAAGGAATAGGAATTGGTGAAAGAGCAGAAAGATTATTGGCGATTGCAATAATTGGGATTATTGGATTTATGGAATATGCTGTAATTATAGTGGTGATAATTGCAGGAGTAACTTTAATCCAAAGAATGATTGTGACCGCAAAAAATATTCAAGAAAAAGACTAACGCAGCTTTCCACGTTTTCTTCTACTATCTTCTGATCTAATTTTTAGAATTTTAAAGTGAATTGCACATGAGATGCAATAATGTTTCAAAACTGTTGGTGATGCAATGTATGCGCCTTGTGCCCGTAGTTCTTTTGCCAATGTGTGTTCGACAAGATTTAATCTAGATGTGACTTTTTTTGCCTTATCTTTGGGAACTGTTTGTCCACAGTTTGTACATTGTACTGTACCTGAGGATCCTTTTCCTCCTTTTGTACGACCTCGACTTGCACGTTTAAGTGGCATGAACCTGAACAAATTTGCCTACTTATATTCTTGTAGGATGTTCGTAAAAAAATTGCTAATTTATGCCTATTCTAGGTCAAAACTCACTCTATGTTTTAATCTGAGATCGATTTATTTCATTTGATATCAGATGCGCGGTCTTTGTCATCATTGCTTTACCTCTGGGGTGGAAATTGAAGTAATCAAAGGTCGCATTCTTTGCAAACACTGCATTGAAAAAAATAATGCAAAAAACTAAATCCCAATGTAAGGAATAAAGTTAAATGAAATTGGCAATTTTTTTCCCACTGTGCAATAGATTCCATCCATCTAGAAAATCATACATATGAACAAATTGGTGGGGCTGCTTGTTATTGTGGGCTAACTGCACGTGAATTCAAATTTGATGTGGATTTGTTTACAAAATTTGGTCCTGATTTTCCAAAACAATATCTTACTCAAAATAAAATAAATTTCTCAAATTCCGAATCTAAAAAAAATACCACCAAATTCAATATTGTGATTACAGGATCTGATAGAGTTCTAAAACTTGAAAATGAATGTGATCCAATCAATTATTCCGGCATCAGTGCTGACGGACACCTTGTTAGTCCAATATATCATGAGATAACTAATGATGTTTTTAGAAAAATAAAAGATGATTCTAATTTTCTTTTTGTAGACCCTCAAGGCTTTTTGAGAAGAAAAGATTTGCAAAATAATATTTTTTTGGAAAAGACTGATCTTGATTTATCCAATGTTGATGCAATTAAAGTAAATCCTGAAGAATCTCAGAATATTGTTGATGGAACTCATGATGAAATGATGGTGGCATTACAGAAAAAAGGTGCCAAGTATGTCCTTTTGACAAACAAAGAAAACGTTTCTCTTTTAGTAAAAGACAAAGTGTATTCTATTGTTCTTCCAAACAAGCAAATTCATGATACCACTGGAATAGGTGATATCTTTTGTACTGCATTTCTCTGTACTATGCTCAAAGAGAAGGATTTTTTGTGGGCCTTGTGTTTTGCAGGCGGTGCTGCTCAAGCTGCACTTGATTCAAAAAATCTAGGCTTGCAAAAAATTCCTTCAAGAGGAACAATTCAAACAAACGCCTCATATTTTTATAATTTGGTAAAATTTCGAGACCTGTAATCCATCATTCTTTTATTGAACTGGATTGATTCATTCTTCTGTGCAAATAGGAATTTATGGATCAGGGACTACTGAATCTGCTGCAAAGACAATAAAGAAAATTCTTGATGATTCTGGAATTAAGTCATTTCCAATTGGAAAATCTAAGAATAAAGAATCTGACTGTGTTATCGTTTTAGGTGGTGATAAAGGTGTTAGAAATTATTTTCATAGAACATTTGATTCTACCTCACCTGTACTTGGAGTGAGTGAAGGTGAAGCAAGTGGATTTTTAGCTCAAGTTGAGTTAAGAGAATTTTCTGCATATGTTAACATTCTAAAAAACAAAATTATGCTGTTGAAGAAGTTCCTAGATTAGGGGTAAAGATTGACGGAAAAAATGTTTATCCTGTTCTAAATGATGTCGCAGTATTTTCATCAAAGAGTGCAATGCTGATGGAACATACTCTTAGAGTAAATGGAGATGAGGTATGGCACGATAACAGTGATGGAATAATTGTATCTACTCCGATTGGTTCTTCTGCATATTCAATGTCTGCTGGTGGGCCAGTTTTGTTTCAAGACTCTGCAGTATTTGAAATAATCTCTGTAAACTCACTTGATGTTACACGAAGGCCAATCATTGTATCTAACAAAAGTTCAATTGAGATTGATGATATCTCTGCTAGATTGCATTGTGAAGCTATTCTTGATGGCCTGGATAGATACAAAGTTAACAAAACTGTTGAATGCACTCAATTTTTTCCACCTGCAAAAATTATTCGATTAAAAAAAGACTCGACTGCAATTTCTGCTTTGGCAAAAAAAGTACATTTGGCTGAAGAATTACTTAGTATGCCTCCAAGCTCAAAACTGTTATTGAAGACATTGGAATATGAGGGGGCATTAACTCAAAAAGACTTGGCAAACAAAACATTACTTCCTGATAGGACTGTTAGACTTGCATTGAGTCATTTACTAAAGAAAGGATATGTGAAGAAAAAAGTGTCCATTAGAGATGCCAGACAGAAAATTTATGAAATATCTAGAATAGAGTAACTCTAAGATTCTTTTTTAGAAAATTTACTTGTATGTGATTGATCCTTTTCTGTAGCATCTATGACTCGATTTTGAATATTTTTTTCAAGACATTTTTGGGAACAAAATTCTTTTGTTCCAACCTCGTATTCAACACCGCATTCCTTACACTCTGTCATTGTTCATTTTTTTGAATGTTTTTTAAAGTATTTAGTTATGGTATATTTCCCAATTATGGGAATTTTCTCTTGAAATTCTGAACTATTTCTCTGAGGCTGCTTTT
>NZ_AEXL02000057.1 GCF_000242875.2 Candidatus Nitrosopumilus salarius BD31 | reverse complement strand
AAATCATATTCCTTACTAAATTACCAAGTTCTTTGTTTTGTCCAAGAACACCTTTTTGTCCATAAAGTCTCTTGGTACTTCGCTTAAATCCAAATCTTGGTGGTGCTAATGCAAACCAAGGTTTCAGAGGTTTTAATTTTGATAGTGTTGCTGTTCCTTCAGACAAGGCTTTTCCTAATTCTTCAGCACTTGCAAATCCAAGTGCCTTTAGGTCTTCAGCAGTAATTTTTTGATAGCCACCTTTTCTTGCTTTTTTGTCAATCAGTTCAGTTGCCAATGAAGCATCAATCTCAACCCAGGCAACATAGTGCTGTACTTTTCTTAGCATTCCCAAAGTATTGTCTTTTGCAGGCAAAATTGTTGCGCGGTATTTTTTATCTAATTTCAACAGAGTCATAGTTGTTGTAGCCCAGTATGGACAATCGGCTTGACCTTTTATTCTAACAACAAGATATGCATTTGCCATTTTTCATCAACCTTGACTAAATGTCTGTCTAAGACAATCCAATATAGCTTTTGAGGTGGAATTCATTGTAGGAGTTGAGCCTTTTGCTGTAGTCCATGCATCTTTGAGACCTGCTAATTCCAATAATCGTTTAATTTTACCACCTGCAACTAGACCTAATCCACGTGGTGCAGGAATAATTTCAATCGTTACACTGCCACCTTTTCCTTAACTTTGAATGGTACGGAATGTTTCTGATCACATCTGCATTCCCAACTGCCACATCCAAGTTTGATTGGGTTGACATTAAGATAAGCTTGGCTTGTTGCTTTTTCAATAGCAATTCTCATTTGTTTTGATTTTCCTTGACCAATTCCCAAATAGCCATTTTCATTTCCTGCAGCAACAATTGCTTTGAATCTAGTTGATTGTCCATTGGAAGTCATTTTTTGAATGATACCAACATCTACAACTTCACTTTTCAAATCAGGAAGTAATTTCTTGATAATTCCTGATTCTTGAATTCTTAATCCTAATTCGATAATTTCTTCTAGTGATGTAATTTCACCTGATGCGACTTTTTGTCCCAAGATTGTTTTTGGAACCCATACTTCTTCTTCTGGTTCTCTTCTTGGTCTACGTGGTCTGTCTCCGCCTTTAGCTCCTGGTGGGCCTCCTCCATACACTGGTGGACCTCTACCTCGTTGGCCTCCTTTTAGATTGTGCTGCTTGACTCATTTCTATTTGACCTCACTATCAATTGAAGATTTTATTTTTGAAATTTCATTTTTAACAGTAAGATGTTC
>NZ_AEXL02000058.1 GCF_000242875.2 Candidatus Nitrosopumilus salarius BD31 | reverse complement strand
CAATCCTACAATTGCAGCATCAGTTTCATTTCCCAGTTGTAATCCCAATAACGCATTAGCATCATTATCTTTGAGTTCTTTTGAAACTGATTTTCCTTTAATGTCTGATATTGTAAGTTTGAAATTTGCCAATTATTCCAAAAAAAAGTTGTAGGACTAATTAACCTTTGGACATTATTTTTAAATTAAGATTAACAAAGATAGGCATGACAGAAGATATCAGATGTCCACGATGCGATAGTAAAATGGTGGACATGCAAGCTTGTCATATGTTTTGTCCCAATTGTGGAGCTCATTTAGATTGTTCAGATAAAGGGAATTACTGGTAGCTAAATTCCAGGTCTGTCAGGAATATATTCAGATGACATATTGATTGCCTGATCTTTCATAATTTCAAGATACGAATCATAGTCTGCTTCAAAGTTACAGTGAGGACATTTCACTAAAGTAATATCATCATCTAATTTTGCAACTTTTTCACATTCAGGACAACGTGCATCCATATCATGGTTTTACCAATTAAGATATTTAATCATAGTTACTGAGTATCTTCTAGGCGGAGTTTGTCTAGCCTGGTAAGATGTCAGCTTCCCAAGCTGAAGGTCGCGGGTTCAAATCCCGCACTCCGCATTATAATTCACGTATTGCTTGTTCTATTATTCCTCTATCAGAAGCTTTTGGAGAATATTTCAAATATGTTTTTAGATCCTCTTTAGCGTCAGAATTTTTGTTTAGTTTCTCTCTAAGATAAGCACGGTTTTTGTAAATTTTTGCAGATCTTTTTGGATTGATTTCGATGGCTTTAGTGTAATACTCTTCAGCTTTTTGAAATTGATTTGTTTTCAGTTAGTAA
>NZ_AEXL02000059.1 GCF_000242875.2 Candidatus Nitrosopumilus salarius BD31 | reverse complement strand
CCGCATATGCCCCTTTTGAAGCATTATTTATCAGTGCATCTTGAACGGGTTTTGGAACAGGAAATGGTGACTGCCCAAACGCAAATCCGTAAAAGCCAAAATTGCATTCGGGGGAATGGCAATCAGAGTGAAATTCCTGTAAGAATGTGTTTAATTTGAGATTTTCAGGCATCTCAATGTCCTGAACCTGTTGATCAACTATGAATTTCAATAATTAATGTTATTTGTATAAAATTTAGATATTACTCATGAAACGGAGAATATCAATTACGTTGATTTTATCAACCTATTCTTGAAATTTCATTTAAAACATGAGGGTTCTCAAGTGACGATAAATCACCCAGATCATTACCCAAAAGTTTTGATTTCAACAGTCTACGCATAATTTTACCTGTTCTTGTTTTCGGTAAATCAGATAATTGAAAAACATGCTTAGGACGTGCAATCTTGCCAATTTTTTCAGAGACATATTCAGAAACAATAGATTGCAAATTAGTTTCAAGATTATCATCTGCAACGAAAAATATTACAATTGCCTCACCAGTAAGATCATCAGGAATTGCAATAGATGCGGCATCAGACACTTTAGGATGAGAGATTACAGTGTGCTCTATTTCAGCAGTACTCATTCTGTGCCCTGAGACATTAATTACATCGTCTGTCCTGCCATGCATATACCAAAGATTATCATTATCTGCATAGACATAATCTCCATGAAACCAAACATTTTCAAATCGTGACCAATATGTTTCAAGATATCTTTCATCGTCATTTAATAAGCCTCTAGTCATTGCAGGCCATGGGGATTTTATTACCAGATAACCATTTTGATTTCGTACCGAATTTCCAGCATCATCAAAAACATCAAGATTCATCCCAGGAACTGGAATGCCAACAGTACTAGGCTTTAATTTCATACC
>NZ_AEXL02000060.1 GCF_000242875.2 Candidatus Nitrosopumilus salarius BD31 | reverse complement strand
TATACATTTTAGATCCTAACGGATACGAGATAGAGCTCAGTGAGATTTCTGGCGGCGGGTTATAGAATATCAACAGGCTTAAGTTTACAATTCTCGCAACAAAATCTGTGGCAGATTCAAACTATCAAGCTGTTTTAGTAATTCTAAACGATATAGAGGCTAATGGACTGTACAAATTTAACAAAGAGTATCACGATGAGGAATTTTTCATTAATTTCATAGAATTTGAAAAGTCATTTACCAACTCTTTTGAGAAGGTAATCCAAAAAATAGATGCATTTGAGACTGAAAAAGACGAGATAGTCTTCTTTGCAGTTTATTCCTTAATGTTATATGTCAATTCTCATCTTCAAGTATTTGAGAAATTTCTAAAAATCATCATAAATTCTGCAATGATCAAGGGGAGTTTTGATGAAGACACATCACTGAGTCAGATGATTAGAAAAATATGCAACAAGATGCAGTACACTGAGAAATTGAAAAACTCAATCAGAGGATTGTTCTTAGTTGATTTCAGAGATGCGATAGCGCACCAGAAATACATAATTAAAGACGGCGCAATTACGATATATCCCAAAGATCAGAGAGAGCAAATTACACTGAATGAGTTGTATGATGATGCCCTGCAGGTCAGATCAATGTTTCATGCAATGCTTGACTGGGCAGACGCTACAGAAAAACCCAAAACAAAAAAGGCTATACTAGATAATACAATAAATGATCTGATACACCAGGTCAACACATTAGATAAAAAACTAGACAGATTAAGTTAGATTTTATTTTTCTTGCAGCTTGAGAATCGCCTTTTTAATCTTCTCAATGTTTGTACTCCAAATTTTGATCATCTTTTCCTCGTTTGCAATTTCCTTCTCGGTTCCTTTTCCATAGAGATCTTCCTTTTTAGATAGATGAGATTTGAGATTGTTTTGCGCTTCAACTAGTTTCTTTTGTTGATACTCTAGAACTTTTTTTGCAAAGCCCATTGATTTTCTTTAAGAATATGGAACTTAAGCGTTTAGAGTTCTAAACTCCAAATGAGTTTGATTTGCATCTTGGACACTCTGAGCCATCTGTTTTGAGCCCACATTTTGTACAATGAATTTCTATTCCCGCTATTTCATGAGGATTAGTTTTTGATACCTTGATTATCAAAATCACTGCAAGTAAAACTCCTATCGCAATTCCAATCCATACTAGCACCATAACATTCTATACTATTCATGTCTTAAAAACCAGCAATTCTATAATCATTCTGAAAATTACGTATTATTTTTTTTCTTGGTTTAGGATATCAAGAATTTCAGTATTGCTCTTAATCCATGTCTTTAGATATGCATAAAATAAATTCTCCAAGTCATCAACTAGTCCTTCTAGTCGTGGGTCTGAGCGTATATCAGCAAGCTGTTCATCAAGATTCTCCAGTATTACTTTGAGTCCCTGGTTTGATATCTCCAGTTTCTTGATTGCGTCCTCTACCGCCACAGTATATCAAAAAAACATCATAGATAATAAATGATATTCATTTTAAATAAAGACAAGTTTAGAATTTGTTCTCAAAAACTATATCAGATAGCGGTAGTTGTCCACCTCGCGGAGATGCTTCTTTAGTCTTCTTTCCCACAACTACCATCATAGATATGACATGATCTGCAGGCAGGTTAATCATTTTCCCAACTGCGTCATAATCAAAGCCCTTCATAGGACATGTGTCATACCCCATAGACTTTGCTGCAAGCATTATTGTCTGAGCTGCCATGCCACAAGAACGCATTGCCTCGTCTCGCTGTTGTTGCAGATTGTCACGATAAGAGTTTCTTAATGATTCAACTAAAGCATTGCGTGGCTCTGGAGGAATGTTTGCCCAGTATCTTTCAGGTTTTTTATCCCAGGAATTCAAGTCCGCACATAAAACTATCACAAGTGATGCATCAGATACTTGCTGTTGTCCATGAGATAGCGCAGATAGCTTGTCTTTGATGCTTTGATCAGTTACTGTAACAAATCTCCAGTTTTGAATATTGTATGATGTTGGAGATAACACTGCAAGCTCCAAGAGTTTGTTGATTTCGTCTTGAGTCATCTTGTGGTTTTTATCAAAGCTTTTCACAGAGCGTCGTTGAGCTATAGCATCAAATGTATCCATGACACACTAAAAAAAATACCAAATTTAAAAGGTGAGTGAGCTTAAGATCAACTCCTAAAGGACGTTGATGACAGCTCATCGCTTAAGATCAGTGACGGCAAGTCTTCTGATGAGAGCGATTGTCTTAAGGTCTGAAACATTTGTAATCAGACGACAGACTACCTTTTCAAACAAACTATGTGATTTTGATATTTAACCAGCACTACTGTTTTCTACTAGTGATAATTATCTACACTAGAAAAATTTCCAGATAGTGTATTTATTAGGCATGACTCAATCGCAGGTTATCTTGAAGATCGCAGTGATGGGAATGGGTGTTGCAGGTTCTTATCTCATGGCCAGACTAAAAGACTCTGAACATGAAGTAGTAGGTTATGAAAGAAATGTTGAGGAAAAACATGATTCCATTTGCGCATGGGGAACAATCAAACCAGTGCTGAGAGAGTTTTGTAAAAAAACTGGAAGAAACTTTGATGACTTTCTAATCCATGATGGCAAAAATATGCATGTCAAGATGAATGATGATGTAAAATTTGATATCGGATTAAAAGGATTATGCACGTATGACAAACTTGCTTTGATTAAAGATTTCATTAAAGACTCCAAGATAATTTACGGCCAAGCACCAAAGTTAGAAGAATTAGAAAAAGAATACGATATGATAGTTGACTGTACTGGATTTAACAGAGTTTATCTTCCAAAACTAAAGGAGGATTTTTCCTGCCAACATACGAATACAAAGTAGAATATGAAAATGGCTTGCCATATGATGACTTTTACATTGAGCCATTTCCTGGGATGTCAGGATATTTTTGGTATTTCCCATTGGGTGAGAAATGGGCACATATTGGCGCAGGGGATTACAATAAACAACACATCAAGGCAACTGACGATTTCTTGAAAAAACATGGAGGTAAAGTAGTTGCAACAAAGGGTCGTCCCATCAGACTTGCAACACCTGACAGATGTAAGCCATACTATTCAGGTAAAGTAGTAGGGGTTGGAGAATCAATTGGAACAGTTTATGCATTGTTAGGTGAAGGAATTATTCCATCAATGCAATGCGTTGACATATTCTTGGAGAACATGAATGATTTTAAGGCATACGAGAAAGCAGTTGAAAAACACTACAAAGTGTATGCCAAAGTGTTTAATTTTGTAAGAGCTAAAATTCACAAAGACTTTAGTTTCTTCAAAGCACTGCCAGACTTTATCTCAATATTTAGATACATGAAAAAGAACGAGGATAGATTCGGAATGGATATTAAAATTGCTGACCTGATGAAAGTAGCTAAAGCCTAACTGAAACTAACAGAACTGAATCCTTCTCTACTTGTTCTATTTGATGCCATGTTGTAATCATAAATTGTCTTTGAGTACTCTTTGAACTCTTCTTTCATAGGATCCAAATTTTCTGCCAAGTAAAATCCAGGACAATCACCTGTGAATTGATATGTTGCATGGACACGTGCCTTTCCCTTTTCGTTCTCAAGCCAGCTTGAAAATGGATACAAATAGCACACTCCAGGTCTGTCTGGATGCATGCTACAACCTCCCTTCTCATCCAGGAATCTACAAGATATGTGGGTTCCATCATCATCTTCTGTCTCATCTGTTTTTCTTTTCAGGTTGATTGTAGTCATTGTAGTCATCTGACCAGATGGACCAGGTTCTTGATATGTAACAGTTAGAGTTTCATTTTTTATAAAATCAGATGGCTTTTGGTATTTCAAACCCTTTCCAATTGTGATCAAATCATCAGATGTCAACGGGAGTCTTCCTTGTCTGTCACAGCAATTATGACAATCAGGCCAGTAGCATTTCCACAAGATGTATTTTTTTTCAGAATTCAGATATGGTACATGAAACACTACATCTTTTACTTTGATTGGATAGTCAGAGACATCGGTAATTTTACCCAGCATAAATTCTCGCAGAATTGGATCTACAGTCCAATCTTTTTCTAACAAATTCAGAGATTCTTCAATTTCTTTTTGTGACAACTATTAAGTTATAACATCATTTGCAGATGTTATTAATGTTGAGTGAAAAAGGAAAATATGCCTCAGCAACAGAGAACAGAAGATTTGTCTGGAGTGAAATCATTTGGCCTTTGATTTTAGAAATTAATGATGTGGCATTTTCATTAAAACAATTTCAAAAGAAAAGAGAACAAGTATGCAAAGAGAGGAACATATCAATTACAATTCCATCAAGAGGACTAGCATCATTGATTCAAAAAGGAATTTTGCTAAAAGAAAGAGACATCTATTCAATTCATTTCAGATTGATTCCATACATGCGATTAAAAGCAGACTGTGACTATGGAACTGCAATTCACGAAGTTAGGATAAAGTGATTGCAGTGAAAGACAATTAGAATTCCGTGAAAAATAATAGATGGTTCAAATTTTGACATTAAACATTGCAACAAATGATTATATGCTAAATAGTTAGGGTTTATTTCAGTAGCCCGATAGTCTAGTGGTCAAGGATTCTGCCCTCTGGATCTCAAGAGTGGATAGGCGGAGACGGCAGTTCGAATCTGCCTCGGGCTACTGGAAAAATTTTCTATCTAGATGCTTGTGCAATACGCTCTAATTCGTTCTTCTTTTTTACGGAAGGGGCGTTAGGATCATTTGATGCTGCAAGCATTAATTGCTCTGCCATGTGTTCTTCAATGGGTTTTGGATTTGAGAAAGTTGATTCCTTGATTGCATCTGCGATAAATTTCAAAGCCAAGTCAACTCTTCGGATTGGAGCAACATCAACTGAGACATGGTAAACTGTACCACCATATACGATTCTAGTTGTATCCTCGTTTGGTGCAGAAAATTCAACTGCTCTAACAAGAATTTCAACTGGATTTTGGCCAGTTTTAAGTGCTATAATATCAAATGCGGTTTTTACAGTGTTGAGTAGTTTTGTTTTTTTACCAGTCATTCTACCAGTGTTCTTTGCATATTTCTTTCCAAAGTGCATTGTCTTGTTGATTAATCTCTCAACAATGTTAACGTCAGCTTTGTTGAATCTCTTTAGTGCAGAGCGACCATAAGTGTAAGGTAGAATTTGTTTTCTCAAAGAGATAGCAGTTTTTAATCCAGGATCTTTTACTTCAATGTTAGATAAATCCCATTTTCTAAATAGCAATAAATTTTTAGTTTCAGCCATTTCTATCTTCTTGGTTTCTCCTTCTTTCCAATCACTAATTCATGAAGCGATGTACCGTTAACTTTGAAAACTTTGAATCTTACACCAGGAATATCTCCCATTGCACCGCCTTGAGTTGCACCCATTCCTTGAATGTGAACCTCATCGTGTTCATCAATAAAGTTCATGGCGCCGTCTCGTGGCAAGAATGCTGTAACTGTTTTACCATTTTTGATTAATTGAACTCTAACACATTTTCGGATAGCAGAGTTTGGTTGTTTTGCTGCAATACCAACTTTTTCTAAAACAATACCTCTAGCTTGTGGAGCCCCTCCAAGTGGATCAGCCTTTTTATCAATACCAAGCTTTCTTCTTTTGTAAGTTGAGATAGCCCATCGTTGTGTCTTCTTTTTAGAAGTCAAAACTCTACCAGCAAATAATCCAAGTGGTGATTTTCTCATATATTACATCTCCAAAGTAGCACGTTCAGGACTGTTAATCAACACACTGCTAATATCAAAATATCGTTTTGCAAGTAGTCTTGCTTTCTCAGCATTTCTGCCTTCTCTTCCAACAACGATTCCTTTCTTTCTTGGGTCGACCATAACGATTGCCTGTTTTGAACCATCTGCTCGTGTATTTATTTTTACTTCTGAGATTAGTTTTGAATTGAGCAAAGTAGACAAAAATTTTGCCGGATCCTCATCGAATTCAACCAATTCTACATTTCTTTTAACAATATTTTGTAAGGATTTGATGTGAATACCACCCTTGCCGATTGCAAGGCCCATCTTACCAGAATTAACTACAAAAATCACTCTATCTTGTTTTTCATCTTCAACACAATCACGGGCTGTTGCACCAGTTACATTTTGGAAAAGAGACATCATACGCATCTGATCAGTTGTTAGTTTAATTGATTGTGTCATTAGAATTCCTATTTATCTCCGAACAAGAAAAGTCTCATTTAAACTTACATTACAGAAAATATGATTATTCATTTTTTTCCTCAGCTTCTGTATCTTTTAAAATTGATTTGATGTTTGCATCATCGATAGATGTAAATGATATTGTTGAGATTCTAAATTGCAAGCCGCATAATCTTCCCAATGCGACTGATGTTCCTTGAAAGTTTACTAGAGGTATTTTTTCTTTTTTTGCATCTGATTCAATTTGCTCGAGTGTTTCTTTTTTTACTGAACGAGACAATACAATTAGCTTGGAATTTTTTAGAGAGTTCAAAACTTGTTTAGTACCCATTGTTAATGCATCTTCTTTTCGGGCATCTCTTAATGATTTTTCAAGTATCTTACTCATGTTGTTACCTTATGTCGATCGTCATGACAGGGCTTTATAGGTTTATTGAAAAACTGTGAGTATTTTAAAAATAAATCAGTTCATAAATCCAAATAGAGAGCCCAAAGTAGAAAATACAAGACTTAATTCGTTAATAAAGTCGGTTGGTTCTTGTTTTTTCTGATTGTTGGGAATAATTTTTTCAGATTCAGAAGATTCGGCATAAGCGATATTTTCAATATTAGAATCTGTTGATGCGTGGTCTGAATCAGTAACATCTGCGTTTAGTAATAGAACAGTATCAAGGTTTTTTCGGGCGGTTAGATAGTCAGGGTTTTTCTCTAAAATTTGATCATACAATGCAATAGCATTATCAAAATTCCCTAGATTTGCAAGGGCATTTGCTTTGTTATTTTTAGCAGGCAAAAAAATCAGGATTAATTTTTATTGCCTGATCATAGTACGTTATTGCCTCCGAATAATATCCTAATTTTCCAAGGGCGGATCCCTTATTTACAAGGATTTCAACATCATTAGGTTGTTTGATCAAGAACTCGTTAAAAAAATTCAGAGAACTATCAAATTTACATAGTCTGTACAATGCAGGTCCCATTCCATCATAGTACGAAATTGTGTCAGTCAAGATGCTATGATCACATTCTAAATTAATTTCGTTCAACATTATTCCAAGTTCTATGTCCTCAACAGACAGATTATTTTGTTTTTTAATTTCTTTTTTGTCATCAATTTTGTTTGGAGTGTTTTTTTCATCAATAATTTTTGTTTTGAGTATTTCTGGAACATTTGTTTTTTGAGATGGAATGCTTTTTGAAACAGATTTGGTTATAGTGTTGTCAGTATTTGATTGTGAATCATTTGTTTTAGAAACATCAGAATCATTGTTTGGAGTTTCTTGTTCAGATGATATGTTTGGAGACTTTGTGACAACATCATCACTAGTTTTAGTTATTTGTACTTCGGTAGATTCAATGATTTCTTTTTCAGGGTTTGGTATTGGATCTTCAATTATTTCTTGTGGAATTTTGTAATAATCAAAAAAAGATATTGCCTCTGTTTCACCATAGTGAGCTTTTACTGAATATGTTCCATCAACTCTGAAATTAACTCCAGATTTAACAAGAAAACTTGTAGAGAATTCCAAATTAGAATCAACTGAGCCAAAGTAAAATCCACCAGGCATTCCAAAGGGATCATAAATTCCAATTAACACAGATGGGGAATCTAATGCAGAAACAAGACCAGTGATTTTAATTACATCATTGTCAGTGTATTGTTTTTTCTCAGTGTATAGTAATATTACTTCAGGTTCCTCAAAGGTTTCAATAAGAATTTCAGGTTCAAAATCCAAATTATCTATTGTAAAATAATAATTTTCGGAGATTTTTCCATAGCTTATCTTTACTGTATATTCTCCAGATTTCTCATAAAAAGGAGATTCTAAAACAAAGCTTTTTGAAAATGTATTATCAGGTGAAATATCCAAATTATTGGCCGACAAGATTTTTCCATCCGGATCATAAATGCTCATTGCAATTACAGGCATTCCAAATTCTAGGATATCTCCGGATATAGTGATCAAATCACCACTGCTGTATAACGACTTGTCAAAATTTACGGTAAATGATTCAGCAAAGACATCTTCAAAAATCAACGGAGTCAATACGGTTAACACTAGAGTAATTGCTGCAAAGTATCCTAACACACGACTAGAAACGTAATTTTCTATTTAATAATCACGTAGAAATTATACTTTTCATTCAACAATAATTGTCGCGTTCATTAGATCAGATAGAGGTGTTGGATCATTTAGAGAACTCCAAACAAATGTTTCGATATGATATGTTCCAAATTTTTTAGGGGTCCAAGATTGTGAAACATCTAAACTTTGGTTGGATGAGAGCTCACCTTGAATCCACGAAATTGATTCTACTGAATTATCTGCGTTCTTTACTTGAAAGAGATAAACAAACTTTTGATTATATTCTTGATTATTTTGTATGGTACCAACTATTTGCAACTGAGTGTCCTCTGAAAAAGAATCTAGTTGATTTGCAAAACTGTCAGAGAAAGTAATTGGCAAACTTGTCAAACGTTCAATTGGCGGAATTGATGAATCAACTATTGCAAAATCTTCGATTTGCATATTGTCGGATTTGGAAAAGGGTTTTGGTAATGTATAATCGTCATATTTTGCAGTTATTTTGTCTCCTGGTAGAGCATAAAGCCTATTTCCACTTGAGGGCGAAGTTTGAGATAAAGACACTGTTCCAATAAAAGAGCCAGAGGTTTCAGATGTTTCTATTCCTTCAATTTCAATTCCTGCTGAATCAGAATCTGAGAATATTTGTATCTGGATATGATCCAATGCCTCTGGATTAAGATTCATGTCAGGATCAATTACACGAATCATTGCAGAAGTATCAGATAAGAAAATTTCTTTAAGAAACGAAATAGTTCCCACATTCCAACTAACAGGGACAGACTCAACTAGCACTACACCATCTGCAAATTTAAAAGATATAGTTACTGAAGAATCTCTATCAACTTCTAAAAATCCACTTGTAGGACCATTACCAGTAGTCCTTGGCATGGTATCAATGTCTCCATCACCATTTGCATCATGTGCAAAACCTGTAAGAATCACCTCAGCTGTAAATATTCCAGAATTGACATCAGTTTCTGTAAATCTGTAAGATTTCAGAGAGTGCTCAGATGTACCAATAATTATCGGATGTGTTGAACTATCACCAATTGAATCAATTAGATTTCTATCTGTATTCCAGCTTGGTGCAAGAATTGTCATTTTTATTTTGTCAGTCCAAGTGTAGACTGGTTTGTCTGTAAAAATTGGAGCGTATGGATCATTGTAGTTTGGAATTGATTCAGCATATGCAGGAAGCAGGATTAATGGCAATAGTAGGAAAAATATATGCATAATAAAAAATGCGCAATATTGAATTTAATGTTTGATGAGTTTTACTAAGACTCGTCTTCAGGTAAAGAGACTGCTAAGATATTGTCACCACGAAGTAAAATTTTTCCTAGTTTTTCTGTTTTGCCTTCAGATATATCCTCAGCATTATCCAAGGTCAGATTCATGTGTATATCAAAATCAATAAGAGTTCCTTGAACAGTTTTTGTATTTCTCAATCGAAGTAAAACGACTTTATCTTTACTGTTATTCATTAATGTTGTAATTTCGTCTGCCATAATTATCATCTATTTTTTCTTGCTTACTTGCATGTACAAATCAACAGTACCACTACCTATTGGAATGTTGCTTCCAACAATGACGTTTTCAGTGATTCCTTTGAGGTGTTCAATTTCTCCACCAAGTGCAGCATGTGCAATTGTTGGGACTGTGATTTCGAATGCGGCTCTTGCAAGAACACTATCTTTAGTACCAGCAATACCATGTCTACCGATTTGTTGCATGTAACCTCTTGAGCACATCAAATCAGATACTAACATAATGTATCTATTATCAACTTCTAATCCTTGGTCTCCCAAAGTATTGTTAAGTTCATCAATCAAGGAATTTCTTGCAGCTTCAATACCCAAAGTTCCTGCAATTTCAAAGACGTTGTTTGTTCTGACATTTCTTTTATCAATTCCTTTAACTTCAAGTACTTTGGCAATGTTAGAACCAGTTGTTTGGATTACCCATTCATCATCTTTTTGAACTAGTGTAACACGTTCAATGTCTGGAACTCCTTTTACTGTAGTGTTTAGAACTTTATTTCTAATTGCAATTACAGTTGCAGTATCAGATTCTTCAACTAGTTTTAATGTGATTAATTCGCCTGTTGTTTCCATTTTGAATTTCTTGTTGGATGCAAGTGAGGCCTCAACTTCTGCAATAGAGCAGCCTCTTTCTTTTAGTCTATTTGGACTCAAGATTAATGTGATTTGAGTAGAATAGTCAGTTTCACTGTTAGAAATTAATGCACTTACTTTTGTTTGTAAAACATTTCTTGCAACTTCAATGGCTTTTTCTCTAGACTTCTTTGATTCTTCATCAAGATAGATATCCATAGTAGGAGTAACTGGTTTCTTTCTAGCATCAACTAGTTCAATTAATCTTGGCAATCCTAATGTTACGTTTCTTTCTTTAATTCCCGCAAAGTGGAATGTTCTCAATGTCATCTGAGTACCAGGTTCACCAATTGATTGTGCAGTGATAATTCCTACTGCTTGACCAGGCTCTACTTTTGCTTTGTTGTATAGTGAAAGTCCTTTCTTACAAACTGCTTCAACGCCATCTTTACTGAGATTAGAATTCAACAATGCTTCAGTTACAAGCGAGGTTAATCTAGGATTGAATGTCTTTGTGTATTTTTTAGCAAGAACTTCAATCTCATCTTTTGTTGCCTTCTTTCCAGAATCTGTAATGGTTTGCGATTCTGCCAATCTGCTTGGGTTGAATGCTTCACCATGATCACTTTTTTGTACATCTATTCCATCTTCACCATAAAGAAACTGGACAATGTGACCATGAGGATCTCTTACAGTTCCATCATATTCTAGTCTAATGTGCTCTAATGCGTTAATCAATCTACGTTGCATGTAACCACTTTGTTGCGTTCTAACTGCTGTATCTACAAGTCCTTCACGACCTCCCATTGCGTGGAAAAAGAATTCTAATGCTGAAAGACCTTCTCTATAATTTGATTTTACAAATCCATGAGCATCGGGATTACTATCATGTTCTTGAAAATGTGTCAATGCACGGTTTTGGTATCCATCATGTAGTCTATTTCCTCTTCTCGATTGTTGTCCTAATGCACCTGCCATCTGACCTACGTTTAGTGATGAACCTCTAGCACCAGTTGTAGCCATAATTTTTCCAGCATTGGAGTTATCAAGAGAATCATTTGCAGTAGATCCGGCCTTGTCTCTTGCTTTGCCTAACTCATTTACGATATATGCTTCAAGGGCTTCTTCGGCTTTCATACCTCTGGTGAGTTTGAGAGTTCCTTTATCATATTGATCAGTTAAATCAGAAATGACATCATAAGTTCCTTGAATGTCATCGAGAATTTGTTGTTTTTCTTTTTCTGGTACTTCTAGATCACCGAATCCATAACTGAATCCATAACTTGTAATGAATTGTTTTACCATGATTAGAATAGAGTTTAGGAAATTTTTACCAATTGCATTTCCATAGTCTTTTGTAATTCGGTGTAAGACACTTTCTGGTTCTTCTGCACCAATAGATGTTTTGTCAATTACACCGCTAATGAGTTCACCGTTTTTAATTACAACATCTTTTGGGGGACCATTTGTTCCCTTTGACCATTTTGATGTAAGGACATAGTTGAAGTCTTTTGGAAGGAATAGGGAAAATAGTTGTTTTCCTGTATATGCTGGACCATCTTTTGTTTTGGTTGCAGGTTTTGGAAGTGCATCTTTGTAACCACCAAGCATTGCAAGGTTTGAAAATTCTTGAATAGAAAGAGTTGTTCCATCTTTTGTTAGAAGGTATGCACCAGTAACAAAATCTCTAAGTGCTCCAATAATTGGACCACCGTATCTTGGAGAAATTAACTGATCTTGAACTCTCATTAGAAGAATTGCTTCTGCTCTGGCTTCTTCGCTTTGAGGAACGTGAAGGTTCATTTCATCACCATCAAAGTCTGCGTTGTATGGAGGACATACAGATGGGTGTAGTCTGAAAGTCTTACCAGGAAGTACACGTACATAGTGTGCCATAATAGACATTTGGTGAAGTGATGGTTGTCTGTTGAACATCACAATATCACCATCGGCAAGATGTCTTTCAATCAAATATCCAATTTCAAGTGATTCTGCAATAATAGAACGGTCTTCTACGAAATCTAATCTAATCTTTACACCATCAGGTCTCACAATATAGTTTACACCTGGGAATTTCTCTGGTCCGTTAATGACTAGTTTTCTCATTCTTTCAATATTCCATTCTGTAACAATTTCTGGAATAGTTAGTTTCATGGCAACTTGTTCAGGAACTCCTACTTCGGATAAATCTAAGTTAGGATCTGGAGAAATTACAGTTCTACTTGAAAAGTCAACTCTCTTTCCAGATAGTGAACCTCTGAATCTACCTTCTTTTCCTTTTAGTCTTTGAGTTAATGTTTTGAGTGGACGTCCGGAACGATGATGGGCTTGTGGAATTCCAGAAACTTCATTATCAAAGTATGTTGTAGAGTGATACTGTAATAGATCAACTAAATCTTGCACAATCAATGGTGGAGTTCCAGCTTCCTTGCTTTCCTTTAGTCTTTGATTTACTCTAATGATATCTACCATTTTGTGTGTCAAATCATCTTCGGATCTAATTCCTGTTTCAAGAATGATTGATGGTCTAACAGTTACGGGTGGAACAGGTAATGCTTGCAGGATGAACCATTCTGGTCTAGCAGTACGAGGATCATACGATAGTATTTCTAAATCCTCATCAAGAATTTGTGAGAATCTTTCTCTAATTGTAATTGGAAGTAATCTGTGTTCACCGATTTCTGTTTTCTCAACAAAGATAGTAGGTTTTGTAAACACTAACTCGTATTGTGTTTTTCCACAGTGAGGGCATTCTTTTGCTTTTTTTGCTTTTTCAATGATTTGTTCTGGAATACGTTTTTGTGAAATTACAGTGTAAGCAGCATGTTTGTCTTTAATTTTTTTAAATGCATCTAAATCTTCTTGAGGAACTTTGAGTCTTGCACATGAACGACATGTTGATTGAAGCAATTTGTAGATGTTATCAATAAATGCAATGTGCAATATTGGTTCTGCAAGTTCAATATGTCCAAAGTGTCCAGGACATCTTGCAGCAGTATTTCCACATGTAAGACATTTTTGACCTGGCTCAAGAGTACCCAGTCTACCATCCATAAGACCTCCTTGTACTGGCATTCCATCTTCATCATAGGTTTCAGGTGCAGTAATCTCTGCAACAGAGTATTTTCTAATTTCAGTTGGAGACCATACTGAGAATTGAATTCCATCAATTGCTTTAATTGCTTGAACAGACATCAGATTTTCTCCTTGATTAACAAACGTGGTGCAACGTTAAGACTTTGCATCTCTTGTAAGAGTAATTTGAATGCATATGCTACAGATACAGATGAAACTTTGGCTTTGTCCCCACAGACTCTGCAGACATACTTTCTTTGTTTAACATCATGATAAGCTACCAAACCACATCTTTCACATACAAAGATATCAGATTTGTCAGATTCATCTAGCAATCTATCTTTTAAGATCATTGAGGCACCATAAGCAATCAGACAATCTCGCTCCATTTCACCAAACCTCAATCCACCACCTCTTGCTCTTCCTTCAGTTGGTTGTTTAGTTAACATCTGAACTTGTCCACGAGCTCTTGCATGAATTTTATCTGCAACCATGTGGTGAAGTTTTTGATAATATACAACTCCAATAAAGACCTCAACTGGAAATGCTTTTCCAGTTCTTCCATCATACATTATTTCTTTACCAGAATATTTGAAATTGTGTGCATCCATTACTTCTTTAACTTCATCCATTTTTTCTCCAACAAATGCAGAGCCATCAAATCGTTTTCCACGAAATGCTGCAGCTTTACCACAAATTGATTCCATCATCATTCCTACTGTCATTCTTGAAGGGAATGCATGTGGATTAATCAAAACGTCAGGTGAAATTCCTTCTGAAGTGTATGGTAGATCTTCAGCTTTGGCTAAAATTCCAAGTACGCCTTTTTGTCCGTGTCTTGATGCAAATTTATCACCAATCTCAGGAATTCTCATGTCTCTTGCTCTAATCTTGTACATTTTTCCACCTTCGTTAGATTGAGTCATAACTACTGTATCAATAACGCCAGCTTCAGATGGTCTTACACCAATAGAAGTATCTCGTCTGTATGGACCAGATGATTCAAATTCTCTGTATTCTTCCATGAATCTCGGAGGACTGGTTTTTCCAATCAAAATATCTCCTCCTTTAACTGGAGCTTCAGATGCAACTACTCCATCTTCTTCAAGTAATCTGTATGCACGTTCTCCTTTGTAGCCTCTTATGTTATCTTCAGCATTAGGAATTTCAAAGCTGTCTCGCATTCCACCAGGATATTGTTTTGCTTCAGCATCATAGATTCTATAGAAGAAAGTTCTTCCCAATCCTCTGTCAACAGAGGCTTTACTTAATACAATAGCATCTTCAATGTTATAGCCGTCAAATGGTAATACTGCAACAACGCAATTTTGACCAGCAGGTCTGTCTTCTAATCCTAAAAGTTTCATTGCTTTTGTGTTAACTATTGGAACTTGTGGATATAGCATAAAGTGTTGTCTAACATAAGTACTGGTATTCATCATAGGTGTGGAGAAACCTAAACTTTGTTTTGCCATTGCAGATTCGTAAGTGTTTCTTGGAGATTGGTTATGTTCAGGATATGGAATGATAGAAGCTCCTGCACCAAGAATTGCTGGTGAGAATACTTCTAGGTGAGTGTATTTTTTTGTGTCTTTATCATCTAAAGTAACATAACAATTTTCTTCCTCATTTGCATCAATCATCTCCAAGACACCCATTCTCAAAAGATCAGTCCAAGAAAGTAATTTCTTTGAAATTTTATCTAACAATTCAGATGTTAGTAATGGTTTGTTGTCTTTGATAATTATCAATGGTCTTAAGACTCGTCCTGCATTGCAATTCACATAAAGTCTTCTTGTAGAACCTTCAATATCGGATTTATGAAATGAGATTCCAACATGAGGGTGAATCTTTGAGTTTCTTCGTAGTTCTCTAAGTGATTCAGCTAGTTCTGAACCATCTTTGAAATAACCAATTAAACGTCCATCAACAAATACTCTAGTTCCATCTTTTTTGAGTTCTTCTTTTGCATCAAAGAAATGAACGGTGCCAAGATCATAGATTTTTTCTACAATTTCTTCAGATGGTACATTTACAGAAATTATTCCAGATAATGCCAAATTTTTTACAAGACCACAATTAGATCCTTCAGGAGTTTCACTTGGACATATTCTTCCAAAGTGTGTCGCATGCAAATCTCTTGCCTCAAAGTTTGGTTGAGTTCTACTAAGAGGAGATTGAATTCTTCTTAAATGGCTAATTGTTGAAAGATAGTTGGTTCTATCAAGTAATTGAGTTACACCAACACGTCCACGTCCCCAGTTACCAGTTGCAATAGCATTGTTTAGTTTATCAGTAATAATTCCAGGACGAATTGCTGCAGCAACTGCATTAATTCCACGTTTTTTGACCAGATCTTTCTAATTGATATTTCATATCTCTAACT
>NZ_AEXL02000061.1 GCF_000242875.2 Candidatus Nitrosopumilus salarius BD31 | reverse complement strand
GGCAAAGACAAGTCATAGTTGCTTTTTGGTCTGATGATTAGTTTTTCATGATTATCTGAAGTCATAAAGAAGCTATTGGCATCTGAATCCCAAAAATGCTCTAACAGGTAATTTGCTAGATTCAAAGAAAGTTGAAGGTATTTTTGATCAGACTCAATTTCAAAAACATCCAACAGTGCATTAATAAAATAAGAGTAATCTTCAAGATACCCATCAATTTTTGCAGTATTGTTTTTGTAAGTTCGTTGTAATTTTTCACCAACAAGAAGATTCTTCTCAATAAAAGAGATGCAGTCTTTTGCAGCACTTAGATATCTTTGATCACCTGTTACCCGGTAACCTTTTGCAAATGCAGTAATCATTAAAGAATTCCATGAAACAAGTATCTTGTCATCCAAACCAGGCGAAATTCTTGTGGAGCGAACTTTTAATAATTTTTCAGCACATGAATTTAAAATGTCGTGAATCTCTTGTTCAGATTTTCCAAAATTAAAAGCAACAGTTGAGATATTGAGATTATTACACAAAATAGTATTTCCTTCCCAATTGCCTCCATCAGTTACATCATAGAAAAGACAAAAAATGTCTGCATCACTTCCAAGTATTTCTTTGATTTCACTCTTCTTCCAAACATAGAATTTTCCCTCCACACCTTCAGAATCTGCATCATATGCAGAATAAAATCCGCCTTCAGGAGTAGTCATCTCGCGTAAAACAAAATCCAAAGTTTTTTGCAAGACTTCAAGATAGAATGGATCTTTTGTTATTTGATATGCTTCGACATAATTTACTGGGATCAATGCATTGTCATAAAGCATTTTTTCAAAATGAGGAACCAACCATTTCGCATCAGTGGAATATCTATGAAATCCACCTCCAATTTGATCAAAAATCCCGCCCTTTGCCATTTTGTTAAGAGTTTTGAGCGCAAATTCATTGAATTTGGAAAGACCCGTAAGTTCAGCATAACGAAACAGAAATGAAATATTTGCAGCATTTGGGAATTTTGGTGCAGAACCAAACCCGCCATATGTTGCATCACCTAATTGAAATAAATTCATGGCGGCCTCATCTAGAATTATTTTTTCCAGTTTTGATGGAGTGTGAACTGTTTCAGTTTTGTGTAAAGCGTTTAGAAAATTTTCTGCAGATTTTTCAATATCTTTGGGTTTTTCTTTCCATGCTTGAGAGAGTTGTCTGCAAATACTTCCAAATCCAGGACGACCGTAAGAATCCAATACAGGAAAATAGGTTCCAACATAGAAGGGCTTCTGATCAGGAGTAAGAAAGATACTCAGTGGCCAGCCTCCTTGACCAGTTGCTATCTGACAAACTTTTTGATAAATATCATCAATATCAGGTCTTTCTTCTCTATCCACTTTGATGTTTACAAAATTTTCATTCATGAATTTTGCAACTTCGTCATTTTCAAATGATTCATGTGCCATTACATGACACCAGTGACATGAGCTATAACCTATACTGAGAAAAATTGGCTTATTCTCATCTTTTGCTTTTTTTAAAGCCTCATCATTCCAAGCATACCAGTCAACAGGATTGTGTGCATGTTGAAGTAAGTATGGACTTGTTTCGTGAATTAGATTGTTTTCTACCACAATTAATCAGACTCGTTAGAATATTTGTACCTAGATAATAGATTAGCCCCAAATGCCCCTGCCTTCAGTTAATTCGTAAATTCTTACATTAATTTTACCAAGTAATTTTACTTTAGATTTATGTGCTTTTTTATCATGACTGTAATCTTTCTTTTCAACTAATTCCTGCAATCTCTTTAATTGATCTAATGACAGATTTTTGAATTCATTTTTAGAAGTCGTAATTAGATGAAGTAATTTGACCCTCTCACGATCTTCATCCGTAATTTCAGACATGTTATTACTATAACCTAGTCCTTTATTTTTCTAATGAGTTTTACACCATACAATAAAGTCAGAATTTGCGAATCTTAAAATTTCATGCATAATTTAGAAAAATATGGAAAAAATGCGAGCGATGGTTCTTGAAAAATGTGCAGCAATTGAGACAAATCCATTAAAATTAACACAAATTGATAGACATGTAATTAAAAGACCAAATGAGATTTTACTGAAAATCGAAGCTTGTGGGGTTTGTCATTCACAACTTCACGGAATAGAAGGAGACTGGCAAGACATTGGGATTCCACCGGCACTGCCAACAGTTCCAGGTCATGAAATTGTAGGTAAAGTGGTTCAAGTTGGAGATAGTGTCACTAAATTCAAAATTGGAGACAGAGCAGGAATTACTCCACTCTTAGAAGCATGTGGAAAATGCCAGTATTGTAAAGAAGGGAAAGAGTATCTTTGTGAATCATCAACAATAACAGGAGAGTCATTCAAAGGCGGATATACTGAATACATTACAGTTACAGAAGATTTTGCAACAAAAGTTCCAGAAAACATGAAACCAGAATATGCAGCACCTCTATTTTGTGCAGGGATTACTGCATACAAAGCAGTCAAAGCAGCAGAGCCAAAGTCACATAAAAAAATAGGAATTTTTGGTATTGGCGGAGTAGGTCACATGGCAGTTCAATTTGCAAATGTTGAGGACTGTGATGTTATTGCATTTTCTAGATCACAGAAACATCTTGATGTTGCAAAAAGATTAGGTGCAGTAGATGCAATGGTATTTTCAAATGTTCAAGATGAATTTCTAGACAAATTAAAAGAGAAACATGGTTTGTTAGATGCTGCCATAGTATTTGCACCAGCAGATATTGTTACAGATACAGCAATCAAAGCAGTGAAGAAAGGAGGGCTTGTAGTTATTGCAACAGTAGGAGAAAGACCGGCATTCATGGCATTTGAGGAAAAGACAATCAGAGGTACGTTGATAGGTTCAACTAAAGATATGGAACAAGTCATACGAATTTGTGATGAAAAAAATATTGAAGTAATTTCTCAGACATTCCCTCTTGAAGATGCAAACGATGCTCTCAAAAAATTAAAAAATTCAGAGATAGAAGCAAGGGCAGTGTTAATACCTTAACTTGCAGATTAAATAAGAGAGGAAGAAGATTTCGAATATGAATTGCAACCGATGTCATCACACAGATGAAGCGCACATGCAAAATGCACAGAGCAATTCAATCATCAAAGCAGGAAAATGTCAGATTCCAACATGCACGTGTCAGCAGTATTTAGATCCCATTCAAAAGATTGACGAGGATCTCTTGTAACGATTCATATATCAAAATCAATTTAGATACTCATGGACAAACACAAGCCATCAGATGAAATGATTAAGGAACTTGATAATTTATTATCCAAGTTAAATGCCATGGAAATTGTTGCGTCTGACGATTATCAAAAGAACGCAGTTAAAGTTATGAGAGCACTAGTGGAAGGACAAATGCATTCAATTAATGAATTCCAACATTTGAAAAAAGCAATAGACTTGTTGACGTTGCAATTGTTTGATGTTCAAAACAAGGTTAACAGTTAAGCTTTGTATCACTTAATCCACAGCTCGTACAACGAAAGACGGTAGATTTTTCAAGAATTTGTTCTGGTTTCATCTCCGAACCACAGCACGGACACATGAATTTTGATTCAGAGTTTTTTTCCTCAGACTTTCTTATCGCATAATCAGGTTTTGTTCGAGGAAGTTCATCCAAGTTACAAGGAGGTTTGTAGTGAGTCATTATTTTAGTAAGTATATTTTTTCTATGGATATCGCTTGATTCAAACAAAGGCAATATTGCCAAAAATAATGATTTTTCAGAGCCCGAATGCTTTACCCAGCATTTGAAACTAGGATGTTGAACAAAAAAAGACTTTTCATCAGTCTTCTCACAGTCACCCACATACAAAATATTGAATTTGTCTTTATCTCGAGAAAGAATGAGATAAACTAATTTTTCCATTGGTGGCCCCCACTCATCAAGAGAAATTGGCCCAAGAAACTCATATTGGAGAATTTGAATACTCAATGAGAGTATTTTTAAAGACTTTTCATTTTATCTTTTCCCAAAAATCACACTAGTGGCGCAGGTTTGATCGCAAAAGCTAAACTTGAAAAGATTAAATTCAAGAGTTATTGATTTTCCATAAATGAAAGAACCTCACAATTATGCACATGTTGGATATGGCATGATTGCAGTTGCTGCTAGTCTTGCAGCAATTGGCATTATCGCATTATTCATTGGAGACAATGGTCTCCTTGCAGATAATATGCAAAGAGAAAACACACATCATTTCAACGAATGTAAAGATAACAATTTCCAAACAGAAGGATGTGAGAAATACTGGGATCGGATCAACAACGTGGTCTCAGGAATTTACGTAGACCTAGAGAAATAATTTAAAATCCATTAGCAAAATCTTCAAACATATTCTGATTCTTAGTCAGCCTATTCATTGCAAAAAATGCTCCACCTACAATTCCTGCTTGGTAAAAGGTATACAAGAAAACGCCAGATGAGGTAGGATCAGATTTTGTGAAACTCAACACAAGCATTGTAAAAAATACAAATGTACCAACAAAAGTCACCAGTCTATTTATAATTCCAGTATTCATGCCAACAATTCTTTTTGTAGCTCCTGCCATCAAACCAATACTAGTAATAATTAGAAAAGTTGCTCCGCCGTTTGCAGTGATAAAATTATTTGCCCAAGGCAAAAGACCGTCATCCAGAATGGACATCTCCGGCATGACACTACCTCCATTTAGCGCAAAATTTACAGAACTAAACATTCCACCCATAACAAAAAAGAATAAGAATATCTTTACAATTGATCTTTTGATAGGACTTCGAATTTCTGATGGTTTTACAGCACGTTCAGTAATTCTCACGCCATAAAGAAAACCTACAGCTATGGCAGGAATAAACATAATGTTAATCAAAATTGGGGACTCTTTGTTTATGGCCTCTATTTGTGGATGAAAGATTAGAAACAGAATGATTGCAAGGCTAGCCGCAGAAGTAAACAGTATCAGACCTAAATGGCCACTACGCTTTGATTCATAGATATCATTCCAATTAGACATTTTATAGAGTCTAAAGAAAATGATTAAAAACCAAATCAAGAAATGATTTGGTTAAATTATCAATTCTGTTTACCCTTTTTAATAGAAAACATGACGAATAATTCATGAGAGTAGGCAAAGGAGTAACAACATCAGGTATTGTAATGTTAATTTTTGGCATAATTTTTCATCTTCAAGGGCAATCAGTGATAGGCCCTGAAACTTCTTTTATGTATTCAAACCCAGAGTGGATAACTTATGGAATGCAAATTACAAGTGTAGGAATCATCATAGTTGGGGTAGGAATCATAATCATCAAGAAGAGTCAGTTACACGAAGAGTGATTGTGCTTCTAATTTTCTTTAGTTTTCGGATTTTAGATGTGATTATTTTATTAATTTGTTCAGGTCCATCTGCAACAAATTCTACAACAAGATCATAGCTGCCATAAGTTATCAAACAACTCTTGATTTCAGGAATGTCTTTTAATTGAGAATAAAGAGACTGTTCTTCTCCAACATCGCAACTAATTAGCATGTATGCCTTGTCCATCAAAATCATTTGTTCTTAAAAAAACATCAACTTAAAGACATCTAAGAAATCATTTTTTCAAGACTGATCTCAAAAACCAGCAACAATTGGATCTTGTGGTTTCATGATCTCTCTTAGCACAATTGTCGCAAAAGATCCCCTAGATAATGAAAATTCCACATTAGTTTCATGTGCAGAGTAATCAAAACAATGAATTGCTGCTTGTCTAAAACCACCTTCACTACTTACTTCTTGCATTTCTTTTATGAAAAAATCCTTGGGGGAAATTTCTTCGCTCTGCAATATTTTTGATATTTGATAGTCAAAACGAGTTTTTTTGTAATAAGAGTAACCAACGAAAGGAAGTGCCAAATTCTGATCCATGCCTTTCACATATTTTCCAATTATTCCATTAAAATCAAAACAAACATCACCAGATTCTACTTCAAAGAGGTTTTCACCATCCAAAAAAGCAGAGCTTAGAGACTGATTGAAAATAAAAGATTGGTAAGCTTGAACATAAAATCGTCTTAAAGAAACAGGGATTGCTCTAATTGCACGAATTGGATCATTGTGGTCAATCATTTCTTTTAGAACTATTCTTTCAATATCCATTTGTGGTGGAACTTGATCAAAATATTTTTCATAATTTTCTGGATCAGATAGTTTTTCACGAATTTCAGTATTTTCTTCGGAATCATATGTAGAGGTGAAACACAAAATTAATTCAACTGCCTTTTTGAAATCCCTCTTCAGTAATGCCTTTCCAATCAGGTGGGTAACAGCCCTTTTGGAGCCAAAACGCTGGTAACCATAAAAATTTAGGATTTTATCGTATTCAGTAAATGAAGATAAGTCATTTGAGCATTCAGAGATTTTAATTTTAAAATGATTTCCAATCATATCTTTTTTTGATAATGGTTTTTTTACATATCCAATTTTTTCGAGAGAATACTTGTCTGTGGAAAAATTTTCAATTGCTCTTCCTTTGTTCCCAGAGCATACAAATTGTTCAGTAATTGCAGATGCATCTTTTAGTCCAAGAGATTTTAATCGGATTCCTTTTTTGTTAAAAATTCCTGATAGGGCATGATTTGTATCAATATTTTTCTTTTTTAATTTGTAAACGGCATAGCCGTCTTGATCACTGATAGAATCTTCTTTTTTTTTAGAAATTATTTCCCTTACTTGAAAATCATCTGGAGACATTCGAATTTTGCCTCCAATTCCAGGAAAGTTTGTACTGTAAACTGAAATTCCAATTTGAGAATCTAAGTCAGGTATCACTCTATTGTCACTGTGATGAATTTACCTACAGCCACATCAGATGCTTGTGCACCAACAAGTATTTTGTATGTTCCAGATTCTGCATCATCTGATGCACTAATAATAGTATTAATTGTACGAGGAGCATTAGAATCTAATTGAAATGATTCAGGGGAATTATTTATCAAATCAACATTTAGAAAATCACGAGTGGAAGATAGAATCAATGAAATTCCCAATAGATCTTTCTGAGATTTTGGAGATACGATAAATTCAAAGTCTTTTGAATCTCCAGGAGCAAGAGTCAAAGTATTTGATTCTAATTGAACATCCAATGGTAATTGTACAGATGTATCTACCACACCTATGTTATTTTCTACCCATTCAGTAAACCAAATTTTTGTTCCATCTATAGTGAAATCAAAAACTTGGGCAAGACCACAGTCTGCCAACATCATTCCAGTTCCAGGGTCACAGTCTCCCCAGTTTGGATTCTTTGAAGGAATATGATATTCTACAATAGATTGTGATTTAGGGTCCATCACAGAGATATTATTTGCAGTTTGTGTATTGAAAACTATTCGTCCTTGATCATCAGTTTCTATCCAGTAAGGCCTAGAAATTGGAGTTTTAACAATTCCTGTTTGATTACCGTATGTATCAAGTAAAGGATCTGATGTTACATATTGAGTAAATTTTTCAGTTACAGGATCAAAATTAAAGAAATAAGACGAGGTTGTATCTGCAAGCCAAATAGTTCCATCATTTGCAACTACCGCACCATTAGGAGTAAGTAATTCTACAGGCAACTGGAATATTTCAATAAAATCAAGTAAAGGAAGTGATTTTTCATTAGAGTTTGAAACAGAATCAAGGTATCCATTTTGATCAAATTTTACTAAAACACCACCTTGTTGGAATAACCAATTTGTGAACCAGACATTGTTATTTGCATCCAATGCAAAATCAGCGGTTACAGAGTTGTCTACAGGAGATGGAATACTTAGATAGTTAACATCGTCACCAGACTGAGTCGGATCCAAGAATGTCAATTTGTTTCCAGTAAAATCATTAATTATAATTTGAGAGCCATCAACTTGGAGTTTTTGTGGGAGTGAATTTCCTTCAGAGGGATAGGATAATCTGTCATATTTTTCATCAAGGGTTGAAAACTTCCATACAGAATCATATGTTTCATCGGTAAACCACACAGAGCCATCAGGGGCATAGTCAATCCCCCACATCATCGAACGTCCACCTTTAGGCCATAACGGGTTATCATATTCGGTGAAAGTTTTGGAAACAGGATCAAATTTTGCTACATTGCCAGTATTGGTTTGAGCAAACCAAACATTTCCATCATAATCAGTTACAATAGCCAATGGATTTGTACATAATGTAGGTATAGAGAATTCTTGGATATAGTCAGTTGACTTTGCAGTATTAGATCCACAAAACTGTGCACGCTGTTCATCAGGGAAATTATCAGCAGGAGTACCAGTAATCGTCATTTCAGGTTTATCAGTTGGTGAGGGAGCTTTATTCAAAAGTACACCAGCAGCCAAGGAAGTAAGCATGATTGTTGCAAAAAATATGGAAACAATTATGCCAATTTTCTTCATAATTAAAAAATCATTAAACCTTGTTATATCTCATTCTCAAAAAACTATAGTAATTTTAGATCACCAGTTATTTTATCAATTAAATTTTCTGGGGCAGGGCCAATTGAAATACAAGTTGTAGTTCCAGGAGCAATCTGAGTATGCCCTGCATCTGTAACTTCAGACCAAGGAAGGTCTAAATCAATTGCATGTCTTTTTACTTCTTGCAATTCTTTAATTCCTGAAACTTTGACAACAACTTTTTCTTGACCGCCCCACCATTCATTGAACCATTCAGGATGAGACTTTCTTACATGTTCAGCACCAAGAACACATGCATGACCTACTTGTGCTGCAATCTTTCCTTTACCCATATCAAGATCAGTTCTAACTATGATCACTTGTTTGATATCACCCATGATCTAATCAAATACAGGCCTAATGAAAAACTTTTGAATTAAATAGTTAGGGTTTCCGAGCTTATTTTTTAGTGATCTCGATCAAATTTGGAGTATCAAACTAATTTGAAAATACCGGAGCAAGTTTTGTTAAATCAGTTTGATACCACACCCATTATTTCTAAAAATTATTCGAAATTCTCTGAGGACATGACCCAAAATGGGAATGTAATGAATGTCATAATAGATGGAGATATTTTCATCTATTCTCGAGGTTTTTTATATCACTCCGAGCATCTTTGATGATTGACCACGATGATTGCAAAAAGATGACTGCAATCACCCCAGCAACTATGAGGTCAGGCCATGAGGTATCAGTCAAAAAGACAAAACCAGATGCAATTATTACCAAAATATTTCCTAGTGCGTCATTACGACTAAAGAGCCATACTGCACGGACATTGGCATCGCCTTTTCTATGTGGAAGTAAAATGATGACTGCGATAACGTTTATCACAAGTGCAACAAAGCCGAAAATTCCCATCAATCCTGCTTCTGGAGTTTGAAGAACTTGTGTACGATAAATTGTGTAAGACAAGATGGAAATTCCCATTGCCCCAAGAAATATTCCTTGGATGAGAGCTGAGCGAGCTCGTAATCTAAGACCCCATCCTATTGCAAGCAATCCCAAGAATGTGATTGAACCATCACCTAGAAAATCAAGTGCGTCAGCTTTGAGTGCTTGGGAATCAGATATGAATCCCCCAATCATTTCGATTATTCCATAACCCATATTGATTAAAACAACTATCCATAATGCCTTACGATATGCAGGAGTTAGGTGCGAAAGATCTTTTGGTAAATCGTCATCGTCTGGCATAAAATTTTACCTATGGGATGTTGTACTTGACTTGTAATTCTAAAATGATTAAACAAATTTTCATTAAACCATCGATTATTATTTTTTATAATTTACACAGGAATAGATTCCATCTGCAATATCTGTCAAAATATCATCACTTTGTTTGAGAAGCTTGGCTACTCTTTTGTCTCCTATGCTGTAAAATTTATTCTTGCCATCCTTTCTGCTCTTAACTAGCCCGCATTCCAACAAA
>NZ_AEXL02000062.1 GCF_000242875.2 Candidatus Nitrosopumilus salarius BD31 | reverse complement strand
CAATATTTTTAGAATTAATCCAAGTTTCTTTGAGATCAACAGATTGGTGTGTATGCATGTACGGAGCACAGACATAACCGGGATAAGAAAATGTCATAGAGGACAATTAGAGATATTCATTTTTCAGACTATTTACGCCTATTATGATAATGACGATCACATACTAACAATCACCTACGAAGTTTTTTAATAGCAGTTAGCTTCGTTTTTCTTGTCCCAAGCTAGCTCAGCCTGGTAGAGCTCCCGGCTGTAGTTGTCGGCTTTAGATGGCTGACCGAAAAACAGCATATCAGGCATACAGAAACCGGGTTGTCGATGGTTCAACTCCGTCGCTTGGGACCACAAATTTTCACATGAACAAAAAAATAATTTTCTCAGAATTTGCCCCCTGAGAATTCTCTGAAAAAGTGATTGGCCACGCCTGAAAAATTCTGAAATCATACAGCTGGAAAAAAATTTTGGTTTACAATTTGTATCCTTTCAGTGTTTGTGTGGAAAATTACAAATTCCAATTGCAAAGATTCCAGTAAGTATTGCAAATTTTGTAATGCTTGGGGTTTATTCTTTGGATTCCAAACTGTTTTCAGTTAGAAATATGTAAAAGAGTTTTATTTGCAGGTAATTTCAAAAAAATAATGGGCCTGTTTTCACGTAAAAAAGAGATCATGGTGGGCAACATTTGCCCAAAATGCAACATGGAGTTTTCAGAACCGCAAAGAACATTGCGCCATATTGAAAAAGCCCACAAATCCAAAAAGAAATTTGAATGTAATTCCTGCGGGTAACAACTAGTCTAACCTCTTCTTAAAGCTAATTACTGTAGATAAAATGAACGAACAGATGTCATTCAATTCGGTTAAGTCTTTTGACATCTCTCCAACGTTTCTCATAATCACCCTTGCAGGAAATATGACATCTTTTTCCATCCATTTCTGTCAATCCTTCAGAGATGACCATCTCCTTGTTACAGATACTGCAAAGCAATAGTTGTTCATAATTTGTTATGAATTATGAATTTAAGTATTTCTTAAAATGCCTAATCCCTTTTTTCGTAGCTGAGTAGTTAATTCAGTCCTTCCAAACGGATATGCAAACTCACACCACTACGATACTATACAATGTCTTATCTGCCTAATAGAGTCTCTGAGGTATGATTTTGAACTCTTTATTTTTCTAGTCATTTTTGTAGAAAAATCAAACAAATGTAAAGAATTTAGAGAACACGCTATTGTATTAGTTTGACATAATTCTATTATGGTATATTCCAATGCAATGTATTTTGCATCACACTTTGACAAGGTGACTGACACCCTCCATTTTCAATGTAAGACACAAAAAAGCAAACTCGGATGAATTGTTGAAATTCCAGGGATTGAAAAATCGTGCTGTAAATGCTTAAGTTCATAATTCTTGTAGAAAATCCATGACCGATGACAGATATGAAATTATATCAATTGAATCAAAAGTACGAGAGGGAGTGTTTCACAAAGTTGTCAAAGATTTGAAAAGTGGAAAAGCTGTTTCTTGTTCTTGTAAATGTTGGAGTAAGGGGAAAAAGCCTTGCGCAGGCATGAGAACTGTGGGATTTGATAATTAATGACATTCAAGAAAGGGATTCACAAATGTGCAGAATGCGAGAAGAAAAAGAAGATGATCCGCAAGATATTGTGTTATGCAGTAAATGTAGTGCAACTGAGACTCGACTAGAAAAAACAATGTACAAAGAATGATAAACGATGGAAGTTTCCTTAGGATCGAAATCCAATACGCTTAAGTTCGTAGAATATACAGTAGGACATTGACATTTCATTATTCTGTAAAATCTGAAAAACAATCGATGAGGTGGTTGAAAATTTAACAACAAACTTGAAAGAGATTGGATTTGGAGTCCTTGGAATACTGGACTTTCAAAAAATATTCCAAAGCAAGGGATTGGTCTTTGACAGGCAGTACAAGCTTCTCGAGGTGTGTAATCCCATAGCTGCCAAGACCATACTTGACTCAAACCCCGAATTGGGGCTTATGCTGCCATGCACTATTGCAGTCTATAGTGATGAGGGTCATACTGTCATTAGTCTGGCAAAACCATCCTCAATTCTGTCAATAACATCAGATGACTCTTTCAAACAACTTGGTTTGGAGATAGAAACTAAACTGATTCAATCTATTGATAAAATAAAATAAGTCTTATTTTTCAAACTCTTTTTGAGAACAGACAAGCTTAAGTTCCCACAGAATTTAGAAAGACATGATTCCAAAAGGAGACATACCTGGCGTATGTGTAGATTGTGGAGAACACATCGCATATTCTAAAAAGTCCATGCAAACTCATGCAGATTTATTGAAAAAACATAGATGTCCAAAATGCGGGAATTTTGCATTAAAGACATTGAGTACAGATTTGTAAGTAGAGAGTCTAAAATCCTTTTGAAAATTACTAGGAATAAAAAGGCTTGAAGCTTTGATTAACATTTAGTGTTGGGACTGGAAATGAGATATTTTGTAAAGGATACACAATACCAATACCCAAATTTTGTGATTTTAAAAATAATAAAAAGATAGACTGATTTAAGAAAACAAATTTGAACTCTTAAATAAAAAATTTATTGCCTATGCTGATTTTTTGACTTTTTGTGCTGCAGGTCCTTTTTGACCTTCGCCTACTTCAAACTCGACTTTATCGCCTTCATTGATGAATCCGTCAACATCTGATTTGTGAACAAATAGATCTTCACCAGATTCTCTTTCGATAAAACCAAAGCCCTTAGTACGGTTAAACCACTTTACGGTGCCTTGTTCCATTTGATTCTAAAACATCTAATTCGCTATATTAACTAAGTCATTTATTCAAAATTAAATAATTATTAAAAAGATCTAGAAATCTTTAGCAATATGGCCATTATCTTTTAGCCATTCTACTTGAGGAAGAGTAAATCTCCAAACAATATCTCCCCGTTCAGATTCATTAAAATCCCATGGGGCAATAATGACAATATCATTATCCCTAATCCAAACTCTTCTTTTCAGCTTTCCTCGGATTCTTCCACGTCGAGTAATACCATCAGCACATTTTATCATGACATTTTCACCACCAAGCATTTTCAATACACGTCCAAAAAGTTCACCCTCTTCAGGTAGGCGAATTTCTTTAAGGGCACTTTCATTCTTAACTTGACGTTTTCCCATGACACTCTTATTGGTTATGAGCATATAACTGGTAGGGTTTTTCATATGGAAAAGATAAACAAGATACTAAGCCGAAAGGGATTTTATTAATAACAGTAAAAAAAATCTGTGGAGTTTAGATGCATAGATGATTGTGCTCAGTGTTGTATTGAAAGGGAATATTATCCTAGTAAAAAATTTGGCAAGATAGGAGTTCTGATACTTCCAGAAGAGAAAGAAAGAATTGAGAAATTAGCAAAAATAAAAGGAATTGAAATTAAAATTTTACCAAGAATAGGTATTTCTGAAGATGTGAATATACCCCCAACAAAAATTTTAGCATACCAATTAATGGGTTCTGAAAAAAATGGTAACACATGTCCTTTCCTAGATGCAGAGAGTGGAGAAAAATCACCACATGGTGGATTCCCATGTAAAATTTACAAGGAGAGACCACTAGCATGTATGGCTTATCCAGTTATTGAATCAGAGCCAATCACACTAGATACAAAATGCAAATATTGTAAAGAATACGGGAATGCTGATCAAAACATCCAGTCAGAAATAGAATCACTTCTAAAGATTAAAGAAAAAATGATTACAGTGGCACCAGTAGTTTGGAGATTCGCTACAGGCATAGGAGAAGAGGAAGACCAAGATATTCTTGAATCAGGGTGGATTTTAGAAGATAACAAGTTCCAGTAAGACATTAAAGTATAATTTCAAGCAAAAATTCAAAAGGCATTATAACTTTGAAACAGTATGAGCGATGACGCATGGTCAAACCTAGATAAAGTTGATCAAAAAATTATCGAGATTCTAAACAACAATGCCAGAACACCATCAAAGGAAATTGCATCAGAATTAAAAAAATCAGGACATGATGTTTCAGATAGAACAATTAGAAAAAGGATAGAACGTTTAGAGAAAAGCGGAATCATCAAAGGATACAAAGCAGTTCTAACTGATGTTTCAGGGATTAACGAGTATCATGCAATATTGATGAAGCTCAAACCCTCAAAATCTCTTGGCGCGGTGAAAGACTCTATAAAGGAATTCATTACAAAATTAGATAATTATCTCCTAGTAGCAAATATGGAAGGTGAATGGAATATGCTGATAATTATTCAAATAAATTCTGAAATAAACACATCACAAAAAATAGTAGAAAAATTTTCAGACGAGTTGATAGATTACAGAATAAATGAAATAGATATCAAAGATGTAAACATACTGAACATGTCATTACTTTTATTGTAATAAAGAATATTCAGATTCTGCAACAGAGATTGCTTTTTTTAACTTCATCCAAAGTAAAAGGTTTTTTGAATAAAGGCAGATACACCAGTACTAATAGTTTTGTTAGCACGTGAAGTTGTTTTTTCATCAGCAGTGATAACTACAATTTGTAAGTTTATTTTTTCCTTGAGTAATTTTGTTGCAACAACATCACCATCAAGATCAGGCAGTCCCATATCAAGAAGTACTACAGGTTCTTTATTTTCAGAAAATAATTTTTTACACCCATTAACGCCATCTTTTCCATTTTCAAAAATATAAATTTCTGAATATCCTAGCTTTTCCACATAATTTTGGAGTTTCATTGCAATTGCCTTGCTATCGTCAATTATTACAACAGGTCTTGTTACGGAAATAGATGGTGAAAAAATGTTTTTTGCTTTCTGATATGCAGTTTTAGCTTTATTGAATTCACCTAAATTTAGAAAGCATTTTGATGCACAAAGTAATGCACCTTTAACGTTTTTTGAATTTTTCATGTTAGAATATTTCAGAAAAAGATCACCAGCTTCACGAATTTCATTTTCGGAATCTTTTCCTTGTCTAGATTTACATTCGCCAGCTAACATATACAATAAAGCAGATTTGAGGATTTCAGATTTCTTTAGAGATTCAGCCTGATTCAAAAACAAATTATGGGCAGTGAGGAATTGCTTATTTTTAAGATGAGTAAGTGCAATTTCACAATTTATTTTTATGTCCAATAACAACAGTAATTTTTTTTATGTTATAAAATTTTGTAACAACGCAGAGATTACGGATTAATTACTGCACGGCCAATTATTTTTCGTGCCTTTAGATCCTCTAATGCAGTATTTGCCTCATCGAGAGTATATCGTTTTGAGATCACGGGGTTGATAATTCCTTTTCTTGCAAGTTCAAGTAATTCAACCATATCAGTATAATTTCCAGTGTATGCTCCCTGAATAACAATTGATTTTAATGGAATTGTCACCAAGGACATTTCAAGAGATCCTCCAAATAATCCAACAAGCACTATATTTCCTCTTTTTCGGATTACTCCTAATGCAGTTCTAACAGTTGGAGGAGCATTAACAAAGTCAATGACACTGTCAACTCCTTTACCATTACTAATGGAAATTATTTTTTCTACAGGGCCGCCAGTTCCACTAGACAAAGAACCAACTAAACTAGTATTTACAACAAAGTCAGCTCCCATCTTTTTTGCAGTATCAAATTTTTTGTCATCATTATCAACACAGATAATTTTGGCTTTAGTGATTGCTTTAGCAATTTGGATTGCCATTAATCCTAGACCTCCTGCTCCAATTATCATTAAAAATTCTGGTGAATTTACATTTGCCTTTTTTACAGCATTGTATGCAGTAAGTCCAGAGCAAGCAAGAGAAGTAGCAGCATCAGGATCAACACCGTCCAGTTTTGCCAGATATTTTGAATTAGGAATTAAAGCATAATCAGAATAGCCACCGTCCTGAAAAACGCCCATCGATTTTGGGGTATCACATAGATTTTCATTTTGTACTTTACATGCAGGGCATTCACCGCAACCAATCCAGGGGAAAACTAAAACCTCATCTCCTTTTGAAATTCCAGAAACATCATCACCAAAATCTTCAACCACGCCCACAATCTCATGGCCTGGAGTTACAGGATATTTTACTCCTCTATCAGTCACTTTCATGAATTGACCATCACCAAGATCATAGCCACCTTCCCAAAGGTGTAAATCACTATGACAAACGCCCACAGATTTTACTTTAACCAAAACCTGAGTTCCTTGAGGTTTAGGAGTCTCAAATTCGGAGACCACAAGAGGCTCATTCGGACCTGTGATTCTAGCAGATTTCATAGTTCAATTTTTCGTATTGACAATATAAGAGTTGACTGGAAATGAGAAAAAAATAGAGCCCTTAGATATTATTGAATAGTCAGGAAGTAAAAATGTGAATGAAGTACCAAATCCTACCAGCATCTCTCAAGAACCAATCAACATTCTATTTAGCCCGTTATCTAATGCAAAAAAAGATGTTTGGGACATTGATCTAATTCAAATTTTAAATTTATTAATAAAAATTCTCGAAAAATCAGATAGAAAAGATCTCAAAGTGGCAGGAATGGCAGCATTGTCATCATCATTGATTTACAGAATGAAAGTTGAAAGTATTTTTGCATTACAAAAAGCAGCAATGGAGAAAAAACCAATGCATCAAAGAACAGATGTAGATATAGAATTAATAGATATCCCATACAGACATGAATCAACATACCCAGTATCATTAGATGATTTGTTAGGATTACTTCAAAACCTTATTGGAACAATTGCAAACCCTCAATCAAGAAGAAACAGGCAAGTCGAGATCGAGCCAATTGAAGCACCAGATTTCCAAGATTATTTCATATCACTTGAAAGTATTATTGGGAAATACGAGGATTTGATAATGAAGAAAATTTCACTGACAGGATTTGGGTTACTTCAAGAAATCATTGCAGAGTTAGATCAAGTGGATTCTATCAGATGTTTCTTTGCGGCATTGTTTTTAGCAAGAGATCAAAAAGTGGACTTGGAGCAAGTGGAAGATGACATCAAAATCACCATAGTAAAAGAAGAGTTAACAAACTGATCAAAAATGAAGGAAGGATTTCTTTAACTAGAATTTAATGGAGTTAGAAATAGTTGGCAAAAATAGACAATAGTGATGAGGCAACAGCACGAATAGAAGCTGCATTATATTCAGCAGGAAGACCTCTTAAAATTGAAGATATTATCAGAGCCTCAGGCACAGAATCAAGAACAAAAACTCTTGAATTATTAGAAAATATTATGAAAAAAACAAAGTCAGCATTCAAAGCACTTGAAATTGTCATTCTTCCAGATGGCTCGTATGTAATGCAATTAAAACCAGAGTATAGTTCTACAGTTAAAAGATATGCTTCAAAACCAGTTCTCCCAAATGCCACACTTAAGACGTTATCATATATTGCATACATGCAACCAATATCGTCAAAACAACTTGTTGAAACAAGAGGATCTGGAGTATATTCACATCTAAAAGAATTACGACAATTAGATTACATTAGTCACCAAAATGTAGGTAGATTAAAAATTTACATGACAACAGAAAAATTCCAAAAGTATTTTGGAATTCAAGGAGACGTCGAAGATCTCAAACAAAGATTATTCTCCAAAGTGAGAAAAACTGCAAGTAGACAAACAAGTATTAATCAAGAAATAGTCACAGAATTAAACTGAGTCTATTTCTCAAGTCATGGCTAGTTTTTTGCGTTTTGTATAAATTAGAGTAATTCAGACAGGAATTCGTGAGAAAATCCGTAGAGAATTTAGCAACTAGTAAGATAACGGGTGGAAGGAGAACACCACTTAGAATTAGAAGAAAATATGAAATTGACAGATATCCAAACGAACCTGTTAACGGAGCTCAAGTGACAGTAACCAGACGTGTTCGTGGAAATAATAAGAAAACAGCTTTGAAGTCAATTGATTTTGTAAATCTAGCAACAGGTGAAGCTAAAGTGAAGAAATCAAAAATTATCAAAGTATTAGAAAATGCAACAAACAATGATTACAAAAGACGAGGCATCATTACAAAAGGTGCAATCTTAGAAACACAAGAAGGTAAATGCAGAGTTGTTTCAAAGCCAGGACAAAACGGAATAGTTAACGCAATTTTACTAAAGGAATAAAATGAAAGATTACGAGCATGTCGTAATCTGGTTGGATTATTTCAACAAGAATTTAAAAAAATCAAAAGGTAGAAGATTAGGATTAGAAAAATGTGTATATGATCCTTCATTAAAAGAATTAATGGATGCTACAACATCTGGAGGATTTGAAATTACAGAATCTGATGACAAGGTGAGATATCCAAAAAGACCATTTGTCAGGTCGGGATATGTGGTTGTACCAAAAGGATCCTCCAAGACAAAAATTCTTAACAAAATTTCAGAAAAATTAGTTGCTAAAAGATCAAAGCAATCAAAATAAAATGAAATCTAGCTCTTAGCTAAAGTAAAGTTGACAGAAGTCTATGATAAGAGTATCATGATTAAGAACTCTAATTGCAGGAGGTAGGCGAAATAATGCACCTAGCCGCTAGTGGCAGGGTAATCATTCAACTATCAAAAGAATTAGTTGAAGGACAAATACTCTGTGACGAAAAGGGAACTAGAGTTGCAAAAGTAATGGAAATGATAGGTCCAGTAAAAAGACCATTCGCATCAGCAATGCCAATTACAAACAACATCAAAAAATACATTGGCAAAAGTGTTTTCGCATCAGAAGAATCTCCCGTAAACAAACCAAGAAAATTTAGGAGAAAACAAAAATGAACATACTAGAAAAACAAAGCTGTCCTGAATGTCGATCCTCACTAGTAGACGACATGCAGAATGGTGAAATAATCTGTTCTGGTTGCGGCGTAGTAGTCGATGATCAGATTTCAGATTTTGGTCCAGAAACAATAAGCTCAAGTTTTGAAGACAAGATGAAGCTTGCAAGAGCAACAGGACAAACAACCTATTCTCAACATGATTTGGGAATAACAACTGAGATTTCAATCAGCACAAAAGACTTCAGTGGGAAAACAATTAACCACGACGTTGCAAATCAAATGCACAATCTCAGAAAATGGCAACAAAGAGTAAGAGTTTCCTCACCAAGAGAAAGAAGACTTGCAAATGTTTTAACAAAAATGGGTGAAACATGTGACGGTCTAAATCTTTCAAAGAATGTGTTAGAGACTGCCTCTATGATATACAGAAACTTAGATGGCCATATTGATGTAAAAGGAAAATCTGTAGCTAGTATCACTGCAGCTACAATTTACATGGCATGTAAGCAATGTGAAGTAGTAAGATCTCTTGAAGAAATCATTCGAGGAATTTGTCCACCTAAAGACGTCAAATCAAAAACAAAACTTGCAGCAAGATACTATAGAACCATGGTAATGGAAATGGGACAATTAACTGCCCCAGTTGTAACCATGGACAAATACATCTCAAAGATAGCAAACATGACACAAACAGAGGTAAGAGTTGAAAGATTAGCCTTGGAAATTGCAGAAAAAACTAAAGGCAGTAGCATTGCAGATGGAAAAGCTCCAAATGGAATTGCAGCAGCATATCTGTATGTGGCATCTGTCCTACTTGGACAAAACGTACTACAAAGAGACGTTTCAAGTATTGCAGGAGTTACAGAAGTTACTATCAGAAACAGATGTAAAGAAATTCTAACATTCTATAAACTCAAAATCACTTTGAGACCATCTCTGGCCAAATATTAACACCCCCCCTCTTTTCATTTTATTATTGATTCTACGTTAGGATTAGCTAAATTTCGTCGGTATTATATAGAGAAACAAAGCAATTTGAAACATGGCAGTATTAGAAATCAAAGATCTTCACGTAACAAGAGAGGGTAAAGAGATTCTAAAAGGCGTTAATTTGAAAACAGGTCCAGGAGAAGTACATGCCATCATGGGTCCAAACGGTTCAGGAAAGAGTACATTAGCTTACACATTACTTGCACATCCAAAATACGAAGTCACACAAGGGGACATATTATTGGATGGTGAAAGTATCTTAGATTTGACCGCAGATGAAAGAGCAAAGAAAGGGTTATTCTTAGGATTCCAATATCCAACTGAAGTCTCGGGTGTAGGGTTCTCTCATTTTCTAAGAACAGCATACAACTCCTTAAGCAAAGCACTTGAGGGAGACGACAGAGAAGTTTTCATTACAGTAAGAGAATTTCAAAAATATCTAAAAGAAAATCTAGAAAAAGTAGGATTGAAAGAAGAGTTTCTTTCAAGATATCTCAATGAGGGATTCTCAGGAGGAGAGAAAAAGCGTGCAGAAGTTTTACAAATGGCTGTTTTAAAACCAAAGATTTCAATTTTGGATGAGCCAGATTCAGGATTAGATATAGATGCAGTTCAATCAGTGGCTAAAGCAATTAGCAAGGTATCAAGCAAAGATGCAACAGTTATTGTAATTACTCACTATGCAAGAATTTTAAAATTTTTAGACAAGTTAGATTACGTACATGTCTTTGCCAGAGGACAGGTGTTAAAAACAGGGGATGCATCACTTGCAGATAAACTAGAAGCTGAAGGTTATGATTGGGTATTAGAGCAAACAGCCTAATCAAATTTAACCTGAATAATTTTCTAAAAAAATATTGATTTACAAAGTCAGAGTTGAATTCTCTAAAGAATTTTTAGAAATCAAAGAAAATCAAATCAACATAGGTATAAAATCAAAGCCACTCAAAGGAGAAGCAAATAAAGAAATCATCAAGAAAATTGCAAAACATTTCGGAGTATCAACAGCATTAGTTCAAATAAAATCAGGTCATAAATCACGAGAGAAGATTATTGAGATTCTAAAATAGAAAATCAAGTTTTTTGTTTAAATAGGGTTGCAAAATTGAAGAGAATGTGTCAGAAGACAATAATCAATATTATTTTAATTTCTCATTTTTCAAAGTCGATCCTAAATGGAGATGGATGGCAGATCTTGCAAAAGAAGAATCGGCAAAAGAAGTTGAAAATGTAATTAATAACTCAGGAATAATGTTCAGATCATATTCAAATTTAGGATTAAGAGATGATGCAGATTTTTTGTTTTGGTTTGCAGCAAAATCAGTAGAAGAAATTCAAGTAGTAATTGAAAAATTATACAAAACAGTATTTGGAAAATACATCATTCCATCTAGAACATATTTGTCATGTACACGACCATCAATTTACGTGCAAGAACAAAAAGCCCATGGATTTGTTACAGGAAATGAACCAAAAAAACATGTCATTGTATATCCATTTACAAAGACAAGAGAATGGTATCTTCTACCAAAAGAGAAACGCCAAGAAATAATGGATGAGCACATCGAAGTAAGTAAAAAATATCCACAAGTTCTACTCAATACAACATACTCGTTTGGAATACATGATGAGGATTTCATGTTAGCATTTGAAGTAGACAACATTAGAGATTTCCAAGACCTCATTATGGATTTGAGAGAAACTCAAGTGTCATCATATGTCAAAAATGACATTCCAATGATTGTATGTGTGAAAAAAGATATTGTGCCGCTGATTTCCAGCTTAGGTTAAATCAATAGAACGAGATGGAGTAAATTTCACCTTAAAATCCAATATCACAGGTGCAAATCTTGGATAAACATAAATGGTTAATTTTTAACTCAAAAAATAGTTTTGAAATATACAAAACAAAGAGAGATTGAAAATTGAATTACAACAAACTAGGAAAAACAGACATCAAAGTATCAGAGTTAGGATTTGGCGCATGGTCTATTGCACTCGATTGGTGGGGCAAAAAAATTGAAGAGGATGAGGCTAAAAGAATGCTCAAAAAAGCATATGATTTAGGAATTAACTTTTTTGAAACAGGAGACATGTATGGAAAAGGAAAAAGTGAAAAACTAATTGGCGAAGTTTTCAAAGATATGCGAGACGAAATTGTTATTTCCACAAAGTATGGGTATGACTTTTCAGAAGTTGAGCAAATAGGACACAGCGAACTTCCACAGAAATTTGATGAGGTTTTTACAAGAAAAGCATTAAGAGACAGCTTAGAAAGGTTACAAACAGATCATCTTGATATGTATGGACTACACAATCCAAAATTAAGACACATCAGAGACGACTCTATTTTCAATGTACTTGACAGTTTTATTGCAGATGAATCAATCAAAACATACCAAGTTGCATTAGGTCCTGCAATTGGATGGACACAAGAAGGTCTTGAAGCAATGGACAGACCAAATGTAAGTGCTGTTCAAACAGTATATAACATCATAGAACAAACCCCGGGAAACGAGTTAATGAGAAAAGCTGTAGAAAAAAATGTGGGCATATTAGTTAGAGTTCCAGAAGCATCTGGAATTTTAACTGGAAAAGTCAATGCAGATACCAAAATAGATGAAAAAGATCATAGATCAGTAAGAAAAGGAGAATGGATTAAAGCATCATTGGAAAAAGTTGAACAACTCAGACCAATTGCGGAGAGAAACGGATTAACAATTACAGAATTGGCAATGAAGTTTATCATGTCAAAGAAAGGATTTGCATCAGTATTTCCAACAGTAGTTAGTGAAGAAGAGATAGTCAATTACGTCGAGATGACAAAGGGGGAATACATTCCATCATCAGATATGAAAGAAATTGAAGAGATGTACAATACATGGCCTTCCTACGAATTAAAGGCAACCCCACAAGCAAATTAATTTGCAAATGGACAATCCAATAGATTTTGAAAAAACATTAGAAGTCATAGAAGGAATGAAGATTGCCAAAATAGGCAATTATAAAAAATGGGAGACAATAATCAAAAAAATCAAAAAAGAGCAGCCATTGAATATTGGCGAATTGGAATATTATACAAATCTGACTAGAATTTACAAGGATTCAAGCATAACCAACAGAAGTAAAGTATACCACACCAAACTATCAAATCACGATGAAAAACCTCCATGTAATATGTGCGGAGAAGATTCCCTATACTATTGCAACATGAATGACCAGTATTTTTGTACAGTTCACGTAGTAGGGCATGATGAAAACGAATTCTAAGAAGGAATCGTCTCTTCTAAACTGAACGAGTTTTCTACAAAATATTCCACACGTGTTTTTTTAAACTCACGAGAACTGAAGAGGATCTTATAATCGTCAACATGTATCTGATTCTGAATAGTTTTTGCCATCTCATTTGCCTCATCATGAGTTTTACAATGAATCATTGAAAATACATTGTATGGCCAGTCATCATATGTTGGTCTTTCATAACAATGACTTACTTGTGGAAATGAACCTAGTGTTTCGCCAACTTTGGAAATTCTGTCCTCAGGTACTTTCCAAACAATCATACCATTAGCAGTGAAACCAACTTGTCTATGTCTTAAGATTGCAGCAAATCTTCTCATTACTCCAATATCCTCATAGTACCTCATTTTTTCAAACAACTCATTTTCAGAAATGCCGAGATTGTTTGCAGCCTTTACAAATGGCTCATCAATTATATCCATATCTTTTTGCAATTCACGAATAAACTCTTTGTCGTCTTCAGTAGCAACAAATTTTATATTTTTAATTTCTTTTTTTGCTTCAGTTGGGGCAACATCATGTTTCTTATCATCAACCATGTCTAGTTTCACACCAATCTTGAAGAGTTGTAGAGTAGGAAGCATTCTTACTTTTTTGATTCCCTTAAGAACATTGAATTTGTCAAGCTCTTCTTTTAAATCAGAACCAGGTGGAACCGCCAAAGTAAACCAAAGATTAAACTGATGATCTCGTTCATAATTATGACTAACACCAGGATGACGATTAATCTGGTTTGCAACATTTTCTAATTGATCAGATTCAATCTCCATTGCAACAAGAGAGCTAGTATAACCAAGTTTGCGAGTATCAAAAATAGCGCTAAGCTGTCTTAAGACTCCAATTTCTTTGAGTTTACTCAATCTATTTTTGATATCTTCTGGTGTTGTATCAAATTTTTTAGCAATAGCATCAAAAGGTCGAGTTACAAGAGGAAAGGTCCATTGAATTTCATTTAAGAGTTCTTTATCAGACTCATCCATAGAAGTCACTAAGACAGTTCTTGTTCATTCAATTAAAAACGTAGCTAGTAATTTTCACCGTGATTTTTAATACATAAATAGAAACGCTAGCCCATTTGATCGATGATAGTGGATCTTAACATTCACGGCAAAATAGTTGTTGTTATAGGAGGCGGAAATGAGGCTCAAAAAAGAATCAATTCATTGTTAAAACAAGATTGCAGAATTATTGTAATCAGTGATTCATTCAATGCTAAAATTAACAAACTAGCAAAAACAAAAAAAATCAAGATAGAAAAACAGAAAATCGAAGACCTGAAATTTATTTCAAAATTCAAACCAAATATCATTATCACAACTACAAACGACAAAAAGATCAATCAAAAGATAATCAATGCTTCAAAAAGAAAAAAGATTATTGTTTACAGCTCAGATAACCCAGAGGATAGCGACTTTTCAAATCCTGCGATAATTGATTTTGACAATACCATTCAGATTGCAATTTTCACAGGAGGTCAAAGTCCAGCCATGTCCAAGAAAATTAAAACAAAATCAGAAAAAATATTCAAGAGATTAATCACAGACAAAGATATTGCTCAAATCAAGATTCAAAAGATCGCAAGAAAGAGGGCAAAGGAAACTATTCCAACTCAAACTCAGAGAAAGGAGTATCTGCATAGTATCATGACTGATAATGAGATTGATCAGTTAATAAAAGACGGTCAGATGAAAAAAGCTGAAAAGCGAGCAATTACAATATTGAGGAATTGGAAATGAATCAAAACATCATCAATGCACGTGTTACTTTTCGTAATTCACCAATCCATATTCTCGAACAATTCACAATAAAAGATATAGAAAATGCATATGAACAATTCAAAAAGCATTCAGGATTGGATGAATGTGTAATTATTCAGACATGTAACAGAATAGAATTATTTGGAAAATCAAAAATAAATGATTTGGACAAGATTAAAAAAACATGGGCATCAATAACTGGACTTGAAGAGGAGCTGTTTGATGAAAACTTGGAATATGTAGAAAATCAAGAGGCATTTCACCATTTATTGAAATTAACATCAGGATTGGATTCAATGGTGCTTGGAGAAGAACAAATTCTAGGACAGATAAAAAACTCGATAACATCAGCTAGGGAAACAAAAGCATCAGGTCAACACCTAAACACATTATTTGACAAGGCAATTAGAATTGGGACTAGAATTAGAAATTCCAGTGGGATTGGCGCAGGTGGAATTTCAGTGGGTTCAATGGCAGTAAAGCTTGCAGAAGAAAACATTGATGAATTAAAAACGAAGAGAATTTTACTTATCGGTACAGGCGAAGTATCAACTCTTGTTGCCAAATCATTACAAAGACGCGGATACGCTTTTGATGTTACAAGTAGGACAATTGGGAGATCGGAAGCATTTTGTGAAACAATGGGAGGAAACCCAATTAAATTCGAACAAGTTCTTTCAGGATTTCATAATTATGATGTAATGTTTGTAGCAACTACAGCACCATATTTTCTTGTGACAAATGAGAGAATAACACAAGCAATTAAAGACAAGAAAAAAGGCATGATGATTCTAGATTTGTCAAATCCAAGAACAGTGGATGAGAAAGTTGCAACGATTGGAGGAGTGAAATTAATGAATTTGGATCAAATTGCAGAGATGGTTGAAAAAAACATGAATGCTAGATTAAACAAGGTAAAAACAGTTGAAAATATAATTAATGAGGAAGTATGTGTACTAGAAGCCTCAATGAAAAGATTAGAAGCAGAGCCACTTGTAAAAGACGTATTCAAGAACATAGAGAGTTTAAGAGAAAAAGAGTTGCAAAAAGCACTTCAGATGCTAGATGAAAAAGATGAGAAAAAGATCAAAATAATTGAAGAATTGACTAAAGCTGTTGTTGAAAGTATTGTTTCAACTCCAATGAACAACATAAGAAAAGCGTCAGAGGATGGCAATCTAGACATAATAGAACTTGCAAGTAAGTTGTTTGACTATAAAAAACACAATAATGTAGACTAGGATTATATTTTACCCAAAGAGAATTTGAGCATGTCATTTCCCACTAGACGTCTAAGAAGATTGAGAGTATCGGATAAAATGAGGGAGTTAGTTCAGCAAACAACACTATCCTCAAAAGATTTCATATGCCCAGTTTTTGTTCAAGAAGATCTGAAGAACAGAGTCATGGTGGAATCAATGTCAGAAATTGAAAGATTGCCACTTGCTGATGTAAATGACGAAGTGGGAAAAATTTGTGATTTAGGAATTCCTGCAATCATGCTTTTTGGGATTCCAACTTTAAAAGATGAAGCTGGAACTTCAGCATTTGATGATAAAGGAATAGTTCAAAAAGCAATATCTCAGATCAGAGAGAATTTTGGCGACAAGGTAGTGATAATGGCAGACGTGTGTCTATGCCAATTTACATCAACCGGTCATTGTGGAATTATTCAAGGAAATAAAATAGATAATGATACTAGTTTAGGTACTCTTTCAAAGATTGCAGTAAGTCAAGCAAAAGCAGGAGTGGATACAGTATCACCATCAGCAATGATGGACGGTCAAGTTGCTGCAATAAGAAAAGCACTGGACAATGAAGGATTCACAGATGTTTCAATAATGTCACATTCGGCAAAACATCGCTCAAACTTTTACTCACCATTTAGAGATGCAGCAGAATGTGCCCCAAAATTTGGAGACAGAAAAACATACCAAGTTCCATACACAAATGCAAGAGAAGCAATGATGGAGGTTGAGACAGACATCATTGAAGGAGTAGACATAGTAATGATAAAGCCAGCATTATCATACTTGGATCTAATTGCAGAAACAAGAAGAAAATTCAACATTCCAGTTTCAGCATATAGTGTTTCTGGAGAATATGCTTTGGTGAAAGCTGCTTCACAATTAGGATATGTAAATGAAAAAGACATTACAGAAGAAATACTATATTCGATAAAAAGAGCAGGAGCAGACATGATAGTAACATATTTTGCCAAATCAGCCTCAAAGTTTCTTCAAGAATCATGAGAAACGACGAACGTTTTGAAATTCAGCGAGCATTTGACTTATTGCCACATGTTGTAGGTGCAAGCTGGGCTGCAGTTTGGTTCAGAATGAAAGGAATCAAAAAGCCCACAAAAGAAGAATTTAGAGAAAAAACATTAGAATACCTAAGAATGGTTGATCCAGTCTTTGAATCATATCCTAATGAAGAAGAATTTTTAGATATTCGCAAATATATCGAGTTTAGAAAAAACGAAGAATATGAAAAAATAAAGACAGGAAACAACAAAGAGATTGAAACAAGATACGACAGATACATAGATTACGGATGAAATTTTTCTAAACGAATCTAAAGTGAGACTATTTTTGCAATCACGAAAATAAGTTGTGTTTAGGAGCTGATAATTATATTCAAATTTTTAATTATTTGATTTTAATGATTCCCTGGTTAATCAAATACTCTATTGCCTGTGCATATTCAGAATCAGAAATCAATCCTTGTGCCCACCATTCTGCATTATTTTTTACCCATTGAGGGATCTTAAGGATGGAATTTGTTGCAGATTTTGGAATTACAGATGCCGATACAGATTCCTTTCCAATGCCTTCTGAGTTTATTGCAGATACTTTAAAGTTGTAAGATGCATCATTTGTCAAGCCAGTTATAATTGCATTTGGAGTCACATCTGATTTTTGAATTGTTGTAAATGAGTTAGAACCAGTATTAGATTGAGTAATTTTGTATCCAATGATTGGAAATCCGTTATTAAATGGAGCACTCCATTCAAGTTTTACCTGACCATCATTTGCGGTTGCTCGCAAATCACCAATCTGTGCAGGAACTTTTCCTATAACATTAGTTGGAGGCATTGGTGTAACATAAACAATATTTGATTCAGGTCCAACTCCATCAGCATTAACTCCCAATACTCTAAATCCATAAGGAACGCCATTTGTTAGACCATCAATAGTAATACTTGTGCTCTTACCAACTACAGAATAAGATACAAAAGAGTCTGAACCAGTCTTAAATTCTCTTACCCTGTAACCCGTAATTTGATCTAACGCAGGTGAGGATACAGACCAAGACAACATGACTTTGCCATTACCTGATGAAGATTTAAGATTGGTTATTGCGATTGGGACTTTGTTATTTGGGGTCACAGTTATAGAATTGGATTCCTTTCCAATTCCAACTGAATTTACTGCAGATAGTTTGAACTCATAAGATACATTGTTCTTTAATCCAATAATAGTAGTCTTTGTCACATCACCAATGTTAGGATAAGTTGTAGAAACAGTTGAACCTTTTTCATTTACCGTAACTCTATAACTGGTAATAAAAGAACCATTATCTGAAGGTTCAATCCAAGATAAAAATACTTGACCATTACTTGGAATTCCAGTTACTCCCCGTACTTGATTTGGGACTTTAGCAACTACAGATTTTGAGGGCGTTGCAGAATCCACATTGGAATCAGGACTTTGTCCCAGTGCATTTATCGAATTTATTTTGAATGCATAAGATGCATCATTTGTCAAACCTGTGATTTGTGCGCTAGTCGATTCAGATGCAACAGTTTTTTTCTTAAAATCATCTGTACCAATTTGCCAGTATGTGATTTTATAAGATGTGATTGGAGAACCATTATCATAAGGCTTTGTCCAAGACAAGTTTACTTTTGCATCGCCTCTAGTTGCTATGAAATCAGTTATTGTATTTGGAATATCAGTTAATGGAGAAGTTGCCAACGGTTTTGCAGATGCAATGTTAGAATCATTACTTGCACCAATAGAATTTATTGCAATTACTTTGAAACTATAAGATACATCATTTTTGAGTCCAGTTGCTATGGCTTGTGTTGAAGTGCCAAGATTTGGAAATGTTGTAAATACATCAGAGCCTGTCTCCCATCGGATTACTTTGTAAGAAATTATATCTGCACCGTTATTATCAGGCTCACTCCAAGAAAGATGTATTTCGCCATTACCGGGAATTGCAATAAGGTCTGTTACAGCTTCAGGTGTAGAAGGGGTTTGAGCAAAGATTTCATTATCATGTGAAATTATCAACGAAATCGAAAATAAGATCACCAAAGTTGTGAGAAAATTAATTTTACTTAATAGCATACTACCTAATAGAGGTCTAGGTATTAACAATTGTTGATGAATCATACGAATTGTCACTTGAATATCTCTAATAGGTCCGGATTAAATTTCAGATTTACGGTATTTTTTGAAGATATAAAATATCAATTATTTCTTAGATTTTTCAGAACTTTTCATAAACTTGTCAACAAGTTCCTCAATCTGCTCATCTGCAATAGTCACCTTATCCTTTAGACGAGCATTTTCTTTAATTTTGATAAGCATTACAATAAAAGAAACAACTGAAGTGACACTTCCAATTATTGTGATGAGCAAAATTAAGTCAAGTGACGTATTGACTTCATTTTTTAGAACATTGTCTCTGCCATTTGCAGCTTCTAAATTATCAGGATCTACCTCTAAAGCCTCATCAAAGTATTTTAAAGAATCATCCAAATGTCCAAGGCGTTCCTGATTATTCGCTTTCCCAAGTAAAGCATCGACATTATCAGGATCCATAGATAACACCTTATCATAAAGTTGATCAGATTTGATATTCTTATCTTCAAGAAAATTTAATTCGGCCATACCCAATAACGCCAGAATATTATTTGGATCTACATCTAAAACATCAGTAAAAGCATCTTTAGAAAAAGTGTATTCTTCTAACTCTAAATACACCTGTCCCTTTCCATTTAATGCCATAGCATTATCTAAATCAATTTGAAGTATGTGATCAAAGATAAGTATCGCATCACTATTTTGATTAATGTTAGAAAGAGCATATGCTTTTGCAAGTAATGCGGGAATATAATCAGGTTTTTGTTCCAGTGCAATATTAAAAAACAATAGGGCATCATCATATTGCTGTCTTTTTACCAAAACGTTTCCACTTCCAATCAAAGCATCAATATTGTGCACATCAAGTTGTAAAACATAATCAAAGACATCCAAAGCATCATCATATCTGTCAAGATAGTAAAGGGAGGTTCCTAATCCATTCAATCCAGAAATATTTTTAGGATTCAATCCTACTGACTTTTCAAAATTTTGCTGTGCCTTGACATATTTTCCCTGAGTCAAACGAATTGAGCCTTTTTCATTTAAGGCATCTAAATTATTGGGATCAATTTCTAAAATTTTATTCAACTCGTTAATTGCTATTTCATACTGTTTGTCTTTGATTAAATTTTTTGCGTTTTGAAATAAGGTTGAAATGTCATCAGAAGTCTGTGCGTAAATTACTGGAAACAAAAATCCCACCAGAAGCAGCAAAACCAAATATCGTGAAGAATTGACATCCAACATCACATCAAACCCATTTTTTCTTTCTAAAGTAACTATAAAGAGAAATGCCAACTTCGACCATAGAAACCATATTTGTCTGATTCTTCACACATATCTAGATAAGGATTATGAAGATATATTCTACAGGTAGTCCAAAGAGTTGAAATAATAATAAAAAATATCGATCATATGGTAATTCTCACAGATACAGATATTAAAAAATTAGAAGAAGCGTGCGTGAAATTATCAGGAGAACCCAAAGTACGACATGTGGGAGTGATAAACCAGCTTGGAAAGTTGATTGCAGGAGGTTTGAAAAAAGGACTGACGCCAACATTAGAAGATAACAAAGTAAAAATGTTGTACATGCAGATGCAGTTGGATTATAAAATGAGACAGGAGTTGGATGAACTTTTAGGTACAATTGATTATATTGCATCAAGAAGAACAAAGCAGTTAATCATCAGTGTTCCAATTGGAGAAAATTTGGTGCTAATAACAGCGGAGCCAGATGCAGACGACAAAAACATCATCAAAAAGGCAGAGGCATTGTTTGACGATATTACTATTACAACAATTTAGATTGTTTAGTTTATGTATAGATGTGGAGAATATTTAATCAGGTTTGGTTTTTGAAGCAATTCTATTCATAGCAGTACTAGTAATTGCATCAAAACTAGGTGGCGAATTACTTCATAGGATAGGTCAACCAACAATACTTGGAAATGTTCTTGCAGGAATCATTGTAGGTCCTACATTTTTGGCCATAGTACATCCAATTGAAGCAATAGAACTTTTTGTTTCAATTGGGGTATTTTTCTTATTCTTCTTAATCGGTCTTGAAGAAATCGATATCGCAGGCTTATTCAAGGTAATGAGGGGTAAAATTTTTGCAGGTTCTGCAGTTGCATTTTTAATTCCATTTTTGGTTGCAGGGGTTTTTGGATTAGCAATAGATATGGATTTTGTAAAAGCATTTGCAATTGCAAGTGTAATTGCAGCGTCAAGTTTAGGAGTTACAGCTAAAGTACTAAGTGATCTTGGAAAACTAAAATCGACCATAGGGCTTGAAATTTTTACAGTTACAGCAATTGTAGAGTTTATTGCAATTATTTTTGTAAGCGTATTCATTCAAATAGATACAAGTTCTGATCTTCCAGACATTACTGAGATGGTGTGGCTTTTTGCAAAGATGGTGATCTTTTTTGCAATAGCTGGAATTATCTCAGTATTTGGATTACCACGAATATTTAGACTTCTCAACAATCATCTTCGAGCTCAACAAGCATATTTTGGCATTGTGATTGGGGTAATTCTACTTGTAGCATATTTCGCTGAAATTAGTGGGGTTCATGGTGCAATAGGTGCACTTCTTTTAGGAATTGCAGTGTCAAGAATGAGTAGAAAAGAATATCATGAAATTTCTAAAAATATCAGCGTAATAGGATATGGAATATTTATTCCGATATTTTTTGCAGGTATCGGAATTCATTTCAGCATAGCATTTTTAGAATTAGAATGGTGGGTAATTGTAATTTTCATAGCAATCATGACAGGAGTAAAATTTCTGAGTTCATACATTGCAGTGCGCATAGCCAACATGCGGCCTGCAACAACTGTGGCATATGGAGTAATGTCAAAAGGGGCAGTGGATTTGGCGCTCATGTTGTCGTTGCTTCAAGCAAAAATCATGGATGACAAATTATTTTCACTTTTAGTTCTTGGAACACTCATTACTATGATAATTTCAAGTGTAGAGCTTCAACGTAAATTAAAGAAAATAGTCCAAGTTAAGATAGGAACTCTAGAACTGGGCCTCATTCCAATTTATTTCAGAAGAGTCGTATCAGATACTCCGGCTATAGCAATTATAAACACGTCGTTTTCCAAAACAACGCCAGACATTACAATTAAAGAATTTGTTGAAAATAACAAGGTCACCAAAAGTCCATTTCTTGTATTTGATAAAGAAGACAATATTGTAGGTATGATCTCAAAGAATGAAATAAACAGATTTCACAAAAAAACACGAGACAGTACAACTGTTGCAGATGTAATGTATAAAAAATTCCACACAGCATTACCTGATGAATACCTATTTTCAGTAATTCAGAAAATGAATACCCATCCATTTGACATGATTCCAATAATGGATCCTAAAAATTATGGAAAAGTAATAGGAGTTGTAACTAACAAAGGAGTAATGGAATTACTTACAGATACTAAAAATCTCAATTCAGTGCCAAAATAAATTAGTCAATATCAAAATACGCTAGTTAGAGTTTATCATGAAATCTAGCCCTGAATCGGTCTACTCTGCTTTGAGTATTATATTCATCAGGATATGATTTTCTATTAGAACGTTCTCTCATTTCTTCCTCATGTTCTTTTCTTGCATGATGCAATCTATCTTTTTCATGAATGAATTCCCTGCCACATTTTTGGCATTTAACGATCGTTTTGTGATGTTCATGTCTTACGTGCGCAACCAAATCTTCATGGTTTGAAAATTTTGCGTCACATTGAGTGCAATTATTTTTTTTACTAAACGGATTTTTCATAAAGATAAGGAACCAGTCAGGTCATATGAATATAAAGTTAGAGTACATTTCTATGAATTGAAAACAATAGTTCAAAAATCAATTACAGTAGTTAGAAGATAGTTTCTTTGAAAAGTTATGAAATGTTAAAGAGTTTCTGAGCATTCTTGTACATCAAATTATCTCTAAACTCTTGTTTGATATTGAGTTTAGCCACAAAACTAAGGTATGAGTCCATACTGCTGATTGGCCAATCAGTACCATACAAAAGATATCTTGGCTCTCCTGCATAGTTTATCAATTCTGCAACTTTGTCTTTCATCATTTTCTCAAAAAAGTGATCGAATGAACCAATTACAAGACCAGACATGTCAGCGTAAACATTCTTGTTTTTATAAAGTACTTCCTGAGCATCCTGAATCCAAGGATTTCCCAAATGACACATTACAATCTTTAATTCAGGATTATCTACTGCGACGTCATCAAGATTAAGAGGTCTTGAATAGCGCAGTTTTCCTTTCTCAGAATAAGTATCACCAGTATGAAACATTGCAGGAATACCAAATTCAATACAAGTGTCATACACTTTTTGATATTTTTCATCGTAAGGATAGTAATGCTCATAACCTGAATAAATTTTCAAGGCTTTGATCTTTCCATCTTTAATCCATTCCCGATAATGTTTAAGATCTTCATCAGTATGATAGTCAAGTGCAAACCCAGCTGCTACACCAAGATTATCATATTTTTTAATCGCATCGATAATTTGTTTAGTAGAAGGTCTTTCTGAGTTTACTTTGTAAGAAGACAAAATTATAGCATAATCAATATTATTACTAGCCATTTCTATCTGAAGCATTTCCAGTCGATCTTCTAATAATGGAACATGTTGTGTCAGCTCGTATTGATTCACATGTACATGACAGTCAATTATCATTATTTTCTACAAAATGGGGATTTTTCCATTCAATAAAAGTTGCATTGTTTAATGATCTAGGATCTTTCATGTAATTAGGCAGTATTTTGATAAATTTGAAGCCATTTCGTATCTGAAATGATAATACAGGTTCTTTGATTTCATGACGCTTGACTTTTTTAACATATTCGAGAGGAGACAGTTCAGTATGCTCACAATAATTAACCAGTCTTGCGCCAGCAATAATTCTACGCAAATTCAGTTTAACTGTAAGGGTTTTTCTTGCATCATAAAGTTTTGTAGCAACACCTAATCTTCTATGATCTGGATGAGATGAAACATCAGCACCATATAGAGAATCACCGTTTGGATCATGATTTTTAAAATAACTATCACCACATGCGTCTTTCCAAGTGTGTTCTTCATATTCGGATTTTAATTTCACAATCAAACTACTACAAGAACCAACAATTTTTCCGTGATATTCTGCAACAAACTGACCTTCAGGAAATACTTCCAGATGTGCTGTTAGTTGGTCAGGTTTCCAATACACTCCTTCTGCAGCCATTGTGGGAAAAGCAATTTTTTGTAGTTCTACAACTTTAGGAATATCATTTGTAGTCATTGTACGTATCGTTACATGACTATGTCGTGTGTGAATGGGGGTATTTCGGTTCATTTCTTTCATTTATAGTGATTTAAAAGGTCTTGATCAAAAACAACATCATTGTTTTTAGATTTTTTCTTAAAAATTTCAATTAATTTTTTTATCGTACAGTTGACCTCTGGTGTAACTTCCGATAATAATACCATAGATATCATATTTTAACATTTTCAACAGTGGTGTTGTCAAATACATTCATGTTTTAGCTGATTTAGAAATTTTTTTAACACAAGAGTTCTTTTTTTTGCCTCAGATCTGCCAGCTTTTGTGTTCATTAATGATTCGAGTTTTAGTAATTTTTGAAAAAAATGATCAACAGTCCAGGTTTTATCATCAGGCTTGCGTTTATTGCAAAAAGGGTCATTTGGGTTGTAAAAGGGGCGTTTAAGTGAGCCTGCAGTAGCAAAAACTCGAGCAATACCTATTGCACCTAAAGCATCTAGTCTATCAGCATCCTGAAGAATTTTTCCTTCGAGTGTTTCAGGAGTTTTATTTTGTGAAAAACTATGATCACGAATAGCGTCTGAAATAATCACAATTTCTTTATCAGAAAAAGAATATTTTTTCAGAATTTGTTTTGATTTATTTGCACTGTGAATTGAAGATAATTTAGAAAATTTATGTGATTTTGGGTAGGACACTATGTCATGTAATAATGCAGCACATAAAACTAATTTCTTATTTGCCTTTTCTTTTTTACATATTTTTTGAGCATTATGATATACTCTCATAATATGTTCAAAATCATGAGCAGGGTCATTTTCAATTATTTTTTTTACATCATTTTTAATAGAATCAAGAACTTTCATTTACAATCTCCATATTTTCGGCTTGACAAACTTTATTTTTTTCTGAGTAATTAATACTGTCCAGTTTACAGATGCAAAGAGAATAATCAATACAATACCAATACCGTCAATTAATAAAATTCCTGTAAGACGGTCTTCAAATACTTCTAAAAATGGTGATAATACAGCATTTCCAAAATAAATCATTACAATATAAGAAAGAGTTCGACCAAACCAAAATCCAACATACATCCCAACACTCTTTGCGCGCATCAACCCATAGGCGATAAACAATATGTTGCTGGGGAGAGGAGTAGCGCCAAACAAAAATGATGCAATGATATAGCCATACTTTTTTCTATTAAGATAATCTCCGATTATATCGAGATTGGATTTTTGTTCTTCGCCAACAAATTTTCTAAATAACCCGCTAATTTTTTTGAGCACAAATCTACCAATTGTGGCACCGGTAGCACCAACCATTGCAAGAATTATTACATTCAAGCTTGGATCTAGAAGATAAAATGATGTCAGAATGATCCAGCTTGGAGGCATCAAAATCGGTGACGTGTTTATTCCTATCAGTACAAGAAAAATTCCAAAATACGAATATTCTCCAAAAATTTCAAAAATATCCATCATCTTACTAAAATTATGTTACTTTTTGTTTCTAAACCCTTGTATCCATATTCAGTCAGCAGAAAATATCATTTTGATCTAAAAAATTAAAAAAATTTCATATTTTTCGATCTATTGATCATGATTTGTAACAAATCGGATCAATCATGCAATATACTTATAAGCAATTTATGCGTACATTCATTCATGTCTGAGTTAATTTGGAAGTGTTATCGATGCAATCTAACTTTCAAAGACGAGGACGTAGCAAAAATGCATAAAAAAATATCATCGCATTCCATAACAAAAATAAAAGCAATAGTAGCATAATCGCAAATTTTTCATCATTTTCAATATTTTAGTAAAAAATAGTGCAGAGGGTGGGATTTGAACCCACGAACTCCTGAGAGAAGGGATTTCCTATTTATGGATCTTGAGTCCCTCTCGGTTGACCGGGCTTCGATACCTCTGCAATGAGAGTGGATAATGACCATTATTTTTCAATTACTATTACAATAAAACAAAAATAATTCCATTTTTTGGAGATTTTTGGACAAAGCTTTTAATCGTGTTAATAAGACTCAAAAATACATGTCAGAATTCATACCAATTTCAGACGCAAAAAAAATGCGTAGTGGAGTTAATGTTGAAGCCATTGTAAAAAGTAAAGGAGATGCAAGAACTGTAAATCTCAAAAGTGGAGGAACAGTTGATGTCTGCGATGCAATCATAGTTAACGGCGATGAAACTGAAGACAACCAAATGAAACTCACATTGTGGGGTGACGATATCAAAGCAGTGAATGTGGGAGATAAAGTTGTTATCACAAATGGATATACCAATGAGTTCAAAGGTGAAGTATCCTTAACCAAAGGCAAATACGGTAAGATGGAAATTAATCCATAACAAATCAGAATCAACACTCAATAATTTCTTTTATTTTGATAGTTTTTCCAATCTACAAACATTACCAAGATGCCAACTATCAACATAACAATTCCCAATATAATCAAAATTCCGGAAACAATGAGAGGAAAAACCATATTCATCACAGGGGAATTTGGGTTTGAAAGAGCGTCAGAGTTTTCAGGATCTTCCGAAAACATTGTAACGACATTTACAGTTTCAGTTCCAGGATTTTGAATTTCAAAATTTAACGTATCAGATTTTGTGATTTCCAACACTTCAAATAAAATTGGTTCATCTTGAACAAACTCTCCATAATCATCACCAAAAATATTAGAAATTTTAATAGACAATTTATCTCCAGATTGATAATTAATTATTTGAATTCCCCATAGAAGTGGAATATTAGATGAAGAAACACTGTAAGAAACATACGCTGAACTACCAGGCAGGATTTCAACTTCATCTGAAACCTCATCAAACATCCCTTCAAACAATAATGGAACTGAAAAATTATCAGATTTAGCAATACCGGATGGAATGGACGAAGCAGCAACTAGAAGTGAAATTCCAATTAGAACCATACCAGCGAGGGAAATTATTGGACCTCTTTTATTCATCATGATAAATCATCAAACCCCCACTTTTATGTCATAGAAAATGAATTTAGAAAACTACAGAATTATCGTCTAGATTTCTTTTTAGCTGGTTTTCTTTTAGCTGCAGTCTTTTTAGATGGTTTTCTTTTAGCTGCAGTCTTTTTAGATGGTTTTCTTTTAGCTGCAGTCTTTTTAGATGGTTTTCTTTTAGCTGCAGTCTTTTTAGATGGTTTTCTTTTAGATGGTTTCTTTTTGGCAGATTTACGTTTCTTTGCCAAATATTCTCCTAATTTTTGAAGATACCTTATCTAATGCGTTTTTAGCAGATTCTTCTGCTTTGATTCGCCTCTCCAATTCCTTGACAAGTTTTTCTGCAGACTTGCGGCTAGTAACCATTGCTTCACGTAAAGTGGGTTTTGATTTGGATTGTTTTTGAATAGTTGAAGTGATTTTTGATTTCATAGTGGAAAAATTTGCTATTTCATCTGTAATCTTTTTAGCAGTTTTTTGCCTGTTTTTGATTTCAGAGACTAGTTCTTCAATACGGTCAGATAACGAACGTAACCTAGCCTCGGCATTTTGTTTTTCTTCAGGATTTTCAGCGAACTCAATTTCTTGCTGAGCATTCTCAATGGCTTCTCTTTCCCTAGTAAGACGTTCTTCTGCTGTTGCCACCAGTCTTCCAATACTTTCCAATTGGGATGTTTTTTGGTTAAGGACAGAGGAAACATCAGATACGTTCTCTTTTTCAGAATCTATTTTTTTCTCAATTGACACGATTCCAGATGCTGAACGCTTTTCAGCAGATCGATATTTTTTTAGTTCTTCTTCAGCTTTTGCCCTTAGCTTTGTTGCTTCTTGTTTCTTTTTACGTAATTGAATTACCAATTTTTCTAGAGATGCCAATGTTACAATCAAGAGAAAAGACTCGGTTAAGTTGTTAATATGTTCAGGATTTGACTTAGCGGTAAAGAAAATTAACTAACATTGATCGCAAAAATCAGTTTTTTAAAAAATATTAGATAAGAGAACACATCATATTTAATGGATTTTCATCCTAATGATTTACCAATATCAAAGACGTACGATCTAAAAGATGAAAAAGATGCATCCGATGCGGTAGATGACATGGTAAAACTAGGGTTTAGAGATAAAAATGAAGGATTCAAAGTGTTATTTCCAAAGGAATCAAAGACTGCAAAAAGAATAGGATATACGGTGACAACGGGGGTAACACATGGACTTAAACAAAAAAAAGAAATTCCAGACATACGATATTGGACATACCACCACGATGATGATCATTATGCAATAGTTTTGATTAGCAGTGACGCATTAACTGAACTGGGTTTTTGATTTGTCAAAAATTTTGTAAAGTTTAGTTCTTTTTGCCATGACACCTGCAAGCATTATTCCAATTACGATTCCTCCAATGACATCCATTGGATAATGTTGTAAGACATAGATTCTGCTAATAGATATCATTGCAGGATAAATAAATAACAAATATGCACCTCTTGGGAATCGCTCAGAGAGGGCATAACCTAGGATTATTGCAAATATCATAGACCTGGCAGCATGACCAGATGGGTATGATGCATTGTATCCTCCCTCACAGAACAGGGCAAAAGTATCTTTACTTATTGGTACTGGAAATGGGGCACCCTCATAATCAAAATCAGGTCTATCCCTATCAACACCGCATTTGATGTATCCTGTAAGCAATGTAGAAATCACAATCAATATCATCAAGGTAATTCCAACCCTTCGAGTTTTTGGGATTATCAACATTAAAATTCCAAATCCCAACATCCACAGAACCTCACCACTTTCTGTGACGTATTGCATAATTAGATCAAGTGAGGAATCTCCAACATTTTGTGAGAAAAACAAAATGACACTTTGATCAAAACTTTCAGTGAGTCCAAAGTAAACAAATGCCGTTAAGACGAGAAACAGGATTGTCAGTAAAACAAAAGAACGCGACCTGATATCAAAAATCCAATTTTGCAATTAAATAAACCTCAAGTTCGTTTCTTTTAATTTTTGTCAATAGATAAGTTTTGTAAATCAATCTTAGTCAAGAAAACAAAGTAGTGAAAATAATTCAGATCGACTCAAAGAATTTAACCAAGTGAACAATAGAAAAATTGTGAAGGTACTCACATTAGATGATTTTGACCTTAAAGGTAAGACAGTTTTCCTCAGGGTGGACATGAATTGCCCAATAGATCCAGCAACAATGGAGATTTTGGGTACGAGAAGGATCGAGGAGGCCATTGAGACTCTAACATCATTAAAAGACGCTAAAGTTGTCGTTGCATCACATCAAGGAAGAGTTGGAAATAACGATTATACTGGAATGGACAAACATGCCAAAGTTCTTGAAAAATTAATGAATAGGGAAATAAAATATGTCGAAGATGTTATTGGAGAAGCTGCACAAAATGCAATTAAAAATTTAGAGAACGGGGATATTTTACTTTTAGATAATCTACGATTATGTGCGGAAGAAAATTACGAGTTTACACCTGAGAATGCTGCAAAAACTATAATGGTTTCTCGTCTATCTAAATTGTTTGATCTTTGTGTATTGGATTCATTTCCAAGTGCCCACAGATCACACCCATCAATAGTTGGATTTCCACAAGTTCTGCCTGCATGTGCAGGAAAAATTGTCGAGAGAGAAGTCAGGAATCTGGATGAGATAATGACAGTAGCCAAGGCACCTCATGTGATTGTCCTTGGAGGCTCGAAGGTTCCAGATAGGCTTGAGGCGATAAAATTATTGATTCAGAATGGTCGTGCAGATCATGTGCTGCTTACGGGACTTATAGGTAATGTGTTTATGCGTGCACAGGCTAGAATAAAATCCCCTCTTGGAATAAAACGTGAAGATGAAGTAGTGGCAAAAGCTCATGCACTCATTGGAGAATATCCCGATGTGTTTGCAACTCCAGTAGACATTGCAATTGACAAAGATGGTGAAAGGGTAGAGATGGATGTAAGAGAGATGGGCAAAGGAGACAAAATTTTTGATCTAGGGCCAAAAACTGTAGAGTATTATTCAAAATTAATCGCAGGTGCTGGAACTGTGTTTATCAGTGGTCCTGCAGGATTTTTTGAAAAAGAGAATTTCAGTTATGGAACAAATGCATTACTTGAAGCAGTTTCAAATTCCATGGCAACTACAATTGTAAGTGGAGGGCATTTGACAACAGCTCTAAAGCAATTAGGATTAGCAGATAAAATTAACCACATCAGTACTGCAGGTGGGGCGTTAGTACTTTATCTCACCGGAGAAAAGTTACCAATGATAAAAGCACTTGAAGATGCAGCAATAAAATACAGATCTAAATAGGGGATTTACAAGAAGGATTAATACAAATTCTGTCTTCAGAGGAACCAAGATAGATGTCTTGATTACATGCGTTGCAGTGGATTTTCTCGATAGGATCAAATAGTTTTAGATACATTGTAGTAAAATTCTGCCCTATGTTTCGGACAAGACCGGAATTACAAAGTTCGTTAAAAAACGATTCAGTATCATCAACAATCCAAGATGGATCAAAATCACCGTTTTGCTTAAGGAGTTCAAAAACTTCATCATTTGTAAAGTTGGTATCAATGTCATTGAATTTTTCAAATATAATTTTACGTATCTGAAGTTCTATTGGAGTAATAGGAGTAAAATCACTCATACTAGTACAGATTTGCTGCCTCTTCTTTTAGTGTATCCAAATCTTGAGTATTTTCAAGGTGCTCTCCAATGTAGGTATAAAGAGCAGATTTGAGTACTTTGAGGGAAAGCAAAGCGCATTTTATTCGAACTGCCTGAAGATGTTCAAGACCTAGTTCGCTTAATACATCATTTTTCTCAATGGCTCTTGCTTCATCAAGGGTTTTACCTTTTGTAATTTCTGTTAAAACAGAAGAGCATGCCATACAAATTGCACATCCCCTTCCATGAAATTTGATATCTGTAACTTTGTTATCATCAATTTTCATATCAATGTCAATACTATCGCCACACAACGGATTTGAGTCATGAAAAGTTACATCATGATCCTCGATTTTTCCAAAGTTGACAGGATTTCTAGAATAATCAACAATCATCTCATGGTAAATGTCTGCATTACTACTCATAGCTTAAACACCTTTGCCACAATATTTAATGAATTTACTAGAATATCAATGTCTTCTTTGGTATTGTAAATGTAAAAACTAGCTCTTGATGTTGCAGCAACATTCAGTCTCTCCATTAGTACTTGTGCACAATGATGACCAGATCTAACAGCAATTCCTTCTTCATCAATAATTTGAGCAACATCGTGAGGATGAACATCTGCAAAATTAAATGAGATAACGCCACCACGTTTTGAAATATCTTTTGTTCCGTAGATATGTAGACCTTTAACTTGAGATAATTTTTCCATAGCATACTTTGTTAATTCAACTTCATGTTCTCGTACATTATCCATTCCAATCTTTGTGAGATAATCAATAGCAGCACCGAATCCTATTACATCTGCAATGTTTGGCGTACCTGCCTCAAATTTGTATGGTAAATCATTCCATGTAGTTTCATATTTGTGAACTTCCCTAATCATATCACCACCGCCATGAAAAGGAACCATGGTTTCCAACACAGATTTTTTAACCCACAAAACTCCAATACCAGTTGGCCCTAACATTTTATGTCCAGAAAATGCAAAAAAGTCACAGCCTAATTTTTCAATATCAACTTGCATGTGAGGTACTGCCTGAGCACCGTCAATTAGAGTAAGAACACCTGCCGCTTTACATTTTTCGATAATCTTATGAGCATCGGTTATAGTTCCAAGAACATTAGACATCAAACTAAATGTCACAAGTTTGACCTTGCCAGTTGCTAGGAATTTATCAAGATCATCTAGAATTAACTCACCATCATCATCCATTCTAATGTATTCAACTTTAGCATGCTTCTCTTGAGTAAGAAGTTGCCATGGCACAATGTTACTGTGATGCTCATATTCAGTGGTAACAATAATGTCACCTTCTTTGACATGAGGTCTTCCCCATGCATATGCAACTAAATTGATTGCTTCAGTAGTACCCCTGACAAAAATAATTTCTTGACGATCTTTCACATTGATGAAATTTGCAATTTTATCCCGTGTAGCCTCATATGCTTCAGTTGATTCTTCAGCAAGGGCATAAAC
>NZ_AEXL02000063.1 GCF_000242875.2 Candidatus Nitrosopumilus salarius BD31 | reverse complement strand
CCAAATTCGACGAGGGATTGAATGGCTAAAACTAAAAGATTTAGCTAATGTAAATGAATCAAAATCAAGTATTGTAAGTTTAGGTAAAAATGGGATTGAATCTTTTCAAAAAGGATTACCTGAAAGAAGATTATTGGATTTGCTAAAGGATGGGCCTAGAAAATTATCTGATCTACAAAAAGAACTTGGTTCTGTTTTTTGGTCCTTCAATTGGGTTGGCAAGAAAAAATGATTGGATTGAAGCTTCTTCTGAAAGTGTTTCAATAAAGAATTTACCTTTAGAACTCCCTGGTGAAAAAACACTCAAACAAATTGGAGAGAAAAAATTATCTAAAGATGAAATTAATGATGATGATCTTTCTTCACTCTTAAAAAGACCTGACTTTATTGTTGAGGATATTGTCAAAACCAAAGAAGTCACTTTAACTGATTCTGCAAAGTCTATAGTGATTTCAGACTCTTCTGGAGAAATAGATGTTGAAGCAAAAGTACCTGATGTTTTTGTTGCAAGAACTCACCCACTAAAAGACACGATTGATGAAATTCGTGAAATATTTGTTACATTGGGTTTTTCAGAAATAATTGGCAACATGACTCAATCAAGCTTTTGGAATTTTGATGCTCTATTTACTCCACAAGATCATCCAGCACGAGAATTACAAGATACATTTTACCTCGATGGTATTTCTGCCAAAAAAATTGCTACACCCGAACAAATTAGAAAAGTTTCTGATTCTCACAAAAAAAATTGGAGATATCATTGGGATATCAACGAGGCAAGAAAAATGGTTTTAAGGACTCATACTACTTGTGTTACAATCAAACATTTGGCCGAAAACAAGCCTGATGAGGCTAGAGTTTTTTCTTTAGGACGTGTATTCAGAAATGAAAAAGTCAGTTACAAGCATCTTGTAGAATTTAATCAAATCGAAGGTGTTGTTGTTGGAAAAGACGCTAATCTGAGAAATTTAATGGGGATTCAGCGAGAATTTTACAAACGAATTGGAATTACAAAAATAAAATTTTGGCCAACATTTTTCCCATATACAGAACCATCACTTCAGACAATGGTGTATAATGAAAGATTAGAAAAATGGATTGAACTATTTGGAATGGGAATTTTCAGACCTGAAGTGACAAAACCTCTTGGAATCACTAAACCTGTTTTAGCATGGGGTGGAGGAATTGAAAGAATTGCAATGCTAAAGTATGGTATAGATGATGTAAGAGAGTTTTACAACAATAATCTCAGTTGGCTAAGGAGCGCTACAAAATGCCAGTAGTTGAATTATCTTATACACGACTTCAAAAATTAGTAGGTAAAGTAACAAAAAAACAAATTTCTGATTCGTTACCTTTTCTTGGATTAGATATTGAATCCGAAAACAAAGACCTTGTCCGAATTGAATATAGCCCAAACAGACCTGACTATTCTACTGATTTTGGAATTGCCCTAGGCTTGCAAGGATTATTGGGAATCAAAACCGGTGCAATTAAACTAAAAATTAAAAAATCAAACAAGTATCCGATATCTGTAAAATCTGAAGTATCAAAAATTCGTCCTTTTGTAACTGGAATTGTAGCAAAAAATGGTAATATTGACAACAAAATTCTTGAACAACTCATCCAGATGCAAGAGGATCTTCATATGGGAATTGGTAGAAAACGCACAAAATCTTCAATTGGTATTCATGATCTTGATAAAATCTCATTTCCTCTAACATATACAACAACTAGCAGAAATACAAAATTCATTCCTCTCAAATCTACTACAGAAAATACTATTTCTGAAATACTTGAACAAACAGATACAGGTAGAGATTATGGGCATATTTTAGGTAATTCTGCAAAGGTACCAATCATAATTGATTCTGATGATAATGTAATATCTCTTCCACCCATTATTAATGCTGCAGTCACCACTGTTACAACTAAAACAAAAAATCTTTTCGTTGAGGTAACTGGAATCAATAAGGATGATGCTGAAGATATGCTTTCTGTTGTTGCAACCATTTTAGAAAGTGCTGGATTTACTTTAGAATCTGTTAGAATATCTGGTGCAAAAAACTCATCACCAAAACTCGATCAAAAGAAAATATCTGTAAGTACTTCACTAATTAATCAAATTCTCGGTTTGAATCTTACTACCCCAAAAATTATTTCATCATTAAAAAAATCTAGATTGGATGCATCACCTAAAGGGAAGGCTATCATTTGCACGATTCCAGCATATCGATTTGATATTTTTGGATCTATGGATTTGATAGAAGAAGTTGCTTTGGGGTATGGGATTCAAAATCTTGAGCCTACTTTGACTCCTTCTCAAACAATTGGTCAAATGAATCCAGTTTCACTCCAACTCAAATCACTTAATCAAATTATGATAGGACTTGGATATCTTGAAGCTCTAAATTCAAGTTTAACCAGTAAACGTGTTCTATATGAAATGACTAACAGAGATTCATCAAAAATCATTTCTGTTCTTGATTCAAAAAGTCAAGAACACACTATTTTACGTGATTCCATTCTTCCTGGATTGCTAGAAAATATTTCAAGAAACATTCATGAATCGTATCCTCAGAAAATGTTTGAAACTGGTACTGTTTTTGCTATTGATGATTCAATATCTGAAAAAATTGCATTTTCTAGTATCAGCGCACATAAGGATGCAAATTTTACTGAAATTAAATCTATATTACAATCCTCATTAAAAATTGGGTTTGGAATTACAATTGAAACAAAAACCCTGTCTCATCCAACCTTTGAAGCAGGACATTGTGCCGCTGTAATTTTAAACGGTAAATCAATTGGGATCATTGGAAAAATCAATTCCAAGATTATTGAAAATTATAAAATTCGTGTCCCTGTTGTAGGGTTTGAAATATCCCTTTCTGAATCAATTCTTTAAAATAAAATTTAATCTGGTTCAAAAAATAATCTCGTGAAGAGAATTTTCATCAATGGTTTTTAGTAAGAGTTGATACATCATTAAATGCCCGAGAGCAGGCACGCAGACGGATTAGGATGATGTCGATCGTAATGATACCAATGATTTCTAATTCACCCAGGTGTGCTACATTATGGGCAACCCCGGTTTCAGAACGCGAGGAGGCTTATGGCTATGTACCCATGATTTTGTGCGAGTCAGAACCGGGGAACATTAATTTTTCAAAAACCATAAAACACCATTGATAATACAAAAATATGTAATGACAAGTTATTGGTTGGCAAAACAAGAACCTAGTGGGCCAAGAGGATATAATTTTGAACAACTAAAAAAAGAAAAAACAACAGTCTGGGATGGAGTTCACAATAATTTAGCATTAAAGCATATGCGAGAAATGAAATCTGGTGATCTTGTTTTATTTTATCATACAGGTGATGAAAGACAAGCTGTAGGAATAATGGAAGTCACTTCAAAACCTTATCCCAACCCCAAAGAAGATGTTGAACGTTTTATTGTAGTAGATGTAAAATATAAAAAAACATTGAAACGACCTGTGACACTTGATGAAATGAAAAAAGATAAAAAATTCAAAGATTGGGAACTGATCCGAATTTCAAGATTGTCTGTAATGCCTGTACCAAAGCCAATCTGGGATGCTATTCTAAAGATTTCTCAAAACTAACAATAATCGCTTTATTGATATAGTCGATTTGTTTAATTCAATCATGGCAACAGCTTATGTTTTAATAAACTGTGAACTAGGTTCCGAAGAAGCTATAATTCAGCAACTAAAGGGCTTAGATGGTGTTAAGGAAGTTCATGGAACTTTTGGCGCATACGATATTTTGGCCAAAATCGAATCTGATACTGTTGAAAAACTAAGAGAAACAATTACCTGGAAAATCAGGAAAATTGAAAAGATTCGTTCAACTCTGACCCTTATGGGTATTGAAGGCCAAACATAAACACCCTTTTTTCTTATTATGATTTTACATTTTATTTTTGTAATAAAAGAAGAAGATCGTGATAAGCGACAGTTTGAATTTGAATATGTTAAGAAAATGGGTGAATTTTACAAGAGATGGATTATGGAAAAATTTGGTAAGGATTATGAGATTCAATGTGATGAATTAATCACAAGACCTAGAAGTATTCTTCAAAAACTTGACACTCACACACTTTTACGTGACCATGAACAAAGAGGAAAAGACATTTATCATTTTTACTTGACACATTTCAAACCTTGGTGGACTGATTGTACTTGTGAAGGATATCATGCTGAAAATTTTGGAATGGTTTTTTGGCAAAGACCTAAAGAAGCAAACGATACACTATTTCTTGCAGAAAAAAATTGTACAACTGTATCTCACGAACTACTTCATGAATTATTGAGAATATCTGGCCACAAAAAATTCCTCCAAACAGTTCATGATATTTGGACAAAACATTTGTTTGAACAATTAGAATTTGAACAGTATGGTGAAGATTTCCAAAAAACTGATGGTAAGCCTATGTTTCTTACAATGAATACTTCACAATTAAATCTGTGATTTAATTTTTAAAATTAGCAT
>NZ_AEXL02000064.1 GCF_000242875.2 Candidatus Nitrosopumilus salarius BD31 | reverse complement strand
AGAAAAGCAGAGATCACAGTTATGGTAAATGAGCAGCAAGCTATGAAAATCATTCAAGGTTCAAAAGTAGTTACAGTTCAAGATCTTGCCAGACAAACAGGAGTCAAAATTTCTGCAGCAAATAGATTCCTAAAAGAAGCTGCAATCAAAGGAACTGTAAAAAAAGTGGGCGGATACTCAGGACATCATTTGTATCAAGCAGCATCCTCATAGATACAAAAAACATCACCAGATTTCACATCTTTTAAGGCATCAATATTTTCACCCAATTGTCCAATAGGAGTCATAGTTTTTCCAGACGCAATATCATTGATAAAAAAACAGATACTACCAGTTGAAGGCAAAAATGCTACATCGCCTTTTTTAAATTCAGATCTTGATCTTTCAATTCCAGAATCAATATTAGTTTCAAAATAAAAAATACTATTTCCTAACTGATGAGCATGTCCTTCCAACGGTAATGATCTCATAATAATTCCAACAGTTTTTGGAGATAGATGACGTTTAAGATCACATTGGATTTTTGCTTTTCCACGAATTTCCAAAATGAGTTGTTTTTTCGAGACTGAAGATGTACTCAATTCGTACATTAAACTGATTAGATTATATAACGTTTTAAGAAAAATTCGTTACTTGTCTGATACTGAAGAAATTGAAGTGTTAGAGGTTGCTCCAGAATCCGAAGAACTTCTAGATGTTGAACCAGAGGAAAACGCAGGATTAAACAAAGCAATTGATACTTATCGAAAATTAATTGAAAAAAATGACGGTATAGAACCACTAACTGAAAAAGAACAGGAAAATCTAGAGAAAAGAATCAAAGAGATTGAAGAAAGAGAAGTGGTAGAGAGAATTGAAGAACACGAACCAATAGAAATTCCATGTGAAAAAGGAAAGATTACAATCGGACCACCAACATTGACAAGATTTGAAAAAGCAAGAATAATGGGAGCAAGAGCATTACAATTATCATTAGGAGCACCGCCATTCATTCCAATTCCAAAGAATGCAAGAATATCATTAGATATTTCAATGGAAGAATTAGAACAAAGAGTAATTCCAATTACAATTAGAAGGGTGTTACCAAATGGGGATTACCAAAACATACCAATTGACTATTTTGATAGATGAACCTATCGTCGATAAAACTTAAAAGAACATAAAATTGCTAATTATTGAATAATGCTCATGGAAGAATCAATTGAAACGTATGGTCAAGAGCAGACCGCAAAGTCTGAAGATACCATAATAAATATTGGAAATGATCCTGTAATGCAATCAGCTATTGACGTACTGCCAATTTTAGGGAAAAAAAATAGAGTGATTCTAAAATCTAGAGGAAATTCAATTCCAAATGCAGTGGCTGTGGCCAACATCATAACAGAAAAAATGTTAAATGGAAATTCAAAAATTGAAAAAATTTATTTGGATACAGTGGCAGCAGCTGGAATTGGAAATATGACATCTACGATAGAAATTATTTTAATTAAAATCTAGTAAACGCTTCCAGGGCCTTTTAGAAGCATGTTTTCACATTCTTTGCATACTTGTTCATCAATGTTTGATTCCAGGTTATGATGAATCTCACAAATCAACAAGCTGGATTTGATGTAATTACATAATCCAATGAATTTTGAAAGACTTGATGGAGTGTATGCCATGTCTGATGAAAGATTATCACTCAACTCATCAATCATAATCGCAACTTGTTTTTCTGCCAATAGTTTTGCAATAAGAGAAGGGTCACCTCTAGTACCTCTGATGTAATTACTAATTGCTGCTTGTGTAACACCAAGCATTTTAGAAATTTCATCTTCTCTAATATTATGTTCTTCAGCAAGTTTTTTGGCCAAAATAGCACGTAATGCTGGAATCAGAGTTTTAGATTCTATTTCTGCAGGAAGTAACATTAATCTCAAGAACTTGATAAAGAATTTAAAGCTTCCAACAAAATGTCCAACCATTCAGACTCAGAGTTAGGCATAGCTATTTTAATTTCAAAAGAATTGAAAATGCATTGGATGAACTTTTTAAAAATATTTACAAAGTTTTAGAAGAGTCTTGCAACTCGTGTCAATCAAATTTAATTTCATTGTCTGGAGGACTAGACAGTACGATAATTGCACATTTTCTAAAAAATAAAAAACCGAAAGCTGTTGCAGTTATTGCAGAAGACTTTGTTTCAACAGATCTGACATATTGTCAAATAGTTTCAAAGGATATGGGTTTAGATTTATCAATAGTCAACGTAAAGACAGCGGTAATTCTTGAAGCAATCGAGGAAACAATAAAAATTTTAAAAAATTTCAACGACATTGAGATTCGAAATAATGTTGTGATGTATCTTGCAATAAAATGGGCAAAAGATAAAGGCGAAAAATCAATCATCACAGGAGATGGTGCTGATGAATTGTTTGCAGGGTATAGTTTTTTGATAAATAAATCAGAAGAAGAGTTAGAAAAAGAGATCAAACGAGTATGCTCAGTAATGCACTTTCCTACACAGGAAATTGGAAAGGCATTGAGAGTAAACATAGAATCTCCATTTCTAAATGAATCAGTAATCAGTCTTGCCAATAAAATTCCAGTCAGTCTCAAAGTAAGAGAAGAGAACGGTAAAAACATGGAAAGTGGATTTTACGCAAAACCTTTGAAAAAGTCATTCCAAAACAGATTGTGTGGAGGGAAAAATCACCCATGCAAGATGGTTCTGGAACTGCAGGTCTGACAAATTTGTTTGAATCGGTAATCAATGAAGAGACATTTGTGGAGAAGAAATTAACAGTAGAAA
>NZ_AEXL02000065.1 GCF_000242875.2 Candidatus Nitrosopumilus salarius BD31 | reverse complement strand
CATATCATCTACCATTCCAGTAAACAGACTTGTTCAAAGAATTGGCAGAGCTGCAAGAAAAGGGCAAAGAGGATATGCTTTTTTGGCGTTAGGAAATGATCCTATTTCTCAGTACTACAAGAATCACCCTGATGATTATTTTGAGGATATTGAAAAAACATACATTGACCCAAAGAATCCATTTGTAGAAGAATTCCAGGTGCTATCCATGGCATGTGATAAACCAATTTCCAAGCACGAATTAAAAGAGCATCAGGAAGTAATAGAACATCATATCATCAAAGAAAACCTAATTGTTTTCAATAACAGGATCATTCCAAATCTGGATAAAATCAATTCCATACTAAATGAGTACAGCATAAGAGGTATCGGCAAGTCAATTGATATTTTTTTATCAGATACCAAAGTAGGAGATAGAATACTGCCAATTGCATTAGAAGAATTACACAAAGATGCAATCTATTTTTTAGCAGGAGTTCGCTACAGAGTCAAAGAGTTTGATTACCCAAAGAAAAACTATGCCAAACTAGAAAGGATCCCTAGAGATTATCCATATTATACAAAATCTCTAACTGAGGAATGGCCTACAATTGAAACTGTTTTTGAGAGACGAAGTGCAAATGGTATCGAACTTGCTTTTTGTAAGTTACATATTCAAAAGAAAGTGTATGGTTATGTCAACATTGAGTTAGGACAGGAAGTTACTCAAGGAGAAAAAGTAATGCTTGATACTCCATTAGAATATGATTTTGTAACAAAGGGAATTGTGTTTCATGCACCCAGACCTCTCAAGGTGATTGAAAGTGCCGAGGATGAAGATTATGCTGAAGCAAGTGGATATCATGCAACAGAGCATGTAGTAATTGAAGGCAGCAATATGATCACAGGTGGAGTATCCCAAGATTTAGGAGGGATATCATTAGGCACTTCAGGCCTGATTTTCATATATGATGGAGCCATAGGAGGAAGCGGTGCAAGCAAGGCACTTTATGACAGATTTGAAAAGGCCCTTGTAAGAAGTATGCATATTGTAAAAGAGTGTCCGTGCAAAAATGAAGCAGGATGCCCTCGATGTACATTCTCATATAGATGTGGAAACAACAACGAATATCTGCACAAGTATTCAGCATTAGAGATTCTAGAGAGAATCAACAATGGCGAGAAAACAGAATTGATTGATCCAACGGAAGGAGACAGACCTCTAGTATGAACAATCAAAATGGGATAAATATGACAAAAATACAGTGTAAATATGAATAAGGTTGCATTAGTTACAGGGAGTTCATCAGGAATAGGATTAGAAACTGTATTGTCTCTTGCAAGAGACGGATACAACACATTTGCAAGTATGAGAGATACTAAAAAAGCAGGAGAATTGGAATATGCCGCCAAAAAAGAGAATCTCAAAATTAATGTAATCGAGTTAGATGTGGACAGTGAAGAATCAATAATTTCTACAATCAAAAAAATTATGGCAGAAAGTGGCAGGATAGATGTCTTAGTAAACAATGCAGGATATGGACAGTTTGGATGTACTGAAGATGTATCAATAGAGGATTTTAGAAAACAATTTGAAACTAACTTTTTCAGCATTGTTAGAATTATTCAAGAAGTTTCACCAATCATGAGAAATCAAAAATCAGGAATCATAGTAAACATTAGCTCAGTTGTCGGCAGATTAGGATTACCAGGGTCTTCAGCTTATATCAGTACAAAGTTTGCATTGGAAGGATTAAGTGAATGCCTCAGATACGAATTAGGTCAATTTGGAGTAAAGACCACCTTGATAGAACCAGGAGTCATCAAAACGAATTTTTTCAATTCGTTGAAAAATTCCAGAATCAAAGGTAGATCCTAAATACAAAGAATTAACAGATAATATTCTAGCAGGTCTTAAAATGATGGTAGAGATGGGAACTCCCCCATCAGAAGTAGCCAAAGTCATTCTAAAGGCAATTCATGATGACGAAATTTTGCCTCGATATATTGTGGGAACGGATGCAGCCATGTTCATGGAGGCAAAAAAGATGAAAACAGACCTAGAATTTGAGAAATACATGAGCAAAGAGTTGTTTCCCAGATAGCATCAGACTTGTACGTTAAATTGATATACACATAGAGTTGAGTTTTTGTCAAAGTCCGCAATTTTAAAGTGAAAAAAATGAAATGGAAAACACTACAACATAATGGAATCTTATTTCCCCCGGCATATGAGGCCCAAGGAATCAAGATAAAGATCAAAGGAGAGAGTGTAAATCTTGATCTAAATCAGGAAGAAATGGTATACCAGTGGGCAAAAAAGAAAGACACCCCATATGTTCAAGACAAGGTTTTTCAGAAAAACTTTACAGCAGATTTTAGCAAAAACATTAGATTCTAAATTTAAAAAAATATCATATGAAGACATTGATTTTTTCTAATGCCTACAAAATAGTGGACAAGGAAAAAGATCTTAGGGAAATGATGACCAAAGAGGAAAAGAAATCCCTAGCTGCAAAAAGAAAAGAGTTACGAGAGAAACTAAAAGCAAAATATGGAATTGCAATCATGGATGGAAAAGAGGTTGAAGTTGGAAACTACATGGCTGAACCACCTGGGATATTCATTGGACGTGGAGAACATCCCCTTAGAGGAAAATGGAAACCACGTGTAACTACAAAAGATGTTACATTAAACCTTGGAAAAGAGGCTAAAGTTCCAGAAGGTAACTGGGGCAAGATAATTCACGATAAAGATTCAATGTGGCTAGCAAGCTGGATGGATTTTCTTACACAGAAAAGAAAGTATGTCTGGCTTGCAGATACTGCTGGACTAAAACAAGATAGAGATAAGGAAAAATATGAAAAAGCAGTAAAGCTTGCAAAAGAAATTGACAAAATAAAAGATAGAATTGTCAAAGATATGAAGAGCAACGACCCAAAAATGAGCAGAATTGCTACTGCGTGTTATTTGATTTATAGAACTGCCATGAGGGTAGGGGACGAAAAAGATCCAGATGAAGCAGATACAGTAGGTGCTACAACACTTAGGAAAGAGCATATCAAAATTACACCAAATGCAATTGAATTTGATTTTCTAGGTAAAGACAGTGTTAGATGGCAAGAAAAAGTAATAGCTGAAGGTCATGACAAACAATTCCAAGAGAACCTAAAGAAATTAGTAGAAAACAAAAAGCCAAAAGATGAGATTTTTGATGACATTACTTCAAGACATGTCAATGCATATTATTCAAGCATTGTGAAAGGATTAACTGCCAAAGTATTCAGAACATACCTTGCTACTACAGTAGTCAAAGATTANCTTGTAAAGCATGACAATATTCAAAACAAAA
>NZ_AEXL02000066.1 GCF_000242875.2 Candidatus Nitrosopumilus salarius BD31 | reverse complement strand
GTCCACATTTTTCACAATCTAATTTGATTGTAGGATTAGTATCTTCACCTTCATTTCCTTCAAATGCTAATAGAGAAAAATCTGGTTCTTCTTCATCAGCGATTTTTTTTGTCTGTTTTACTTTTTGTCCTTCAACATAACCACATATAGAACATTGAAGGCCAGAATCACCATTTTTTAATTTGACCTCACATTTGGGGCAAAACTTCAATTCTAATTTACCTGAATTTTGGAATTAAATAATTGTTTGAACTCTTCTGCCATCTTTATTGCTGAATCGGTTGCTTTCTTAATTTCACCCAATGGTTTTGTACTTGAATTGATTCTCATCCAGCATTCATTGGTAAGAGGGTGTTTTACAATAACTCCTGCAAAATCGATATTTGATGCTTTTAGAAGCTCGTGTTGAATAATGTATAGAATTCCTATATCAGTCTCTGTGATTGAGAGACTAATTTCTTTGGGTTCAGAACTGATTACTTGAGCGTTCATGTATTCAGAAAAAGCACTTATTGCGGATATAAATCATTATGAGAGGAAGTATGGCAGAAAGTAAGATTTCAGAGATTAAACTAGTAAATTCAAAGGAAGAGTACTCATCTGATGAAAATGTTGAGATCAATGTCCAATTTTCAGTTGAAGGCGGTATTAGAGATGCCTTTAACGAGGCAAATTGGACAAAAGCATACAACAACAATGATGTTTCCTTTAAAATGAAATATGGCATAAAATTGACATCTGGGGGTTTTAGGAAGAAGGAACTAGGCAGAACTATTGACACCTACAGAAAGGCATCAATCTTTTGGACAAGAAATCCAAAACTTGTCAATCCAATGAAAGATAGAAGGATTTGGGTTCAGGTTGCCAAAAATTTTGAACCATTTATCAGACTTTCCGAAGAAGAGGTAAGACAGGAATTATTTGACTTTAACGAGAAATTTGTATTCAAAGCATCAGATTTGGGAAAAGGCAAACACAAGATAGGAGCTGAAGCATTTGCATCATGGCAAAAACACGATTATACTGAAACTGGAAATATTAAAAATAGTTCCAATGAAATTGAGATCACAATCAATTAGGGATATAAGTAACATTTTTGGAATAATTGCATGGCAAAATACGATGGTCTTTTAGGACAACCAGTACTTGAAGTAGAAGAACCAGATAAAGAAGAAGGAATTACTTTTATCTTTAAAGACAACAGATTTTTGTTCATCAAGGCAGTAGATGGAAAGATCGAGACTGTATCAATACCAGAATAGGTGAATATGAATGGAAAAATTTGATCAAATCAAAATGTCTGAACTTGTAAAAGTAGAAGATCCTGATTCAGATGGTGGATTAACTTTAATTTTTCAAGAGAATAAAACCTTGAAGATTAAAGTTGTAGATGGTAAATTAGTTTCAGAATTTATCTAAACTAATTTTTTACATGTTTTTCATAAAAACCAATAGCTAATTCCTGTACCTCTGATTGAATAGAACCAGGTCTTGCAATTCGAATTTTATTGATTGCATCAGCTGCTGAAAATTTTTCATATTTTACAAAATAGCATGCAAGAATTGTTCCCGCCCTTCCCATTCCAGCAGCACAGTGAACCATTACTGCTTGATCATTTTTTATTTGTTCGTGGATAAAATCTACTGCTGAATCTATTTTGTCCATATCAGGAGCTGTAAGATCAGGAGTAGGAACATGTAGATAATCGATATTTTCTACCCAGTTATTAGGTAAAGCATTCTCAGTCATAGTTACAATTGATTTTACGCCTTGATTTAGAAGCCATTCAAATTCATCAAAACTTGTTGGAATACCCGAACCAGCTAATTTTTCTTCAATTAACCAAGAGAAGTTAGTTGGTTTTTTTGTGATTTTTCCATGCACCTTTCTCCAGATGTTTCCAGGCTTACTCATATCAAATTAAGATGCTTTTCTATATTTTTAGTATTACGAATTTAACAGACATAAATTATGATGCTACTGCTCTTACAGGCGAGCCTGTTGCATCTTTAATCTTTAATGGTAAAACTGTAAAATTAAATTTGTTAGATGGAATTTTATTCAGGTTTGACAAATTTTCCACTATCAAAATATTGTTTTTTGATAAAATATGATGAACACTATATGATTCATCTTTTCCAAGATCTATGCTAGGAGAATCTATTCCAACAAGATTAATCTTTTTTGATATAAGATATTTAGCAGCTGTTAATGCTAATCCAGGATTTTCAGTAAAGTAGTTGTTTTTGTTTAGATTTTTTTGCCACTCAGTAAAGAAGAAAACAGAAGAATTGACAGGAATTTTACCATTTCTTTTTTCAAATGAAATAATATCTAATTTTGTTATAGGTTCGTTCTTAGTTTTTTTGAGTTTTATGAGAATACCTTTTCCCATGAGTCTATCAAGTGGAATTTGATGAATTTTTAGACCATCTTTGACAAAATGATATGGTGCATCAATATGAGTACCAGTATGTGAACTAAAGAATAACAACTCAAGGTTATACCCATCACTTTTGATATCAGACCAAAGAATGAATTGTGGTTTTGGGGATCCTGGAAAATTTGGAATTGATTTGGATATTGTTAGTGTAAGATCTATTGGATTCACATCAGAGGAACGTATTGGTAATTAATCAATTTTTGAACTATCAAAGGTTAAATACTGTTTGTTGAAAAACTTTCATGTGCCTACTGCATATGTTCTACTAAATTCTGACTTGGGATCAGATGAATCAATCATTAATGAAGTAAAGCAAATACTTGCTAATGAGAATATCAAATTTGAGGTTCAAGGAGTATACGGAGTATATGACATTGTACTAAAATTGTCATCTGATGATGCAGAAAAACTTCGAGGAATTATCACCAACAAAGTCAGAAAGATTAGCAAAGTTCAATCTACACTGACTATGATGGTAATAGAAGAACAAGAAAATCTATAGTTTCTTTATTGCATCAATTACTTGCAGTATTTGAGGTTCATTATTGTAAAAGTGGGGAGAGATACGCACAATCTTTTTTTCCATAATTTCTCTGACAGCCAAAATAATATTTTGCTTTTCAAGTTTATCTACAATTTCTTGTGAATCAAATCCCTTAATGTTAAAGGATACAATACTGGTTCTCTTGTTTGGATCGTCAGGGCCGTACAAAGTAATATTTGGAATGTTTGATAGTTCTTCCCTTAAAATATTTGACAGATACTGATTTTTCTCGTAAATATTTTTGATCCCAAAATTTAGCAAGTAGTTAGCAGATGATTCTAATCCTACAATCCCAACATAATTTCTAAAAACCTGTTTGGAATTTATCAGGTAATTCCTTGAAAGCAAGATTAGTATCTTCATACATAATTGCAGATTCACCACCTATGGTGATCGGTTCTAACAATTCACTTGATTTTCGATTACAATAAAACAAACCAGTTCCCATCGGACCACACAGCCATTTAGATCCATTAAATGACATGAAATCACATTTAATTTTAGAGACATCAGTATCTGTTATACAACCAATAGTTTGTGCACTGTCTATAAAGAATGGTACTTTACCATGAAGAATTTTTCCTATTGTGTCTACAGGTATAATGGAACCAGTATTGTATAATGCATGACTCAGAGCTACTAATTTTGTATTATCATCAAGAAGTGATTGTAAATCATCTAACTTAAAAAAACCATTATTATCTATAGGGAGACTTTTTACAGAGACTTTAGATTTTAATTTAATCCAAGGATAAAAATTTGCATGGTGTTCATGTGTCATTCCACGAATCACAATATTGGATTTATCATTAAAAGAAAGACCGTTTGCTACAATATTGATTCCATCAGTTGTGCTTTGAGTAAGAATAACTTCGTCAGGCTGAC
>NZ_AEXL02000067.1 GCF_000242875.2 Candidatus Nitrosopumilus salarius BD31 | reverse complement strand
AATGTAATTTTTTAGACATGCAAATTTTGTTAATTTTGTACAGATATTTAAACGAGGTGTAATAATTCTCGTTCTATAGATTAAGAATGATCAAGTGTATTGAGTGGTTTTTTTAGAAAACTCCAAACGATCCCACAAATAACCAAGAATTAGACTAACTGAAATCCAGAATGAGGATACACCAAGTACGGACATCAATCTAAATTCGTTTACTAAGGTCATAGAGACAGTAATTTCATCAGGGTTATCAGGCATTGCAATGAAAGCAATTGATATGCAGACACCATATCCGATTAGTGCGATAAATTTTTTCTTGTTTTTGAATTTTTTTGATAATTTGTAAAAACCAATTGCACCAATTCCAGAAATTGCAATTAATGATAAATACAAAAATACTCTAAGAACTAGAGTTTCACTATCTCCTACAGTTGGAGGATTAGCAGGATATTTCAGGAAAGGGATTAAGTAAAGAGTAGTCCACATTATACCAGATAGGATTAGAGCTTTTTTGACATTATTAATTCCAGGTAATGAATTTTTAGACAATGCAAATACAATTCCAAACAAAGAGCCAATTGAGGTTCCCAAAATTACCCCAGCAAGAATTTGACCACTTTTTTGCCAAACTCTATACCCGTCATATTTTACCCAAAAATCAGGAGTATTCTCCTCATCCCCAGAAGCAAAGAGGTGTTGATTTTCAATTCCAATTGCCTGATCAAGATAGGGTTCTACAATTGCATAATTGACTATCCCATGAACTAAACCAGCAGATGTACCAGAGACTAAGACGATAATAATAAAAAGCGATGCTTTCATGATGAAAGATTCCTAATGACAGGGAAATCCAGCTGCGTGTCGCATATCATGAGTAAGTTCATGGATGTAAGAATCAGTAAATGCTTGCTCACCATAAACTAGACTAAAGATATGACCTTGATCAAATCCTACAACAAATAATCCCGCTACAAAGATTATTGCCAGTGCAACTATCGCTAGTTTTGGGACACTAGTTTTTGAGACATTAATTTGTCTTGTTTCAGACATGAAAATTATGTTTCTCTGAATATATTTAAGCTCTTGGATATTTGCAAGAAGATGAAAAAATCTAGATTTAGCCACAAAAAAGATGTTATTTTATGATCTAACATACTGGTCTTTTTGATATGTAACATGAGTAAAAAATTGTAAAATGGGTAATTTAGGAATAAAAATTGGCAATATTGAATCAGACAACCAAGTTTCAAAGATAATTCAGAGAGAATTAATTGATCTTTACGGATCAAAAGGATACAAATCAATCATTCAAACAATGACCAAAATTTCTGGAAAAACAGAAAATGAGGTAATTTCAAACTATGAGTTATTTGCAGATTTGGCACAAGGAGTTTTTGGAAGAATGGCTGAATCAAAAATACTAGATCCAATTAAATTAGAATTAAGTAAACTTGAAACAGAACAGATCTCACAAGAAAAAAGAATAGAAAAGAAATCCATGAGACTATTAATTGCCGATGATGAGCCTGCAATTTTAGAATTATACAAAAGTTATCTAGAAACAAAGGGATATGAAGTTACAGCTACTACAGATGGACGTAAATGTGTTGACGCATATAAAAGAATAAGCAACATTCAACAAGACATGAATTATTTTGACGTCATAATCCTTGATCATAAAATGCCTATCATGACAGGATTACAAGCAGCAGTAGAAATTTTAGAGATTAATCCCCAACAAAGAATAATTTTTGCGTCAGGTTATCTAGAAAGAACATTGTTAGAAATATTGACAAAGCTAAACAGAGCAATTGCGGTAATCGAAAAACCATTTTCATTAGATGTGTTAAATCATATGATAAACAATGTTGCAATTTTTGAAGGGTTAGAAAGAATCAATATTAATCAAGAGGAAAAAGAAATTAGTCAAAAAATGTCAGAAATAATGACAGTATTACAAAATCAAATTTAAACACAGAAAAAACACCCTGATTAATTGAGAAGATATTTACTTGAAGCAAAATTTCTCAAATCATGAAAAAATTACATTTGCTGGCAATTCCAATCATAGTAGGAATTGTTGTTGGAATGTTTTTAGTAGTTTATCCTCAATCAGAGGAAGATACAAAGTTACTTACATCTTCAAGACTAATTGATGACGGTTCTCCAATATTAGGAGATCCGAATGCACCTATTACAATTTTAGAGTGGGGGGATTACCAGTGTACTTTTTGCTACAAATTTCATCAGAATACATTAGATACAATAATCGAGGATCATATTAAAACAGGTAAAGTGAAACTTGTCTTCAAAGATTTTCCACTGAACGGTCCTGACTCAATTCTTGCTGCAGAAGCTGCATACTGCGCAGATGATCAAGAAAAATATTGGCAATATCATAATGAATTATACAAAAATTGGGGTGGCGAGAGAACAGGTTGGGTGACCCGAGAATCACTTGAAAAATTTGCAACAACAGTTAATTTGAATTTGGATGAATTCAACAAATGCCTCGATAGCCACAAATACCAAAACAGGGTAAACACTCTTTATGAATTTGGGAAAGAAGTTGGAATTGATGCAACACCATCATTTCTAGTCTTCAATGATCATAAAATTATCAAAATTAGAGGTAATCAACCATTAGAAGTATTTCTAAAAACAATTGACGAGTTATGATTTCAGGGAATTAGAAGTGAATCAATTAATATTCGCATAATGAGGAGAGATTACAAATGAATAAGAAGATCGATGTTGAAAAACAAGATTCAGTTAAACTCTATAAAATTAGAAAAACCCTAGAAGAATTATCTCAAAAATCTGGAAGGGGTACAGAACTAATCTCAGTGTACATTCCAAAAGGAAAACAATTACATGAAATCATCAGTTCACTCCAACAAGAACAAGGAACTGCAGACAACATCAAATCAGATCTTACAAGATCACACGTAGTCGATTCTCTAGGTAAAGTGGTACAGAGATTGAAAATGTACAAAAAAACACCAGAACGTGGATTAGTTGTATTTTGTGGAGCTCTCCCCCCAGAGGGAGGAGGCCCCTTGGGAAGTGAAGTTGTAACAGTTTGGGAAATTGATCCTCCAAAGGACTTGAATCAGTATCTATACAGATGCGATGATCATTTCCATGTCGATATTCTAAAAGACATGTTAAAAGATGACAACCTAATTGGGTTCTTGGCAATTGACGCAAAAGATGCAGGATGGGGGTTATTGCATGGAGATAAAATTGAGGTGTTAGGTCAAACTGGTTCAGGAGTTGCAGGAAAACACAGACAAGGAGGGCAATCAGCTAAAAGATTTCAAAAGCTTAGAGAAATGGAATTAACATATTATTTTAACAGAGTAGCAGAAACTACAAGAGAATATTTTATCGACATTTATCCAATCAAAGGATTAGTTATTTCAGGTCCTGGACCTACAAAAGAGGATTTCATTAATGGGAATTATTTAGAATACAGATTACAAAATATGATAATCAATACAATTGATGCATCATATTCAGGGGCAGAAGGCATCAGAGAGGCTTTTGCAAAGTCATCAGACATTTTAGGAGATTTCAGAATGGTTGAAGAGAAAAAACTAGTGGAGGATTTGTTTAGAGAAATAAACACTAATTCAGGCAAAGGATCATATGGATTACAAGAAGTAATAGATTATCTAAAAAATAATGTTGTTAAAACATTGATCATCACAGACAACACAAATCTTCACAGAGTTGAAGCCAAATGTAAGAGATGCAAACACTTGCAAGAAGCAATTGTTGAAAGACCAGAAGTAATTCCAAAAAAGACAGAATTTACAAGTACTCCATGCCCATCATGCAATGCCATGGATACAGAAGTTTTTGAGCAAGATATTGTTGATTATCTAGAGATTCTTGCTGCCAAAACAGGTTCTCAGTTAGAAGTTATTTCAGGAAGTGCGGAACATGGAAACATGCTTGCAAGTCTAGGAAAAGTTGGAGCAATTCTAAGATACAATCCAGGTCACGCTAAGTAAGAAAAGAGCGGATTTTTTTTGCAAGTTCTAAGAGTTCATCATCAGTTGAGATTTGGCGCTTTGTCCACACTGTTCCTTTGCTATTATATCTTGGAATAATGTGGATGTGAACATGGGGGATGATTTGCTTTGCAGCTCTACCGTTATTCTGGCCTAGACTAAATGCATCTGCACCAGTTGCATTCAATATTGCCTTTGCAATTTTCGGTACAACTGAGAAAACATTTCCAACATCTTTAGAATCCATATCAGTTATTCTTTCATGATGTTTTCTTGGAACAACCAAGCTGTGACCTGTATCTATTGGATATTTGTCTAAAAAGGCCACATGATGGTCATCCTCATAAAGAAAATGTCCGTCTTTTGTTCCATTCAAAATTTCACAAAAGATACAATCCATAAACAACAACGATTTTTGATTTTATTTATTATTTTATTGAATGAATAATTCAAGATTGAATCAAAGTGTCGAATGGTTAATTAGGGTAATTTTTAGACTCTGACTATCTAATGGGCCGAAAAGAGAGAAGAGAACGTGAAGAAAAGCGTGAAAACTATGCCACCAAACATTCAGCAGCTAAAAGAAAAGAAACTCTAATCGCTGTAGGAGTTTTGGCAGTTATTGCAGTTATTGTAGGTTATGCGGGATGGGTATTTGTCAACATGTCTGACAATGTCCCAGGAGGTCCAGAAAATGCAGGAGCCTTGGGCAGTGAGCATTCACATGCAGCATTATTGGTGAAAATATTCGGAGACAAATTCGATTTTTCAGCTCCCGCATATCAAATAAAATCAAGTTGGATTCATTTTGAAGGAAGGGATGGGTCTACAGTTCACAAACACGCCACAGGAGTTACAATGGGATATCTCTTCGATACACTGAAAATAGGCCTTGATGATCAATGCTTCGTATTCCAAGATGGCAGAAGTTTCTGTACAAATGAGGATTATTCATTGGTGTTTTACATAAATGGAAAACAAGTACCAGATATCAGAGATTACGAAATCCAAGAAGATGACCGAATTTTGATTTCATACGGTGCTGAAACGCCAGAAGAATTACAATCACAGTTACTAGAATTAGACAACCAAGAGATCATCAAATAGAATCCTCAGATTCTTCTTTTGTGGTAAATTGAGCCATCTTATCAAAGAACATGTAGTATCCACATCGTGTACATCGAAGTACAGTCAGTTCAGTGGTAAGGAATTCTTTATCTTCAAATCTTCCACTTAGTTTTACGTTCTCACCTGCAATTTCAGCCTTGTTACTCTTACACACAGGACATTCCAGTGCTTTTTGTTCCATAATATCTGAACAAAATATTTACAATTTAAACTCAATGAAAGATTTGGAATAATAATTTCAATAAAGTCTAGATTGTAATCAAAGAGTTTACATTAAAATTTCATTGTAGAAATAATTAAAAAAGCTTAGAATCTAATATAATAAGAAAAAATAAAGAAAGAGTATTTGAAAATAATCAAGTTTAAAATCAATCAAACGAAACTAGTCTAAATCTTCTACTTTTGGTGTTTTTGATAACATTCTTTGCAATATACTGGTCTGTCTGCTTTTGGTTCAAAAGGAACCTCGGTTTCTTTTTTGCAGTCAGCACAGGTACATTTGTACATTTTTCTGTCTTGTGACATAATTTACTGAAAGTTCTCCCCCATAAGAAGAAGCGTATTAGAATCTAAAATTTGAGAATATGTTCAAATGCCTCATTTATTTTTGAAATAAAGCGTATTGATGTTTAAAATCCCCAACACGTAGACTTTTTCTTTGTAGATTTCTTTTTTGTACTAGAACCAAAAAGAGAATCCATTGAACTACTTGAAACAGAAATAGAAAAATCATTTTAATAAAAATTAGTAATTCTATTCAGAATTTTTTTCTTTTTTGTACTCTTGACGTCTTTTCTGGCTATTTCCGCCACCAATATTATGTCCATGGGGTAATTTCTTAGTCATATCTATCATTTCCCTATCGTTCATGTATACCTTTGTAGTTTCAATTCTAACAAAAATCAACAATTCTAATTTTGGGATACTTTTACTAAATTTTTTTAACTATTTTCTATTTTATTTTTATAATTTACTACATCTGCTTTATACATAAAATGATAAATCATTTGAGAATTGAATCTTAAAGGAAATCATCACAATCTGGATAAAGTCTAGATTTTAGTCAAATATCTTACATTAAAAATTTATTCTGAAAACCATAATGCTTTCATTTAACAGAGATCAATCTACAATGATACCTAAAAAGGGCCAAAAATTCAGATAATCGCCATAGTTCTAAAATATTTCAAGAAAGTCGTTTATGTGTTCTGTTGGATATTTTTCTGTAAACTACTTCAATCAAAAATGCAATTCCCACCATTAGCACAAAAACCCATATGCTTTCAGGAGACGAAATTTTAGATTGCCATATTAGTACACCTAATGCCACAATGCATCCAACACATCCTGTCAGCGAAATCCATTTTTTACTAAATGTTTTTTTATGTAAACGGAAGTTTGCAAAATTCACTGCAGCAAAAATAAGTAAAAATCCAGCACTCCCCATGATTGCAACACTAGAAAGATCAAAAAGATTTGAAATTATAAGAGTTAGAATTGACGTGATGATTAATCCCTCTATAGGTTTATTCCAAATTTTTCGTTCAAGATTATGGGGTAATTCCCCTGTTTTTGCAATGATATAACTAATTCTTGATGCTCCATATAATGTCGCATTAATTGCAGAACTAGTAGAAAGTAGAGCTGCTATGGCAATTACTATAAACCCTGTCTGGCCCAAAAACGGTTTTGCACTCTCTGCTAATGCAAAATCCTGAGATTCTACAATTTTATCTAATGAAAGATTTCCCACAGTCACAATAGATACCATCATGTACAATCCAATTACAAATAACACTGATGTGTAAAATGCCTTGGGCAAAATCTTTTTTGGATTTTTAATGTCTCCTGCAGTAGTTGCAATTAATTCAAAGCCCTCATATGCTAAGAAAATTATCATGCCACCTGCTATGAGAGTTATCGGAGGATTCCATGTGGACAATTCAAGATTCTCAATCTGAACACTCCAAAATCCAACTGTGATGAAGACTACCAAAATAATGATCTTGAAAAGAACAATTACTCCTTCTGATTTTCCTACTATCTTTGCATTAAGAAAATTCAATAAAGTGAATGAGACGATGACTACACTCGTAAGTACATGTTTCCAAAATGTTTGGTCCTCTTGAGGAAAGAAAGTAGAACCATAACTGCCAAAAGCACTTGAATATAATGATAGCATGACAACATAACTTATCCAGAGCAGTATGTTTAGTCCTCCTGTAAGTCTCCCGGTTCCAAGTCCTTGATTGAGAAATTCGACTGTTCCACCAGAACTTGGAAATGTAACTGAGAGTTTTGAATAAGAATATGCAGTTACTAGTGCAACTAACCCTGCAACTGCAAATGCTATAGGAGCTCCTCCATGAGACAAATTAACTGCCAAACCTAAAACTGCAAAAATTCCACCACCAACCATCCCGCCAATCCCTATAGATATGGCAGACCAAAATCCTACCTCTTTTTTATTTTCCATAACGCTACCAAACATTCAGTTTGAATGTATAAAGGAATAATTGTTTTAGTGTGTAAATACCGTGACGGGGTTTTGGAACTTTGATTCAAATATAATACGTTCCACACATGAATCACATTATCCCCAAATAGGCACATGCGTTAACTCCATACGAAATTGAATCTCAATTTACAGATATCTTTAGAATTTTAAAATAAAACTTTGAGATTCTGAACAAAGTCTAAATTATAGCAAATCTGGAATTTACATGTCATGGATATTTCTAGTAAAAATGTCGTAGAAGGAACATCGAGATCACCGCAGAGAGCAATGTATAAGGCTATGGGCCTAAACGATGATGATTTATCTAAACAATTTATCGGTGTATGTCATACAGGAAATGAAGCAACACCATGTAATATTCACCTGCCAAGATTAGCCATCAAAGCTAAACAAGGAGTATCCGATGCAGGTGCTACACCAAGAGAATTTTCAACAATTGCAGTAAGCGATGGAATTGCAATGGGACATGAGGGAATGAAATCATCTCTTGTATCTCGTGAAGTTATTGCTGATTCTATTGAATTAATGGTCAGAGCACATCAATATGATGCACTAGTCGGTATTGCAGGATGTGACAAAAGTTTACCTGGAACCATGATGGCGATGGCCAGACTAAACGTCCCATCAGTTTTTGTTTATGGAGGAACCATCATGCCAGGAATGCTAGATGGTCAAGAATTAACAATTGTAGATGTGTATGAGGCAGTAGGCGCATATGATTCGGGACAGTTATCTCTCGAATCATTAAAAAATATTGAAAATACAGCATGTCCAAGTTCAGGATCTTGCGGTGGAATGTTCACGGCAAACACAATGGCATCAATTTCCGAAGCCATAGGACTTGCATTGCCTGGTAGTGCCAGCCCACCTGCAGAGGATGAAAGACGAGATAAGATGGTATACGATACAGGAGTTGCATGTGCTAAACTACTAGAGATGAACATTAGACCTAAAGAAATTTTGAGTTTTGAAGCATTTGAAAATGCAATCACCATGTTGAATTCTGTAGGAGGATCAACTAATGGGATTTTACATTTACTTGCACTTGCAAATGAAGTAAACATTGATTTGAGCTATGACGACTTTGAAAGGATAAGAAAAAAGACACCTCACTTGGCAGATATGAAACCAGGTGGAAGTTATGTGATGAACTCATTAGATAAAATTGGTGGAATTCCGTTTGTACTAAAGAAATTACTTGATAAAGGATTGCTTAATGAAAATTGCATGACAGTAACAGGAAAAACAATTAAGGAAAATCTCATGTCAATTAGTATTCCAGATGTAGAGCAACACATTGTAAGATCAGTTGAAAACCCACTTCATCAAGTAGGAACTGCAGTAGTTCTTAAAGGAAGTCTAGCACCAGAGGGAGCAGTAATTAAAACTGCAGGAGTAGAGATGACAAAATTTACAGGTAAAGCTCGTGTCTTTGACAGAGAAGAATATGCATTTGATGCAGTTGCAAAAGGAGAGATCGATGAAGGACATGTAGTAGTAATTAGATACGAAGGACCAAAAGGAGGACCAGGAATGAGAGAGATGTTAGCTACCACAGCAGCACTTGTAGGGCAAGGATTGGGTAAAAAAGTAGCAATGGTAACTGATGGAAGATTTTCTGGAGGAACACGAGGATTTATGGTAGGTCATGTCGCACCAGAAGCATATGTCGGAGGCCCAATAGCATTGATAAAAGACGATGACGAGATTACAATAGATACTGAGACCAACATAATTGATCTTCATGTATCAAAAGAAGAATTGGAAAATAGAAGAAAGCAGTGGAGTAAACCTAAACCAAACTACACCACAGGCGCTCTTGCAAAATACGCAACTCTGGTAGGCTCTGCTGCAAAGGGGGCAATTACTACTGCAAACCCATAATGGACAATTAATCCACAAGATTTATAGATCACGATCTAAAATAACATTCAGAGATAACAGGAAGAAAAAGCAAATTATGTTTATCGAATTACTGTTGTCTACTAAAGACAGATAAAATCAAGATGGTTGCCAGTTATGGTCTAGAATAAATTTCAGATTCTAAACTTCCAGGCTCAATTCAATAGTAAAAGTTTAAAGATCGCTTATTCTAATCAATTTAGAAGGTTAGAGATACCAGTATCTAGATTGCTGCAAATCTTGACTTTCACTTTTTAGATTCTTCTAAAATATGGCTTTCAAGTACAACATGTGTACAAAAATTTACACTGCTGTCTACAGGTTTTCTATTCCTAAAACATCATAGTATGCCTTTGGAATCATTTGTTGTGCCTTGAAAAAGACATTATTTGCTGCAGCATCAAGCACGTATGTTCTTGCCCAATCATCATCACTTCTTATCGAGCGACCAAACCCCTGTAATAATTTTGTAAGAGTTTGAGAAGTATACCACAATGGAAATTTATTCATCTTAGCCTTGGTTCTTTTTTCAGTGTAATTTGGATATGGAACCTTTGCAATAATCTGGAATCTTGACAAATCATCTTTTAAATCAACTCCTTCCCATAACGATGAAGAAAGTAATACGCCAGTAGGATCTGATGCATGTTCTGTAATTACTTCATCTTGTGTTTTTCCATCTTTGTTTTTGCTATGACAAATTCTGATTCTTTTAGTGTTTTTAGGAGAAAGGTAACGAATTATTTTCTGGCATCTCGGGATAGAAGATGTTAATATTAATCCACGTTCATGAGAATGCTCATCTAAAATTCTATCAATTGTCTTAATTACTTCAAGCTCATCATTCTCAGTTGAACCATAACTTAATCGCCTAACATTGAGAAGATCAATTTTTCTGTGTTCAAGTGGAAATGGGGATTTTGGTGTATCTACAAACGCAACATCATCTTTTTCCAAACCCATATTTTCACAGAAACTTGATTTGTCGATTGTTGCAGACATGAATAACTGATAATCAGTTTCAAAAAATGAATTTGCAAATTTTGAAACATCGATAGGTTTTACAGATATTGTTTTAAAACTTCCATTGAAATCTTTAACAGGATCATTTACAACAAAATTATCCTTGTCTGTAAGAATATCTATTTTAGCTTGAGCGGTTCTATCATATCGTCTTTCCAACCCTGCAATTAATTCATAATCTGGTTCTTTTTGAAATGCAGTGCTTTCTTTGATATTCTTGATTTTACTTGCGTACGAATAGGCCATGTCATCAGTTAACTGTATCACAGAATCCAAGTCTGTGAAATCATACTTGTTTGTATTAAGATTACACTCGTCTACTTGACCACTAAAGATATCAAATCCTACAAACTGAATTATTTGGTCTTCAATTTTGTGTGCCTCATCAAAGACGGTGACTTTTCTATCAAGATATTCTTCAAACAGTTTTTTATTAAATTTCATAATGGTGAAAAATGCATGATAATTCCAAAGTGAATGTTTTGAAGTAAGAGCCTGATATTTTTGCATATAGTAAGGACAACATTGAGAATCCTGTGTGTTTTCTTCTATTTGCTTTATGGTAGGCTTGAATTTGCAAACCTCAAAAACTTCCTTGCCATTTTTATTCACCCTTTCCTGGCACACTCCTTTTTCACATGTCAGACCCCAACGCATTGCTCTTACATTATTCTCCACTTTTTCTGAAGACATGAGTTTAGGACATGGAAAGTTTTGTTTTCCTTTAACAGGTTTTAGAAACGGAATATCTTTGATATATTGGTCCTGAAGATGTTTTGAAGCAGTTACAGTAAATGAACTATCAAAGTATCGAGAAATTGTGGCACCAACAAGAGATTTGCCAACGCCTGTGGGTGCACAAAGAATGATTTTTTTAAAACCTGATTTTAGGTTGGATTCAATTTCAGAGATAATCTCTTTTTGAATTTCCCTAGGAGTGTATTGTTCGGGAAAATTTTCTAAAAGAGACAGGATCACACTTGTTTATAATCAATATTAAAAGCATGAAGGTTCTTGTAATATCATTGTTTTTGTAAACTAGTTTAATATCTAGTAGATCATATCAAATTATGGAATTATTAGAAGATAAGATGAGAGTTTGGTTAGATAGTGCCAAATTTGTAAAACCAAATGCAGGAGTTTATGTGCTGTATAATAGAAACAAAGAACCAATATTCATCGGAGAGACCAATAACATGGAAAAAACCTTTGCCGAGTATGTGGATACAGAATTTTCTGAAAGTGACTGTAAACAAAAAACTCATTTTTATCAAAGAGAGTTCACTAGTAATCAAAAAGAGCGCCAATTGCAATTAATTGAAGATTTTAAAAAGGAAACAGGACGAATTCCTGTTTGTAATTCTGAGATCAGAGTAGAAACTCATTAAAAATTTCATTGCAATGCAGTGAATACATACTTGATTAATATCAAAAATCCAGAAAAACATCATGTCAAACGCAATGATATACGCAGGTATAGCAATAGGTGTTGCAGCAATTGCAGGAGTTGTAGTTTATGGAACAGCTAATCAACAAAACTACATCCCAGATGATGCAATATTAGCACCAGCAGCTGAAGAAGGGTCATTTTCTTCGGATACAGGCATGGTTAGCCTGAATAAAGAAAAATGGCATGAAGATCCTTTCGGAGACCTTGCACAAAAAATTAGAGAAGAAAATGGGAGATAATCTCATCTAGATTATCATCCATTTTATTTTACAATATTGCTAAACAAAAAATGGATATTTCTATCTAAAAAATAAGCCAGTATCTATTTTTACGAATAAATTTTTTCTACTACATAAAAAGTAATTTATCTGAGACTGATATAATATAGCAATGCATCAATGCTATTATTGTGAACAATTGTTTGAATCAAAAGAACAGCTATACGAGCATGTAGAGGTTCATTCAGATATTGAAAGAAACAAGGAAATTATGGACAGAAAAAAGAAGTCAGGAAAAAAATAAGCCATACACACTAGACTAAAAAAATTAGAGTAAAGGTCAGAATTTATCAAATTCAGGGGCGGATATAACAATTGTATTCAAAATCAATATGGATTGGGTCGAGGTATTGTTAAGAAAATCATGTGAAAAAACCCTAACAAAAGGAGAAGTGCTCCACAGTCTTTTCCACATGATTGAAGTAAATGAAAATACATTAAATCATATTCAGACGGATAAAAGAGATTTTGGACCAGAACTTGAAGAATTAAAACAAACAGAAATCAGAGATTTAGATTTTCATTTAAAATATTATAGAAGTTTGGTAAATTACATCAATTCAATTCCAGAAAATAAGATTATTGGGAATCAGTCTCAATAATCCCAAGAAACAGTGTAAGATACAAAAGTTCTCAAAATCTGTTTTTTCTTTTGCACGCCCCACTCATCAACAGTATGTCCAGAATTGAGTTCAGAGAGTGTACCCCATTTGAATTTAGGAAGGTTTGCAGTTTCCATACAAGAAAAATTAAACATCACACATATAACAAATCAGTCTGCACTGCATTACAACTGTCTTAATTTTTCAAACATCAAATTGTATTCAGATTGTTTTTCTTGATTTTGTCCAAAATTGGTCTGCTCAGTATACTCATGTCGTTTTTTTTCAAAAATCTTTTCTAATTTTTCCACCTCTTTAGCAATCATTTTACCTGAATCTTCTTTTGCAAATTGTTTTTGCTGTGGTTCATTTTTACCTCTTGTTGGAAATCGTTTTCCATAAAAAATATCTTGTAATAATTTCAGATTTTCACGTTTAACCAATTCAGCCAGATCAAAAATGCCTTGCTCATGTTTTAACAAATCATCGTTAGATTGAAATGGCCTGACCCATGAAAGAAGAGGATGAAATTCTACAAACAGACGAATGTCATCAATTAGAAACATGATTTGATCGTCAATTTTTTCAGAACTTACTATCCACGTAAATCTATATTTGATGGTGCTATGAGAGTCCTCAAATACAGCAGGGTTTGATTCGGCTTCAAAATCAGACCATTTAAGAAAAAAATCATTATTCCATTCCAAAACATGGGGGTCACTCACAGTAATGGGTATTTCTTATCAGAATAAAATTATTCGTGTATCTGAAAATGAGGATATTTTTCTTGAAGTAATACAATTAATACAATTAATATCATAAATGCAAGAATTATGATCTTTTTCCATCACGTCCACTCATAGTTCCAAAAGGTTGAGATATTTCAAAGCCAAGCCAAAAACCAGTTCCATCCCGAAGTGATTTGTGAAATTTTTCATGCTCAATCAATTTCAAATCTCCCCAATTTCCATCATAAAGAAATGGACAAGATGTGACATGATGGTTTTTTTGGACACCTCTGCACGATATGATCACCTTAATCACCTGATAAACAAAAATAAGTTTTAAGTTTTGATATCAGATTTTGGATTATTCTTGACAAATTGAGAAAAATATTCTTTTACACTTGGCTTCATGAGATAGTACAATATTATCCCATCAATTGCAATCATTCCAAGAAGAATTCGATGATCAAGATTCACCAAAAACAGAACTGTTAGTGGAATAGAAACAATTGCTGAAATTATAGTAACGAGTCGGGCCCAATTTTTTCCTTTGAATAAACTTCTCCCAATCATAAATGCAGATAATCCAATTACAATTTCAATAAGGGAAATAATAGATGTATCCATTATAATATCCATTATTACCTTAACATTCAATACACCTGAAGAACTCAACAATCCTTGAATTTCATACATATCAGAAAATCCAGTAATACCATGAAGATTGATTATCATATCGATTGCAGACATGGTGGCAGGATCTATGGCACCCATACCTAATGGCATAGGCATATTTCCAACATTTCCAATACCACTCAAACTACTCATTCCGCTTGACATTACCAAAAGTATTACAGACACAGCAAAGAAAATCGCAGAGAAAACAAGTAAAATTCCAAAAAGCATCTGAAATAAAGTAATTAAACGAACACCAGTAGGAAGAGAAATTTTACTTTGAAATTTAGATTCAATTGATTCTTTTGCGTCAAGTATTGTTTCAATTTCATTTTCAGTCATAACTTCATCAGAATCATCAATCATCTTTTTTGGACAACCGCATTGAGGACAAATATCACTGACCGATAATAGCGGTGCATCACATCGGATGCAATACTTACTAGGATCTAGTTTTTCCAATGAATTATTTTGAGAACGGTATTAGAATAAAGCAAGTATGTAACATTGGTTAATTACGAAATACAAGAGTCACAGATTTAGAAAATATGAGCGTCTGACGGCAATGAATTCTAGGGTATGGTCGGTTAAGGCAAACGTAGGAAGCCGTCAAACGAATGACTCAACATACAATGTATGAATTAGACTAAAAGAAATTGTGTGTGCATTTTGAACATTTGTGCGTATTGAAGAAAAATTCTATCAATTCTAAGGAAGATTAAAGTCTAAAAAAGGATCAATTTTTCAACCCTTTTTGATCAAAATTCAAGACATGTTTAATTTTATGAATTTTTCAAAACATCAAGCATTACAAATATTGGAAGCAAGATGATTGCGGGTTTGATGTCTGTCTGTAACTCCCAAAGAGTCGATGAAATAAGACATCAAACTTGCTTGCTTTCCTTATTGTAAATATTCAAGCAATCAAAAAATTATTTTGCAAAGAAGTTAACTTTTGAATTAAATGTTGTAACGTCTCTTTAGTTCATGTTCAGATTTGTTTAAAGTTTTAATCATTCAAACCTATTAATTTTAGAGGATTTTAGTAAAATAGCATGTTAAAAAAATTTTATGTCTGGATGGGAATTTCAGTTACGGCATTAGTTGTTGGTTTGGTATTGTTATTTGGGTAATCACGAAGTGATTTCAAAGTTAGGATTACACCCTAGCTGATTCACAATATCATTAATTTGTTCAATTAACATATTTTGATCATCAATCATGGAATTAATTTTTTCACCTTGAGTGTTTAATTTTTCAAAGACTCTTTGAGCCTTTTGATAATCATCAGGAGAAAGAGTTTTTCCCTCATAATATTCATATTGTTTCAAGTATTCATCATATTGAGAATTTTCACGTGAGATTTTTACATTAAGAGATTCAATTTCCGAACGAATTTCTTTTTCTTGTTTAAGAAGAAGATTCTGACCAACATAGAGTTCTTCAAATCTTGAAGGGATCACATATCCTTTATCATCAAAAGCGATTTGAGGAGATTCTGTAGAATACATCAGATGATCAGTTTGGCTTGAATGACCCAATCCAAGAGAATGTCCTATCTCATGCATCAATATATTGATCACCATGTTTTCGTCGTTTTGAATAAAATTCCCATTGCAATCTTCAGCCCCAACAGAAATATCCAAAACACAGTGACTCAAAATACCAAACAGTACTGAATTACAAGTTGCCAATCCAGTATGAGTTGATGAAGCATATTTTTGCCATTTAATCTCAATGTTGGAGTTTTCAGATTGGATAAAGTCTAGCTGAGGATTATTTTCCTCCCAAGATTGAATTGCTTTTTTCAATGCATTGATTGGAATCTGCTTATCAGGAATTGAAGG
>NZ_AEXL02000068.1 GCF_000242875.2 Candidatus Nitrosopumilus salarius BD31 | reverse complement strand
AAATTACAAGCTCTCTTATCCACAATTTATAATCTGGCAAATTACCAAGATATTGCTTTTTGGAGCATTCTTTGCAAATATCATGTTTGGATTTGCAGCAGTTTCATTTATTGACGGAAATTATTTGGGAATTGAACATTTACCAAACTTATTTTCATTACCTTTTGTAACTCCAGACACTGATCCAAATTATGCAACTCAAAAATGTTGTTCCAATGATTCCTGCATTAGTAATATTGATTCCACCATTACTTGCAGCTGTTGGATTACGTTTAGTATTATACGTTGGAATTCATAGAATTATTCATGTCATTACATCATATCTACAAGATTCTAAAGAAGGTAAACCAAGATATCTAAACTATGTTTCAACCATTGAAGGAATAATTGGCATTGGTATTCTTTGGGTTGGGTTTAATCTGTTTTTTACTGATCAAATTGATTATAATACAAGATATCTGATTGGCGGTACACTCGTAATTGGTTTTGCAATAATTGCATTCTCCCTAATTGACAGAATTCGTGCACGTGTACTAACTCATATGTTCAAGCGAGATGTTTACATTAGAATTTTAACAATCATGGTTATTGCAATAATTGTTGCAGGAGTTGTTTCTGTTAACAACAGTATAGCAGATGC
>NZ_AEXL02000069.1 GCF_000242875.2 Candidatus Nitrosopumilus salarius BD31 | reverse complement strand
CACCAGTTGCTTGCGCAAATATGTTTGGAACATCCAAGAAGGAAAATGAAAATACAAAAAGTAAAGCAATGAGTCCAACACTGATAAATCCAATATTAGCCTCACGCATTATGAATTAAGTAAAATATGAAAGATAATAAAGTTTTCAAATTATGAAAATTCCATAACATAGAAAAATATTAGATATGACAAAACATCATGAAAGAATTTATGATAATATATTGACAAATTAAGTGATTGAATAAAGATAAACGAGATTCATCAATCAATATAGTATTTGTCTCAACATTGTTCATAGCAGCAATTACAAGTATTTCCATAATTTTTCCAGCGTTCATATTAGGAACAAATGAGGATGTTCCAAAATATCCAGAAAAAATAGATATTTTTGAAAAGGGGGAGTTGTTTTATCAATTTCTCCTAGTCAACATGATTACAATTTCCCTAGCTGCACTACATTTCAAAAAGAAAATACCAAGGGTCATCACCAACATATTTCTAAAAATAACAAGCTATGACATCTCAAGAAAACAGGCACTTGTCATTATGTTAATCCTACTAGACTTTTACATGGTGTTTACATTACAAGAAGTTTGGATGAATGATACTTGGGAGGATTACAACAGGATAGTCAAACCAAGACTGCAAAATTTTGCGTTTGAAGACATGATTCAACCCAGTGGAAGCACCGTTTCGACACTTCTTGGGAAAATATCAATGATTGTTTTTGGGAGCTACAGAGTTATTCCGCTTGTGTCCAGCAGCATACTACTATTTTTGACATACTTTTTTACAACGATCATTACAAAAAAACAGATTCCAGGAATCATTGCCGTGTCTATTGTTCTTTCAAGTACAATTTTTCTGACTTATGACACCACAATAACATACCCGAATTTTTGGATCATGTTTTATCTATTATCATTAATTGCAGTATGTAGATTCTGGCCATTATCTCCATTCTTGTTTGTAGCTGCCATCATGTCAAAACCACTACCAATTCTATTTTTGCCAATTACTTTCTTTTTTATTTATAACTCCAACATACAACAAAAGAAGAAAATATTCATTTCATTATCTTACGTAGTATTAATCGCTGGAATTGGATTAATCTATTTTTTAAACAACGGAATAACAACAAAATATCACCTATACCATAACATCAGCCACGAGTTTTGGAGTGGATTCACTACGATAGTAATGCAGTTTAGATTTGAACCACTCATCACGTTATTTTTGATCCCAGTTATTATTGGGTTATTTGTCGTTTCAAAAAAAGGGATCAAGAATACTAAACTGGTCATGTTTTTGATTGCATGGATGTTGTTACTGGCGCCTATAATTTCTGGATTCACAACGTACACCAATAACACTCATCGTTTCATTCCGTTGATCATTTTCTTTGCAATCGCAGTAGGAGTGTTATTTTCAACTCAGAGTATTGGTCGGAGCACCGTCCAACGTATGGATGCAGTATCTCCGGGTTGAGTTTCATATGCATTATGTAAAACCATCAGAACTGTTTGGTAGTTGCCATTAACAGGCAGTACTCTAAGCTCATATCCAGACCAAGAATGATGTCTTGCATATTTTTCAGAGGGTCCAATCCACTGGAACATATCATAATCTTTCCCATCTTTTTCAATTATCTTTTTGTTTGGGAGCTTATCTAGAAATTCATTTAATTTGTCAGGGTTTATGAAGGCTATTTTTGAGCCCTCCACATAGGAAACTAGATGTCCATCGGAGTTCCGGTGTTGTAATTGGAGCAATACCTGATGACTGTTTTGAGTCTCAGATGAATCATCCACTTGAATATAATATGCTCCAATAATCACAAAAAGAAATATAGTGATCAGAACAATGGGCAAACTTTTCAATATGAGTAATAAATGACAGGTATATTTTATGATTTTAGAAAATTCTCCCAGTCGTTAAATTAATAAAAAATTTAAAGATTATTTTAGACAGGTAAAAACGGAACTAAATAAAGAGACACTACAGTGCCACTACGTAGAGGGTTTGTAACGTGTTCCGTGTTAGATATCAAAATACCATTTAACAAAAATTAACGGGGTTAACTTGGTTAACTGGAAAACTTTGATTCAGAATGCAAGCAAGAATTGATTTCAATCAATATTCCAGTATTCTGAATTATACTCAAAAGGATATGCTTGCTGAGTGCCACATTTTTGGCATACCCAAAAACAGGTCAAAAATAGGCTTTATACTAAAGTAATTTCATAAAATCTTAATTTTGAGTATGAAGAATATTGTTATGGCATTATTTTTCTAATTATTGGATTTTTAATGTCGCTGATTGATTTAAAATACTCAATTCATCAAGTAACTCCTAGAATGCAGAAATCGAAATCTTTTTCCAATACAGAATCACAAAATATCATTGTTAGATGCAACTAAAGCAGAAAAAGTAGGCCTCATAATTCTCTGGATCATTGTATGTGCAGCTCTTTCAAATCCTCTTGCTTATTTAATAATTCACGATACTAGTTTTGTTGGCGGTGGGGAACATGAGAATTTTTCTTATGTTTGGATAACGTTGATATCTGCTTTCTTTGGGCTTTTATTTGGATCTTATGGCATTTTCAAATTAATAATGTATCGAGTTAAAAAAACAGGTAATACAAAGGAAATAGGGGTTATCCTAGCATTTGTGATTTACATTATCTTTCTAGCAGGTTTGGGCGCCCCTGTTTTATGGAATGCATTAACTTCACCTGATTTTCAATTTACTGGATCGGATGTATCATTTAGGTGGTATACAATAAAAAATTTGTTCTATTTATCATCAATTATAATTCTTAGTATAATATTTATCGTGTATGGAATTAATAAAATTAGAAATAAAACATAGAACTGATTATTTTAGAGAATGTTTTTAGAATAACGTATATTGGTACGCATCAAACATTTACCATTTTTCACACTGTTGTCTACAGGCAGATGAAAAGTAAACCTTGTCACCCACAGGATAATTTGGGATTTAAAATATTAAAAAAATACGGTTTAAACCGTTAGAATTACGGAACATAGTGAATTTGAATCGACCGCCTGAGTGCTTATAACGGTTCAAAAAAGGATTCTAAATGAAAATTCTATAGAGTGTTTTGCCAAAATACATAACATTCAGCCATCATCATGCCCACTCATCCAAGAATACTGATCGAGAAAAACCTACCTAAAGTGGATTTTTTTTCTTTTTTTCTCCAGCATCAAAATTTCGTTTATCTCTAACATGTTCATCAAAAACAATATCATTCCAGCTAGTTACACGTAACCATCTTGCACTCCACACATCAGGTCTAATCAGATTATTTGAGACTCTTCTGAATTTAGGATCTTTCACAGCCTTAATTCCAAAAATAATCATTGTTAAAATTGGCGCTAAAATCACAAATGCAATTATTATCGCCACTAGTTCCCAATTAACCATAATTATGCCTCATTTTATTTCACAACTTTTACAATACAATGAGCATGTCTATTAACTTCATCAGAAATATCTCCATTTAATTCCTTATTGAGACCTTGACGATTTTGAGACCCCATAATTATCATATCTACATTGTTTTCTAATGCAAATGATTGAATGGTAGAGACAATTGCAGGGCTTTGAATTGAATGATGAACATAAGAAACATTTTCTGCAAATGCTTTTTCTTTGAGTTTTTGAAATTTATCAGGTAATTCTTTTTCATTCAAGCTATAATCCTTAAATCCAAAAGGGTAAATCACTATCCCGTGAAAACAGGTCAAGGTAAGTAATTTACTGTCATATTTTTTTGCTATCTTTAATGCTTCATCAAATGCTCTATCAGAAGGTTCGCTTCCATCATAAGGAACTAAAATATGAGAAACAGTCATTTTACTTCATCATCCATTTTATTTTCTGAAAATTGTTCATTCCATTGTCTTGACCATTTTCTGATAAGGATAATTGAAATCCCAATCGCAATTAATTCAACACCCCAACCAATTTTTCCATCGTCATCAAAATCATTTCCTAATAAGGATGATTCTGAATTTAACGATTTATCATCAATAGGGAATAAAAGCAGTAAAATCACCGCTGTTATCGAATAGTAAATAATTATGAATAATAGATATTTTCTTAATTTTTCAACCCTGTAAGAAGCATATAGATCAAATATTGGGATAATCATAAAGATGGATTGCCACAGAACACTTACAGGTTCTTTTTTTGCCATACAAGATTTTGCATATTTTCATACATTACAGTCTGTATGTTATTTGTGATTACAAAGTCAGTTTAACGCCTAAATTCTGAAATCCTATTGAGTGTTCGTCAGCCACGTTCGAGTAGTTTCTCAACAGTTTCAGGTGTAACACATACGAGAAAACGATCACTAGATTTGAAAACTATTTAAAAAATCTCAGATTTCCTTTATCTCAACTTTTGCGTCTTTAACATAATCTAATTCTTTAAAATCATTTAATATTTTACTAAGTTCATTTTCTGAATAAAAACAACTATCAATTGAAATCCATACTTCCTCATTACTTTGACTTGAAATTGAGATTGGACCCCATAACGCTTTTTCATTAGAAAATTCGGATAATGATATTCTCATATGTTTGATTAATTGGGATTTTCTGAAATCAGTACCTTTATCAAAAAAAATTTCAAAAGTTTGTTTACATTCTCCAAAAGTTCCTCCTATAATGACATTATCTGTTCTAATTATTCCCCAATTTCTTTCTACTAATTTTTCAGCAGTGGGAATAGATACACATGCTACTTTATCAATAGCAGATAATTTTAACACCAACACAAAATCATTTGAACATACAATATCTGCTGCAAAAATTCTATCAGACAATTGTTGTTTAGGAGAGGGTTTTTCTTGTAGTGCAGTAATTATTTCAATTCTTTTCGAATAATCAGTATCCATGTATGGTTCAGCAAACAAATTTTGAATTACAATTGGATTAAAAATCAACACGCATAAAATGAAAGCGATTTTTCTCATTTTATTTTAATTCCTTTTTAGATTTCTTTATCACTTATAATGGAATATGATTCTTGAATACTGAAAGAACTAGTTAACAAGATACCAAAAATAATTGCTAAACCATAGAAAATTTTTCTCATTTTAATTCATCACTAAATTGATTTTCTGAAAATTGTTCATTCCATTCTCTTGACCACTTTTTCATGAAATGAATTGCTACAGGCAATATGGCAATTTCAGGGATTACGACATGCATTAGAGATATTGGGAAAAAATATATCATTACCCCAAATACAGGAAGTCCAATCCCCAGTACAATCATTACATATTGTGGTAATTTCCCTACTTTACTTGCAGCATAAAGATCTAGACCAGGAATGTAGACATATTGAGATTGTTTTTTGATATCGACTGGTTCTTTGTTCATGTAATTCACTTATGATTTTCATACATTACCATCTGTATGTTATTTCAAATAACATTAGGCATAAAATTTAAAATCAAACTAAATTCTAGTCACAATGGAACTAAAAAAAGAACCATCACAGATACACTACCAGTTTGGTCACCACTCTCATACTTATTTGTAAAATCTATCGAGTGTTTGTCCAGCCACGTTCGAGTAGTTTCTCAACAGTTTCGGGTTTAACACAAGCAGGAGAATCATCATATTTGAAAATGAGTTTCATTCCATTTTCACATTTAATGTTTTCAGAAGGAATCTCAGAAGATAGTTGTTTTTTTGAAGATTGATCAGACATTACAAATTTGGAAGAATCACTATTCACCAAGCCAGATGCAGAATCTTCAGATAAAAGTGAAGATTTTTCATCATAGGATAGAAATGTAATCGGAGCTGAAAGTTGAGAATGTGAAGCATCTATTTTTTGAACACTGTTTTCCGAAGTTAATTCACTCACGTAATCTTTAAGACATTTTTCAGCAAAATTAGATTTCAAATAGCCTTCAGATTCAATACTGACAGTAATCAACAACTCATCATGATCTTCAGAAATGTCAAAGGATATCAATAAGAATTTCCCAACATATTCCTCAGAAATGTCATTAATATCAGACAATATTTTTTTAAGATTTTCTAAATTTTCTGAATTTTGATTTTCCTCAAATTTAACAACAGATTCTTCAAAATCATTTAATATGATATTAAGATTTTTTAGTTTATTTTTATCATCCAGTGAGGGTACGTTTTCATAATTTTCACCATAAAACCAGTTTGTGAATTCATTATACTGGGTAATTTTTTGTTCATTCTCATTACTCCATGCTAGTAATTCTGATTTAGAATAAGTTACATCAGGTAATTCAATTCCTGGAAATTCTATGTATGGAACTTTCAAACATTCTTGATCATTTGTGAACATGGGATGAAAAACATATTCCCTATGTTTTAATTCCGTAATTATCAAACTGAGATCATTCATTGATTCATATTGTAAATCAATTACCTTTTTCAAATCATTCATTAATTTTGGATCATTTATTTTTTCATTGTTTGTGAAGAAATCTTGAAAATCTAAAGATACGTAATCGATTGACAATGCATCATATTTATCCAGAGTTTGAATCTCATCTAAAATCATTTTTTCGAAAAGTTCACCGTCATTAAGAAGAACAAGATCAGGATGGCGTTGCAAGGGTTCCATCATACCCAAAATATTCTCATCACATTCCATAATTATTGCACAAAAAACAGTCATCACACCATCTTTAGATTCAATCATCTTTTCCATAGAATATTTGAGAAATTCATTAGGGGCATTTTCTGCAGTGGGAGTTGATTTATTCCTTAAAGCAGGTTCATCCACAATAGTAAATTTACAGTCTTCTTTGAATGCCAGTTGATTTGGATGAATTCGATCATCTAACCAACCATGAAAATTTGTAAGATCATCTAAGGAGATGTCACATTCAAAGGAAATTTCAGTATCGTTTACGATAGAATAACCATCCATCAGACAAAAATTATCAGTTTGTTTTTTAACACCAAGAAAATATTTTCCATGTGAAAATTCACCCTCATAAATTCCACTTTTGCAATATTTTATAGATTGAATTTCACTTTTACTCATTACTTGAAGGTCTTCGCCATAAACAAGTAATTGGTTGGGATAAATAGTCACAGTAATAATTCCAAATACAAAGAACAATGCTAAAAGAAAAATAGAATTATTTTCTTTTAATTTCACAAACTAATTGTTCTTATTTTCATACATATCCATCTGTATGTATTTTGATATAACATAGGCACAAAAAAGTAAAATCAAACTAAATTCTAGTCACAATGGAACTCAAAAAAGAACCATCACAGATACACTACCCATTCGGTCCACCTTTTCCTTTAGATTGTATGATATTCATACAAATAACACACTGAAAATATTAAACAATTTCGCGAGATTTGTCTTTTAATCTAGGCGTGAAATGTGCTTGGTTGGTAGTAGATTGGTTGGTTTAAGTTATAACAGCATATTCTAAAATGTATGATTATATGAATATGAAAATTTTTGGCGTAGTTGTAATTATAATCACAATCATTGTTGCAGGAGTAATTTATCAAATTCAATCAGAAGAGCAAAAACAATCAAAATTAGATTTGTTTTTTGAAAAAACACAGATAGAACTTGAAGAAAAACAAAATTCCGATGATGTGTATGTTTATCCTCCAGAATTTTTTGAGTTGTTTCATGTCTATGTTCATAAAAATCAACTTAGAGTTAATTCGGATGAAACTCAATCTCCAGAAATCTTGAACTTCATTCCAAAAATGGAATTAAAACAAACATTTGGAGAAATAGGATTGTTTGACAAGTCACAAAACACAGTAGTGATCATACCAATATTTACTGCTAATGCATACAAAGTGCCAAGTTTTTACAATTATTATGATGGATCTTGTAGTGAGATATGTCTCACAGTTTCAATTCAGAACAGAACATCAGGATTTACATCAAGTAACAACGGAGTGAAAATTTTAAAACTATTACAATATGAGATGATCACAGATGTGGATGTAGACAAAAATCCCGACATTTTAAAAAAATATGACAAAATAATTTTGTTGCATAATGAATATGTTACAAAGAAACAGTTTGATGCAATCACAAGTCATCCAAATGTTATTTACCTTTACCCAAATGCACTGTACGCGGAAATAGAGACAGATTATGAAAAAAACACAATGACTTTGAAGAAAGGTCACGACTATCCTGAAAAAAATATCAAAAATGGGTTTGGTTGGGAATACGATAATTCTCCAATGGAGTATGATCAAGATTGTTCTAAATGGGAATTTTATCCGATTAACAATGGCTGGATGCTTAATTGTTATCCAGAAGACACATTGTTGATTAATAATGAAGAATTTTTAAAACAACTAAAAGAATTTTAGAGTATCAAATTAGTACGGTACTGTCTAAAATTCCATCCACATGTATGATCAGAAAATGAAGATAACAAGAGTTTCAAAGTAAACTAAAAATTAAAAACAACAAGTTATAATTTTTCCAAAAAATGTCCAATATGAAAAAAATGCCAGTAGACGAAAATAGTAGTAATGATTAAAATCTAGAAAGCAAATATTGGACGTGGACGTAAACCAAACAAGATTTCAGTTTGAATCATCAAAAGAGATCCTACTTCAGACAATCCTGAATAACAGAGAAAATCTAGATGCGCAAACCATAGCAGTAGCAATCAAAGACTTTGTAAAAAATCATGAAAAATATGATTTTGAAAAAAAGAGAATCCTGGATTTTATCTCAAATGTAAATAACTTAGAGCCAGAAAATCAAACGAGTGTTGTGAGCAATTTGGTGTGACTAGTATCATTTCTAAAGCATTCATCTAACTTATTTTGAAGGATCTCCAAATAGCAATCAGTAGAGCAGTATCCTTTGTGACCTACATGAAATGGTTTTATACATACTCTACAGGTTTTCATTGGTAAATCTCCTGAGTATGCTGTTTAATCTTCATGACCACGTCATTTGTCATTTTTAGCAAGACCTCCATTTGAGGATCTGCCACATATTGCAAGGTCATATGGAACTCTCCGTTACTTTGAGTTTAAGCTTCATGAGGAACTCGTTTGTCATTATCAAAAGATTTTCCATTTCAAGTTCAAAGAAAATCTCAGATTCTTTTTGAAACATTACGATTTGTCGGGTTGTATTCATTTTTCTTCAACATACTATTAGTTACAATGAATATAACCAAGGATTTCGCCTAGTCATGAAAATCATATCGATTGATTCGAACCGTGATCATTCTGTAATAATTTTTTAGATTTCAAATTGGAATAAGCGTAATACTTAGCAAGGATATTCAGAAAGATCTGAATTTTCCAAGTCCTCATCCAAAATTTGCAGATGAAACAGAATAGAGTTTCTGGAATCAGACATGTTGTGATTTCTACATTTAGGCCATTATTTCAATGGACATAATATCATCTTCATCGCCAAATTGTTTTTTATTTTCAAAGCAAGCCTCACAGACTATCCATTCAGGACTATATCGATTGCCTTTTGCAGGCTTGTATTTTATACGATATTTTGGTTCGTGTCTATCTTCGCATTGATTCATTTTCAAGATCCTTAGATAGTTCGTCAATTTGTGAAGTCAATAGATAGTATAGCTGTTTTATAGCATTCATGAGTAAATCTCCTGTGATTGTTTAATCTTCATGACCACATTATTGGTCATTTTTAGTAACATGTCAATTTGTGAATCTTCAGGAAAATCTAAAGTCAAAGGTATCTCTCCTGTGTTTGGCGTTTAATCTTCATCACAACATCACTTGTCATTTTGATGAGGTGTTCAATCTCTAGATCATCGAGGTGTTCACGTCCTTCATCAAAAGAATGTCTTGTCATAAAGGAGACTTCCTGATGAAGGCTTTCAAGGGCTAAAACTGTAGTATTCAATATAATGACTCTCCTTTTTCCCATGACAATTCAAACAATGAATTCATCATATCTACCAGGGTCTCAGAATCTGACCACCATGCAAAGACTTGTCTTGTTGGGTGTGTTGCATTTCTCATGAAGATAAGAACCTCTTTTTTGTCATTGACAAGAAAACACTTGTTTTCAGAGTTTGATGGTATGGCTCGAATTTTTTTAGAATCCATTTCAGATAGGAATTCAGGAGTCTTGTTCAATGGGGACACTACCATTTTGAGATTCGTTGGTGAATTCTCTACCCAATCAAATACGTCAGAATGATACATCCTAAGCAAATCTGATATGCTGCCATAGATTTTAAAATCCTCAAGGCTAGAATCAACCATTTCACGGATTTTGTTTGTGATAGGGCCTGAACCGTGTAACAATTGCATTTTCTCAGATTTTGATTCGTCAGTTTCTACTGCAAAGAATGGTATCTCTTTCCACATCTCGGAGAGGGACTCCTCCTTGTTTGCCAAGGTGTCGATTCTTTCTTGCTCTTGTTTTACGAGTGTGCTTACTGCCTCTTTCATATCCATTGCAGTGTATTTTGTTGGGTGTGACAGTTCTGCTACAACCAAACCCATGCTCTGAAGGGAGTTGACAAGGTGGTAGGTCTCAGTTCTAGGCAATTGCAGTGCTTTTGCTATCTCAGAAGCTGTCTTCGATCCATACTTGCCGAGATATATGAACACCTTTGCCTGGCTTTTGGTGAGGCCAAAATTGATTAGTTCATCCCTGATTTTCTCAAGAGTTAGTTTATGCTTGTACATTACAGTGTCTGATTCGTTGTCAAACAGACTGATTTGTCGCTCAGAGTTCATTAGGATAACCCCTGTGCTTGTTTGATTTTCATCATGACATTATTTGTCATATTGATTAGCGACACCATACGTGAGTCTAAAATTACAGGATTAGTGTCAAATGCTGGGTTTTGTCGTTCTTGGTTCATTGTTCTTCAAAGATTGTAGTTGTTACAATGAATATAACCAAGGTTTTCGCCTAGGCACAAATATTGGTTCGAACCATGCGAACCTACCACATTTTTGAGTACAGTTGGTACAAATACATACCATTGCTTATAAAGGAAATCAAGCAACAAAATACAATTATGAAAACATGGGTTTTACTTGCAATAACGATTGCAATTACCAGTTCGATTCTATTTTCAGGCATGACGTGGGTCATTCCAGAATTATTCCAAGCATATGGGGGGATATCATTGGATCCAGATAATGCTGCAAAATCAATAATTGTTCATGCAAACAGAGAAGGAAGTAGCATAGTTAGAACATATGACTCATTTTCAAGAATTGGATTTGTATCAGGAGAAGGAAGTTTCCTTCTAGAATCAGTACCAAGTTTAGATAAAAAGGAATTTTACGAATTTATTAAAGATTCTCTAGATAAGAAAAACATCATCGATAGAGAATTAATCAACATAGATATTGACATTTACTCTGGAAATGGCAAGTTAATTGAGACACTAGAATACGGAAGATGTGAATTAGATGAATATTTTGTTCATTCTGTAGATTCTCTTGGAAAAATATCATTTATCGAGGGAGAAGACGCCATAGAGATCAGAGAGGTCACTAAATTAGAGTGTGATTCATTTACCATTTCATTAAATAAATTTGGATCTTCCCTAAATGAGAATGAGGTTTTTGAGAAAGCACCAATTATTCCTGAGGAAGGAGATTTGAAATATAACGCAATGACAAACACCCTACAAAGATATGAGAATGGTCAGTGGATAGACATCAGCGGCAAGGGCGGTCCACAAATTCAAAGATAGACACAAATCATGAAAAACAAATGGGTCTTTTTCCTACCATTATTATTCATAATACCTTTAGCAATAGCTCAGACCTCAACTGATGAGAGCCTAACCATTACAATTACTGCCGATGGAAAAGCAAAGGTAAACCACATCCTATATCCTGCAACATACCTTTCATCAATTAATGTAGAAATGA
>NZ_AEXL02000070.1 GCF_000242875.2 Candidatus Nitrosopumilus salarius BD31 | reverse complement strand
TTCTGGTGTTGGTTCTGGTGTTGGTTCTGGTGTTGGTTCTGGTGTTGGTTCTGGTTCTGGTGTTGGTTCTGGTTCTGGTGTTGGTTCTGGTTCTGGTGTTGGTTCTGGTTCTGGTGTTGGTTCTGGCTTTACTGACTTTGTAATTTCTACATCATCAAGTGAACCAAAGACAGTTTTCAGAAATACTTCCTTGTCAAATGGAATTAAATCAGGATATTCTTGTCCAACACCTACAAAAAGTATAGGAGTAGAAGTGATTTTTACAATTGACAAAGCTGCGCCGCCTCTTGCGTCAGCATCTCCCTTTGTCAGAATAGAGCCATTGAATTTTACATGTTCAAAAAATTCACGCGCTTGGTTTACAGTGTCATTTCCAGCTAAAGAGTCACCAACAAAAATTTTCATGTCAGGATTTACAACTTTGGTGATCTTTGCAATTTGTTCCATCAAGTTTTTGCTGGTTTGCATTCTTCCTGCAGTATCAATTAGGACACAGTCTGTTTTGTGGGATTTTGCATATAATACTGCGTCTCTAGCTACTGCGGCTGGATCTGATTCATAATTTTGAGCAACAAGTTTTTAGATTAAGACGGTTTGTGTGTTCCCGTAATTGCTCTATTGCACCAGCTCGAAAAGTATCAGCAGCTGCTACTACAACAGAATATTTTGCTTGTTGCAAGAGATATGCAAGTTTTGCAAGAGAAGTGGTTTTACCAGTTCCGTTAATTCCAACAAACAAAATCAAAAATGGTTGTCCTAGTTTCTTTTTTTCATTAATTTTTTCAAAGAGATCAATTTGTCCCGCATCATCAAACAATGAAGAGATACTTGAAATCAAACTGTCTTTAACAAATTTTTCAATTTGGTTCTTTTCTACTTTTGAGCCAATCAGTTTTTCTTTCAGATCTGATTTTATGGAATCTATTACTTCAGTTGCAACATCAGATTCTAAGAGTGCAATTTCTAAGTCAAAAAGAATATTCTCAACATCTTTTTCGTTAAGTTCCTTTTCGCCAAAACTTTTCGCCGCATTAGAAAATGCATTACGAAGTTTATCAAACATGTCTTATCCTGATTTTGGAGGAGACATAGATTGCATTAATTGGTTAATTTGCGCCTTACCTTGTTCTAAACGTCCTGCGGCATCTTGTTTTTTTGCTGCAGTGTCATTGATTGCAATCTCAATTTCTTTAATTCGTGCTTCAAGATAATTAATTGCAGAAGGAAAATCTTTTTCAACTGCAACACCTGCTCCGATATTCAAAACAATCTTAGAGTTAGATGAAATTTTTGTAGGTAGGTATGTGCCCATTCCAATTGGAACAAGGGTTTCAGATTCAGTTTTTTGACTAAGGGATTTAATGGATTCGATTGCGGCAATTGTCTCTCTGAATATACTCACAAAAGTTGCTTCTCTCTGAGACAAATCAGAAAAATATGTTTCAAGCATTTGCATTTGTTGCATTAATTGCTCTGCCTGTTCTTCACTCATTTACAACAAAGATTTCTCAGATGGTTATAAATTCATTCTTTGATAAAAACAAATAATCTAACCAAGCAGGTAGATGAATTTAAAAAAAATAAAAATTAGAATTTTATTTTGCTTTTGAGAATCTATTTTCTACTTCATCCCAATTAACCACATTCCACCATGCATTGATGTAATCTGGTCTTTTGTTTTGGTAATGAAGATAGTATGCATGCTCCCAAACATCACAGCCCAATAAAGGAGTAAGACCTTCAGTTCTTGGACTTGTCTGGTTTGGCATTGATTTGTATTCAACCTTTTTTTGAAGTAGGATTGTATACCAACCATCCCCAACCACTACCTTGAATCACTGCAGTAGTGGATGTAAATTTCTCTTTGAAGTCAGAAAAGCTTCCAAAAGAATCTTTGATTGCATCAGCAATTGATCCTCCAGGTTCTCCGCCTCCATTTGGTTTCATGTTGTTCCAAAATAGCCTGTGGTTATCATATCCACCACCGTTGAAATTAACTGCACCTCTTTGATTATCTGGGACTGATGAGATATTAGACAAAATGTCTAAAATATCTTTTTCTTGAATCTCAGATGGACATGCTTCAAGAGCTGCATTTAGTTTGTCAGTGTATGCTTGATGATGTTTGGTGTGATGAATCTCCATTGTTCTTGCATCAATGTGAGGTTCTAATGCATCATATGCATAGGGCATTTCAGGAAGA
>NZ_AEXL02000071.1 GCF_000242875.2 Candidatus Nitrosopumilus salarius BD31 | reverse complement strand
TTCAAAAAAATTGGACAATAATGAACGAAGAAAAGTAGAAGATGAATTGAAAAAACTTGGCTATGTATAATTTTTAAATGGAAAATCCATTGAAAATATACCAAGAATATAATAGGTAGAAATTTCTACATCAATCAATTTGATGGAAGAAGAAATGAGTCCTGTACCTGATCTATATCACGTTCGTTCAGGCAATAATTTTCTTGGCATTCTTAATGATATTAAACGAAGACCCGAGGATGCTGCAAATGAATTAGGCATTTCTTTAAATGAAATAAACTCAATAATCTCAGGTAGAAAAAAGATTTCTCCAGAATTAATCGAAAAAGCAGTGAAAATTTGGCCCGTAAATGAAAGGGATTTTTACATAATTTCTGATGATTGCCCTACGGGTGTTTTAATAATGTCATCTGATGAATCCAAAAAAACATCTAGAATTATGGAGAGGGCAGGAAAACCTTACTATGAATATAGGGATACGGCAATGAGTAAAACTGCACCTTTTAGACCTGAATGGATTTTAGAGTTATGCAAAGTAAAAGACAATGATCCAAACAATCCTGAAGTTCAGTGGAATAACGGACATTTTATGCATCAGTTTACTTATTTCATTGGTCAAGTAAATTTTTATTTTAAGGGAGATGATGGTAAAAAACATGTTGCAGTAATGAATACTGGTGATTCTATGTATATCACTCCATTTACACCTCACACATTTACAACTAGAGACGGTTCACAATCTAATGGATTAATTTTAGCATTGACTTATGGAAGTAAGCTTACAGGTGATGTACAACAAGAAATTTCATTATTGCCAATAAATTCAGGATCTAATTATGCATTGGATTTTAGCAGCAAAGAACGATCTAGCTCATCTTTGATCAATTATTACTACAAGATATCCAATCTTTCAATGGATGAATTTGAAAAAAGAACCAACATTTCAAAAACTAGTTTAACCAGCTATCTAGAGAAAAATGAAATACCATCATTTGAAGATTTAGAAAAAATTGCTAAAGCCCTTAATGTCAATTGTAGAGATTTGATGTCAAATGATAAGATTGAATCTAAAGTAATTGTAAAACATCATGATGAATCCAATTCTTGGTCTTATCCTGAGAATTCTAAAACATATGACTTTCTTCAACTTGCATCAACCACTGCTTTACCTCATTCAAAAGCATTTGAAATAATCACCAAAGAATCCCAAGATGAAACTCTTGATCTAAACATTGGTCTTCATCAATATGTCTATAATGTAGGCGACACTCCTGTCTTGTTAAGTTGGCATTATGATGAAAAATTATTTAAAAAGTCTCTAAATCCAGGAGATTCTGCATACATCAAACCTTTTGTGGCCCATAATTTTAGAAATAAAGGAAAACTTTTGAATTTAAGAATAGGTGGAAAGATCAATGGAGATT
>NZ_AEXL02000072.1 GCF_000242875.2 Candidatus Nitrosopumilus salarius BD31 | reverse complement strand
GTTGCTGAAAACTATAATGGCTTCCAAGACGATGACGGTTGTCCTGATGTTGATAATACACAACCTGATTCTGATGGTGATGGCGTTCCAGATGTGATGGATATGTGTCCTAAACAAAGTGAAGTTTGGAACAGATATGTTGATTATGACGGTTGTCCTGACACTGTACCAGTTGGAAATCTTAGAATTGATTCTGACGGAGATGGAATATACGATGATGTTGATTTGTGTATAAATGAAAAAGAAAACTGGAACAAATACCTTGATGATGACGGTTGCCCTGACATTGCACCTGAACAATCAAGATACAAACATGATGCTGATTTAGATGGTATTATTAATGAAAATGATTTGTGTCCACTTGAACCAGAAGATTATGATGGTGACAGAGATACCGATGGATGTCCTGACCCATAGGTGTATTTGAAAATGAAAAGACAATACCTTTTAGGATTTTTGATTTTACTTACCGCCACAATTGGAATGCTTCCAGGTGGAGTACATGCCGCTAAGGTAATTGATTCAGACGGTGATGGAGTACCAGATAATGTAGATCAATGCCCTCATCTTCTAGAAGATTATGATCCACAATATGGCAACAACATTGACGGTTGTCCCGCAGACTTTGTTCCATGGTATGATGCTGATTATGATGGTGTTGAAGACCACATAGATAACTGTCCAACTGTAAAAGAGACTTACAATAGATTCCAAGATGAAGATGGTTGTCCAGATTTGGCTCCTTCTGGACCAAACACCATTGCAGATTCAGATGGTGATGGATATCCAGATTACATGGATTTGTGTCCAAACAGACCCGAAACATTCAACGGTATTGATGACAAAGATGGTTGTCCTGATAATGATACTGCCATCAGAGATACTGATAGAGATGGAATTTCTGATACTCTTGATCAATGTCCTCTAGAACCTGAAACTTACAATAGATTCCAAGATGAAGATGGTTGTCCAGATAATGCAGATACACTAACTTCACAATATCAATTCCCAGACACTGACGGTGACGGAATTGAAGACAGATGGGATTCATGCATTACCGAACCTGAAAACTATAATGATTATCTAGATTGGGATGGTTGTCCTGATGTACCAGGTGCTACTTCATTAGAAATACTAGATGCTGATTATGATGGTATTCCAGATGATGTTGATAATTGTCCACAAGAACGTGAAAACTATAACAAATTCCAAGATACAGATGGTTGTCCAGATGTATTACAGTATATGATTACTGGAGATGCTGACGGAGATGGTATTTTGGATCAGAATGATTCTTGTCCTTTTAGTCCTGAAACTTACAATAAATTCCTAGATTTGGATGGTTGTCCAGACTATGTAGCAGATAACAAGTTTGCTTTTGATTCAGACGGTGACGGTATAATTGATAACATCGATTTGTGTCCAAACCAACCAGAAACATTCAATGGATTTTTAGACAAAGATGGCTGTCCTGATAAAAGTTCTACATCTGATAGAGATTTCGATGGTATTCCAGATGTACTTGATCAATGTCCTCTAGAACCTGAAACTTACAATAGATTCCAAGATGAAGATGGTTGTCCAGATAATGCAGATACACTAACTTCACAATATCAATTCCCAGACACTGACGGTGACGGAATTGAAGACAGATGGGATTCATGCATTACCGAACCTGAAAACTATAATGATTATCTAGACTGGGATGGATGTCCTGACGTTGAAGGAACAACAGCTGGTAACATGCTAGATGCTGATTATGATGGTATTCCAGATCATTTAGATCAGTGTCCAACAATAGCTGAAAGATACAACGACTTCCAAGATGAAGATGGCTGTCCTGATAGTATTGATTATCTAGCAGTTGGTGATTCAGACGGTGACGGTATCTTTGATGATGTAGACCAGTGTCCTCTTGCTAAAGAAACTTACAATAAATTCCTAGATTTGGATGGTTGTCCAGACTATGTAGCAGATAACAAGTTTGCTTTTGATTCAGACGGTGACGGTATAATTGATAACATCGATTTGTGTCCAAACCAACCAGAAACATTCAATGGCTTCCAAGATGAAGATGGCTGTCCTGATAAACAATCATCTAATTTAGATACTGATAGTGATGGTATTCCAGATATACTTGATCAATGTCCTCTAGAACCTGAAACTTACAATAGATTCCAAGATGAAGATGGCTGTCCTGATAATGCAGATACACTAACTTCACAATATCAATTCCCAGACACTGACGGTGACGGAATTGAAGACAGATGGGATTCATGCATTACCGAACCTGAAAACTATAATGATTATCTAGACTGGGATGGATGTCCTGATGTACTCGGTGCACAATCAACTACACCAACATATGCTGATTCGGATAATGATGGTTATCCAGATGTAATTGATTCATGTCCAACAAGCCCAGAAACTTGGAATAAATATCTAGACTGGGATGGCTGTCCTGACACTGCCCCAGAACAACAAAGATTCGTACACGACGATGATCTAGATGGCATCATTAACGATGAAGATCTATGTCCACTTGATCCTGAAGATTATGATGGTGACAGAGATACTGACGGCTGCCCAGATCCATAAGACCTCTTTTTGAGAATTTCTAATTCTATTGAAAGAATCTATTTAACGTGAGACTTAATAAATACCAAATAATAGCGGAGTCAGAGAATGAAAAGACAATATCTTTTAGGATTTTTGATTTTACTTACCGCTACAATTGGAATGCTTCCAAGCGGAGTTTTTGCTAATGAAGCAATTGATTCAGACGGTGATGGAATTCCAAATAATCTGGATTACTGCCCTCATCTTCTAGAAGACTATGATCCACAATATGGCAACAACATTGACGGTTGTCCCGCAGACTTTGTTCCATGGTATGATGTTGATTATGACGGTATCCAAGATCACATAGATAACTGTCCAACTGTAAAAGAGACTTACAATAAATTCCAAGATGAAGATGGTTGTCCTGATTTGGCTCCTTCTGGACCAAACACCATTGCAGATTCAGACGGTGATGGATATCCAGATTACATGGATTTGTGTCCAAACAGACCCGAAACATTCAACGGTATTGATGACAAAGACGGTTGTCCTGATGATGCCGCAAGTCTAAGAGATACTGATAGAGATGGAATTTCTGATAATGTGGATGCATGTGTGACAGAACCTGAAACTTACAATTTTTACTTGGATGAAGACGGTTGTCCTGATAGTGTTGATGTACTAGATTCAAAATACATATTCCCAGATACCGACGGTGACGGTATTGATGATAGATGGGATCAATGTTTAAACGAACCTGAAAATTATAATGGATATCTGGACTGGGACGGATGTGTTGATGTACTTGGTTCAGCTTCTAATGGTTTAGTTGATTCTGATTATGATAGTATTCTTGATTCTGTTGATGCATGTCCATTAGAGCGTGAAAATTTTAATAAATTCCAAGATGAAGATGGCTGTCCTGATGAAATTGAACTTTCAATTTCAGGTGATACTGATGGAGATGGAATTTTAAATCAATTTGACATATGCCCTTATTCTAAAGAAACTTACAATAAATTCCAAGATGAAGATGGCTGTCCTGATTTAGTTGCAAATAATTCAGTTACTTATGATTCAGACGGCGATAGAATTGTTGATAACTTGGATCATTGTCCAAACCAACCAGAAACTTATAATGGATTTTTAGATTCAGATGGTTGTCCTGATAGTTTTGATTCCACACTTGATTCTGATATGGATGGAATATTGAATACATCTGATGCATGTCCACTAGAACCTGAAACTTATAATTTCTTCAAAGATGGTGACGGCTGCCCAGATGCAAACGACTCTATTGTTTCATCTTATCTATTTCCTGACATTGATGGTGATGGAATAGATGACAGATGGGATGCATGTGTTGATGAACCTGAAAACTATAATGGTTATCTGGATAAAGATGGTTGCCCTGATGTGCCGGGAATTTCAAAATCTGCATTATCTGATATTGATTATGATCTAATTCCTGATATTTTTGATTCATGTCCGACAATTGCTGAAAGATATAATGGCTTCCAAGATGAAGACGGCTGCCCAGATTCTATAGCCTATGATTCATTTGGTGATTCAGACTTTGATGGTATTCCAGATAATATAGATCAATGTCCTCAATCTAGAGAAACTTACAATAGATTCCAAGATGAAGACGGCTGCCCAGATTCGATTTCTAACAATAAACTTGCATCTGATTCAGACGGTGATGGTATAATTGATAATCTAGACTTGTGTCCAAACCGACCAGAAACATTCAATGGCTTCCAAGATGAAGACGGCTGCCCAGACAACTTTAGCCCAACACTTGATTCTGACAGAGACGGCATTATAGATATTTCTGATGCATGTCCAAATCAACCTGAAACTTACAACCATTTTCAAGATGAGGATGGTTGCCCTGATACAACCGGTTCTTCCATCCCATCGTATAGTTTTGCTGACATTGATGGTGATGGAATAGATGACAGATGGGATGCATGTGTTGATGAGCAAGAGAACTTTAATGGATATTTAGATTGGGACGGTTGCCCAGATGTTTTTGCAGCAGAATCTACAATTCCTACAAGACCTGATTCTGACGGTGATGGTTACTATGATGCTATTGATTCATGTCCAATGAATCCTGAGACATGGAATAAATACAATGATCATGACGGCTGCCCAGATACTGCCCCAGAACAACAAAGATTCGTACACGACGATGATCTAGATGGCATCATTAACGATGAAGATCTATGTCCACTTGATCCTGAAGATTATGATGGTGACAGAGATACTGACGGCTGCCCAGATCCATAAGACCTGTTTTTAAAATACTAAATATATTCAGATTATAAAATTAAATTATGCTACCAAAATTTTCAAGTAGAGCATTTTTAGCTCCTATGGCTGGAGTGAGTGATCCTGCACTTCGATTACAATGTAAACAAATGGGAGCTGGTCTTGTTGTTACAGAATTTACCAACATTCACAGTATTGTAGCAAAAGAAAGCCAACTCAAAGAAAATATGCAAACAATACAAGAATTCATTGAATATTCAGAACAAGAACGCCCATTATCTGTTCAGTTGTTTGGCTCTGATCTTATTGCATTAGAAAAAGCTGCAAAAATTGTGGAACCTTTTTTTGATATAATCGATTACAATATGGGTTGTCCTGCACCTCATATTACTCAACAAATGGCTGGAGGTGCTCTTTTACAAGAAGTTAATCTAACTCAGCAAATATTTAACACGCTTGTTAATGCTGTAAAAAAACCTGTAACTCTCAAGATCCGTTCTGGTGTAACAACTGCCAGTAAATTCCTTTTTAGAGATATTGCCGAAATTGCTGAAGATGAAGGAATCCAAATGATCACTCTTCATCCAAGAACTGTCAGTCAAGGCTACTCTGGAAATGCAGATTGGGCATTGATTAAAGAACTTAAAGAAATTTCTAGTATTCCAGTTGTTGGAAATGGCGATATTACAACTCCTGAAGATGCTAAAACCATGATTGATGAGACTGGCTGCGATTATGTAATGATAGGTCGTGGTGCAATGGGAAATCCGTTTTTGTTTGAGCAAATTAATGATTATCTTAAAACCAATTCTTACAGAGAATATTCTTTCAAGGATAGATTGGATTCATTTTTTGATTATTTGCACCTTACAAGTCAATATAAAATCAAATTTGCCAATATCAAGAGTCAAGCTATGCGATTTACAAAGGGTATGTACGGCGGTTCAAAACTTCGCTCAAAAATTACAATCTCAAAAAATATTGAAGAACTGGAGAAAATTATGAATAACGCTTACACGTCATAGAGATTTATTGTATTCTCACAAATTTATTTACATTTGTTTATCGTAATGCCAAAATCTATGTTAAATTTTTAACTGAATTTGACTATTCTTATATATTTCAAAATAGGATTTAAAGTATGAAATTAGGAGCTGCATTTTAGTTGGCAACAGCTTATGTTCTCATAAACTGTGAGCTTGGTTCTGAAGAAGCAGTAATCTCAGAATTGAAATCCGTTGAAGGAGTTGTTGAAGTACATGGGACATTTGGAGCCTATGATATCTTGGCTAAGGTTGAATCGGGTCAGGTAGAAGCACTACGTGAAACCATTACTTGGAAGATTAGGAAGATCCCAAAAATTAGATCAACTTTGACATTGATGGGAATTGAAGGTCAACAATAATCTTCAAAATCCTTTTGCTTTTATACTCAAATTGTAATACTTTAGCATCCCTTCAAAAACATGTCCCCCAAAGGGATACCTATCTGAGAGGAGTAGTGACCCTCTCAGTAGTAAATTACAAATCAAAATATTGTTTTTAAATTAATAAAAGAAAATGA
>NZ_AEXL02000073.1 GCF_000242875.2 Candidatus Nitrosopumilus salarius BD31 | reverse complement strand
CGGTTCAGGTGGAGGAGATGCTAAATTTGCCCAAGGTGGTGGAAAAAGACACATCTAAAAAAGACGAGGCAATAGCCAAAGCAAAATTAATGATTTTAGGATGATACAATGACAATTAACTGGAATGAAATAGAAACAAAATGGCGTAACAAGTGGATTGAATCAAAAGACTTTGAGGCAAATCCAAATGATAAAGATAAAAAATTCATTACAGTTGCATATCCATATCCAAACTCACCGCAACACATAGGACACGGTAGGACATACACACTAGCTGATGTTCATGCAAGGTTTTATCGAATGCAAGGATACAACGTATTATTCCCAATGGGATTTCATTATACAGGTACGCCAGTTCTTGGGATGGCAAAGAGAATTCAAGCGGGAGAGAAAGAAATTCTTGATGGGTTGAGAAATGTGTATCATGTACCAGAAGAAGACATCAAAACATTTGTTGAACCAATAAAAAATTGCAGATTACTTTCATGAAGAGATAAAGTCTGGCATGATCGAGATGGGTTATTCCATTGATTGGCGTAGAGAATTTACAACCATAGTTCCAGGTTATCAGAAATTTATCGAGTGGCAAATCACAACACTCAAAGAAAACGGCAGAATCATTCAGGGATCTCATCCAGTTGGATGGTGTCCTGTTGATCAAAATCCAGTTTCACAGCACGATACAATGGGAGATGTCGAACCAAAGATTGATGACAAAAATTATCTAGTCAAATTTTCATTTGGTGAGTTTATTTTCCCAATTACAACACTAAGACCTGAAACAATTTTTGGAGTAACAAATTTGTGGGCCAATCCAAATGTAACATACAAAAAAGCCACAGTAGATAATGAAACATGGATAGTCTCAGAAGAATGTGTACACAAAATAGAATTTTTTGAAAAACAAGTTAAAGTCATCGGAGATATATCAGGTAGTGAGATTATTGGAAAATATGCTACAAATCACGATGGGCGAGAAATTCCGATATTGCCTGCTGAATTTGTAGATCCTGGAATGGGTACGGGTCTTGTAATGTCAGTACCAGCTCACGCTCCAAAAGACTACCAGGCCTTAATGGATTTGAAGGCTAAAAATTACGAATTAGCGCTCAAAATCGAGCCTATTCCAATCATAGCGACTGAAGGGTATGGAATTATTCCTGCAAAAGACATTTGTGAAAAATTAGGAGTCTCTGACCAATCAGATGAGAAGTTAGAAGAGGCTACAAAGGAGTTGTATCTAAAAGAATTCACAGATGGAAAGCTAAATGAAAAATGCGATGAATTCGATAATGAGAAAGTGCAGTTTGGACGAGACAAAGTAAGAGTATGGCTCCAAGAGAACAATCGTCTAGATAAATTCCCAGTACTTGAAAATGCCCCAGTACATTGTCGTTGTGGTGCAGAATGTGTTGTTAAAGTATTGAACAATCAATGGTTTTTGAATTATGGCGATGAAGAATGGAAAGAACTCGCTCGCAAGTGTTTTGATGAGATGAACATCCTACCAAACAATATCAGAGCAGAGTTCAAAGAAGTAATTGATTGGTTGCATGAGCGAGCTTGTGCAAGACAGCAGGGATTGGGAACAAAACTTCCATGGGACAAGGATTGGATAGTAGAGTCACTTTCAGATAGTGTAATCTACATGGCATATTATACCATTTCCAGATTTGTAAATGATGGAACAGTTAATCCTGAAAATTTAACTAGAGAGTTATTCGATTACATTTTGCTAGATAAAGGAGATATCAGTCTAGCTGCAAGTACATCAAAACTAACTGAAGAAATCATAAGTACAATGAAAAAAGAGTTTCAATACTTTTATCCAGTTGATTCTAGACATTCAGGACGAGATTTGGTTCAAAACCACTTGTCATTTTTTGTCTTAAATCACGTTGCAATATTTGAGAGAAAGTACTGGCCTCGTGAAATTGTAGTTAATGGTAGTGTGATGATGGATGGGGCGAAAATGTCAAAGAGTATGGGAAATATAATTCCACTACGAACTGCAATAAGAGATCATGGTGCAGACCCAATTAGATTGGCAATCATTTCATCAGCTGAGTTGCTTCAGGATGCTGATTTTAACATGGAGTCAGTCTCCGGTATTCAAAACAAGCTAGAGGCATTACTTGAGGAATGCTCTAAGATAAAGATGGGAGAGATTGTAAATTTAGAGGCAGAAGACAGGTGGATTTTATCTAAAATGCAGAGCATGATATTCCAAGTTACCGAAGCTGTAGAAAAAATGAGACTGCGAGAAGCACTACATAATATTTTGTTTACATTTGAATCAGATTTGAGTTGGTATAACAAAAGAGTAGGGTCTAAAGGAAGAACGAGTATTTCAGGAATTTTACACAAGATAAATTCTGCACGAGTTACAATGTTGTCTCCATTTGCACCACATATAGCTGAAGAGATGTGGGAGAGACTTGGACACTCTGATCTAGTATCAAAGACAAGATGGCCAGAGTATTCCGAAGAAAATCTGGATGCAACATCAATTCAAGCTGAAGAATTACTAAAATCAACTATAGATGATATCACAAATATTCTCAAAGTTACAAAAATCACTCCACAAAAAATTGTAATCTATGTGAATTCTGACTCATTCAAATTAGCTGTATATCGCAAAATACTTGGCATAATGGTAGGCGGTCAAAACAACATGGGGATTGTGATGAAAGAACTCATTGCAGACCCTGAAACAACAGAGGCCAAAAAAATGCCAGACTATATTCAAAAAGTAATCAAGGATTTACATTCAGAGTCTGAAGAAATTAAACAGATGAAGCTTAAATCACATAAATTTGATGAAAAAGAATTTCTCTCAAATGAATTATCTGCAATAGGTAAGAAAGAATTTGGTGTAGACATTCAAGTGTATTCAGAATCAGATAGTGACATTTATGATCCAAAAGGAAAAGCGAGACATGCAAGACCATTCAAACCTGCAATCTTAATTGAATAAATCAAAACAAATACCATTGTAATAATTATTACAGATTTCATCTTCTAATACTTTGATTTTTTGCCCTTTTTCTTTTTTTGTTGTTCACTCTTGTATTTTTTAACTCGTTGTCTTAATTCTCCAGCTTTTTGCCCTTTCTGTTTTCTACCATCTTTCTTTGATTTAGTATCCTTCTTCATCTGAATTGGGTTCAGCATCTATCTTGTTAAAAGTCATATCAGTTCCTTGACATGACTCACATTTTTCATATATGCCAAATTCATTTCGGTACTTGCCTTTTCCATCACATCGAAAACAAACCAATCTATTATAATATACTCAAATAAGCATTAAGGATTCCTAACTATAACAATACCAACCACGGTAATTCTCACCGTACAGCAATCCAGCACAATTTTCATTCTTTCTTTTCAACCGCTTTTTTTGGCACCGTTCAGAACAGATTATAAATCAAATATTGTCACTAATTACCATTCATTACCAATTATTACCAATAGTATATATACTGGAGATGAAAAGGCGAGACATGAGCACACAAACTCAAACAAACAACGTATATTCAATGTACAAGCAAAATGTTCAAAAATACTTTGAAAATATCTCAAAGATTACTCCGCAGTATTTTCAATCTGTTACAGAATTGCAAGATGAATGTATCAAAACATGTGAGAAAACAATCAATGCTTCAGTAGCTGTACAGCAAGAATTTGCAAAAAAAGCTGGTTTCACAACTGAGATTCCAGATGCTGCAAAGACTGCAATCGTAGATACTAACAAGCAAATTGTTCAAGCAAGCACATTAAACAGTCAATTAGCAAAAACTGCAATCGATACAACCGTACAGAACATCAAAGCATTCAGTACCAACATTGATGCATTTACAGAATTGAATAAAAATATCGTCCAATTATGGACAAACCCATTCACACAAAAAAACTAGTGTGAGTGTTCTTTCTTTTTTATTTTGGAGTTCCAGAGCCCTTTTGAGCCATTCGTGATGCCTCGCCACTCTTAATTTTGTTAAAAGCATCAATAACTTCATCATCAGTTGATTCATCACTAGATTCTAGAGGTATTCCTGCCTCTAATTTTTCTAAGATCTCTTGATAATTTTGGAATTCGTCAAGTTCCTCTAGTTTCATTATTTGCAAGAGATTAACAGTCTCGTCTATCAGCTTGCCAAGACGTCTTTGGGACTTGTCATACTCACCATCTTCCTTGTTTTTCCACGTGTCTAATCGAGTCTTAAAATAATCAATACGGTCAAGCTTGTAGTCAATTTCACCTATCAAAATTTTAATGGATTGAGGTTTCATTTCTCTAATTCTTTAATTTTAGCCTCAAGCTCTTTTATTTTATTTCTTAATTCAATATTTTCATCTCGAAGAGAGTCAATCTCTCTTTGATGTAATTCATTCAGATCCATGATTTTTCTACAGAAATTATCAACTTAAGCATATTGGAATTTTGAGATTATGGATAGTAATCAAAACCAAGTATTTGTCCATTGACAACACTATTCTGCTCCAACACCAACCCTGATATCAGGTGTTTTTACTAGTTGATTACTATCCTAAAAAAAGGATGTCATTGAGAAATAAAAATAGTATTACCATGATCTTGAAAATTTGTTTATTTTACAAATGAATTTTGTATAAACTTTAGATTTTAGAAAGTTAAAAAAATCCAGCATTCTAACTTGCTGGAATTTGGGCAGATATTTTCTTTTTCAGATACTTTTCCAAAGTTCCTAGGGAATAGTCTATCCCATGTTCTTTGCTCATATGATCCCAGTAATCAAAGATCACTTTCTCGACATTCCCTGTTGTGACATAGTCACAATCAAAACCACGTTCATCACATCTAATGGCAACCACATCAAGTAAGTAACATGGTAAATAAAAGCGGTATTATTTCAAATGTGGATATTTGTTTAATTCTACGAAGAATATTGTATGAACATAAGATGTTGAAGTTCAGAAAAAAGTCAGAAATCTGGAGGCGGTGGCAAAGAACAGTAATCTAATTCACTGACACATTCCTGGTATACTACAAATGCTTCATGAATACATGCTTGGTCATCTCCACATACTTCATACGCTGCAAGAAGTTCTAGTGTGCAACTTTCACAAGATACAGGTTCTGTGTTTGGATTATTCTCACATGCTTTGGCATTTCCGGATTTCTCACACCCATTATTTCCATTGTTTTTCTTTTCTTCTGGTTTGTCAGCAAATACAGTCGGTGAAACTGTGCCGACAACCATGATGACTGTAATTAATGCAATAGCAAAAATTATCAGTGTTTTATTCATGAATTTGTAAAGTTTCTAAATTAATTAAAGATGATCCTGAAATTTGAAAATGTTACAGACCATAATCCAACACTCTTAAGACCACCATTCCACAAATAGACATGACATTATTTTGCAAGCAGTGCAATAGCAGACGACTACCTGAATACCACCAGGCAGAAAAGGCAACGCTATGGCTGTGTACAAAATGCAAAAATTTCACAGATATAGATGATCTAATAATTCGAGAGCAGACGAATGAGGAAAGAGAAGAGGTCAAAAGGAAAGAAAAAGAGTTTGCAGAGTCTACAAATTTCCCTAGTGGAAAATTAAACAGAAGAAAGGGCGTAAACTAAAAACTTCAATAGTTTAATTCGTGTAGATCATCCATGGTACTTTATGCAAAATCAATTGATCATGTGAATTTCAAGGTCAAGAACCTGGAGGAGAGCATAAAGTTCTACAAAGAATTATTTGGATTCAAAGTACTGCAAGAGGAAAACCCAAACAAGATTGACGCACCATCAAAAATTATTGGAAATGATACCATAAAATTGTGCATGTATCAAGTGCAAGACATGTCACCTGCTGGAGGGATTGCACATTTTGGATTTAACATAGAAAACTTTGAGGATGTAATTTCAAGATGCAATGAATTGAGAGTAGAGATTTTGTATGGTG
>NZ_AEXL02000074.1 GCF_000242875.2 Candidatus Nitrosopumilus salarius BD31 | reverse complement strand
TGTGGGTCCTGTCAGCATGCAAGTTCATGTCCCAATGATTAACAAGAAAGTAGGCCAAATAATTTCAATTAACGGTGATGTCGTACAAGTCATGGATTCTGAAACATTTGAGACTCTGGATATCAGTTTGATTGATGATGAAGTCAAAGGCAAATTGGAGAATGGACAAAATGTGGAATACTGGGTTGTAATGGATAAAACTAAAATCATGCGCATTAAGAACTAATGCGGATGCTGATGATGAGCGGAAAAGCCGTCTGAATATTGATGAGGATTATGAGTAATGAAGCATCTTTTTTCAACAAATTCAAATGTTTGTTGAATTGATTTTTTTTAGATTATGAGATTAGCTTCCCTATTTTCAGGTGGAAAAGATAGCACATTTGCAATCTATTTGGCACAAAAACAAGGGCATGAAATAGTATGTCTTTTGAGCATTTTTCCAAAGTCAGAAGAAAGTCATTTGCTACATCATCCAAATATGAAGTGGACTCATCTCCAATCACAATCTATGAACATCCCTCAATTGACTATTCATTCCTCATCTGATGAGCCTGATGATGAATTAATAGCATTTGGGAATTTATTACAAACTGCAAAAGACCAATTCAATATTGAGGGCTTAGTACATGGTGGAATCAAAAGCAAATTTCAAAAAGAAAAATTTGAGACTATGTGCTCAAAATTTAATTTAATAGCAATTGCACCATTGTGGAATGCTGAACCATATCCATACATGAATAATTTACTTGATTCTGATTTTGAATTTATTATGACCACTGTTTCATCTGATGGGCTAAATGATTCTTGGCTTGGTAAGTCAATTACAAAATCCGATGTTGATATTTTAAAAAAATCTTTCTGAAAAATATGGATTCAACTTAAATTTTGAAGGAGGTGAGGCCGAAACATTTGTTATTGATTGCCCTCTTTTTTCAAATTCGATTAAAATTAAAAAATATGAAAAACATGGGATGGGTATAGAGGAAGGTTTGAAATAGTGGATGCGGAGTTAAATTACAATGCTTGATGGACTCAAGAATAGTTTAAGTGACGCAATCAAAAAGATTGTCAAATCTTCAGGAATTGATGAGGAGTTAATCAAAGAGTTATCCAAAGACGTTCAAAGAGCATTGTTGCAATCTGATGTTAATGTGCGCTTAGTTTTAGATATTACAAAACATCTTGAAGAACGTGCCCTAAATGAGATTCCTCCTCCAGGACTTTCACGTAAAGACCACATAATTAAGATTCTATATGATGAACTTTCAAAATTGCTTGGGAATGAATCTGATTTTAATTTTAAACCTGGAACCCAAAATAAAATTATCCTTTTAGGAATTCAAGGAAGTGGGAAAACTACTGTGGCATCTAAACTTGCCAAATTTCTATCTCGTCAAGGATACAAAGTTGGAGTTATCGGAGCTGATACTTATCGACCTGGTGCATTAGTTCAGCTTAAAACAATGTGTGAAAAATCAAATGTTGAGGTTTATGGTGAAGAAAGTAACAAAGATTCTCCTAATATTGTAAAAAATGGTCTGAAACATTTTGAAGGACAACCATTAGATGTAATTTTAATTGATACTGCAGGTCGTCATAAAGAAGAAAAGGATCTTCTTGAAGAAATGGAAAGAATTAACAAAGTAGCAGATCCTGATTTGGCTTTACTTGTTATCGATGGGACTATTGGACAACAGTGCTTTAATCAAGCAGAGGCATTTCACAATACAATTCCTGTCGGTGGTATCATTATTACTAAATTAGATAGTTCTGCAAAAGGAGGCGGTGCACTTGCTGCATCTGCAGCTACTGGTGCACAAATCATGTATATTGGAACTGGTGAAAGAATTGATGATTTAGAAAAATTCTCGCCTACTAGATTTGTTGGGCGACTTCTTGGTATGGGTGATATTCAAGCTGTATTGGATTTGGCAAAAAGATTAGAAAATGAGGGTGATGATGTTCGAATGAAAAGAATCTCTAGTGGAAAAATGAATATGGATGATTTCTTTTATCAGCTAGAAGAAGTAACAAAAGTTGGTTCTCTGAAAGGACTTCTTGATAGTATGCCTGGACTTTCTGGTATGGTGAAAAATGATCAAGTAGATCAAATGGAGGATCGAGTTTCAAAATGGAGATACATAATTCAAAGTATGACTAAAGAAGAAAAAGCAGATCCTGATTTGTTAAATTCATCTAGGATCAAAAGAATCGCACGAGGTTCTGGATGGCCTGAAGGCGAAGTTAAAGAGCTTGTCAAAAATTATAAAAACTCTAAGAACATGATGAAGGCTTCTAAAGGACGTCAAATGCAAGGCACTCTTAGGAAAATGGGTTTAGGATAATTCTCCGAGTAAATTTTTCTAATATGACTAAATATCAAAAAATTATCCCGACTGCAAATCAAATTATCAAAAAATACAATCTATGTGATAATTGTTTAGGCCGACTATTCTCTAAAAAATTACATCTTTCATCCAACAAACTACTAGGCAAAAAGCTCAAAAAAAATCTAGATTTACCCCAAAAGTGCTATATTTGTAAAAATTTGTTTGATCATCTAAACAATTATTTAAAATTAATGCATGATGCATCATCTGGGTATTCTTACTCATCTTTTAGTGTTGGTGCTATGATCAAACCATCCATTATTGATAGGGATGACTATATTCGTTCTAAATACAAACTAAAAGGAATTGATAGTATCAAGACTGACATAACGAAAGAATTAGGCAAATCTTTTTCGAAAAAAATCTAAAAAAAGTATTGATCATCAGGATCCTGATATCACTTTTACTTTGAATTTAAAAGATGAATTATGTCAATTACGTTCAAAACATGTCACTTTTTCTGGACGATATGTGAAAAATCAGAGAGGAATAGCACAAAAACAAAAACCCTGTGATAATTGTTCTGGTAAAGGATGCCGAATTTGTAATTTTCATGGGATTTCAGAATTTGACAGTGTTGAAGGTTTGATCTCTAAATTTCTTTTTGAAAAACTTGGTGGGACAATTGCTAAATTTACATGGATTGGCGGTGAGGATAAATCAAGTTTAGTTTTAGGATCTGGACGACCTTTTTTTGTCAAAATTCAAAACCCTCTAAAAAGAAATTTGAGATTGAATCGAATTAAACTTGATTCACTTGAAATCAATAATCTGAAAATTGCCCACGAATCTCCTAAAAAACCTGTAAAATTCATTTCATTAATTGAGGTAAAAATCTCTACAGAGTTTACAGTCGATGCTAAAAATCTGAAAAAATTAAAAGATCTTAAAAAACAATCTATAGTGGTTTATGATAAATCTGGAAAACGTTCAGAGAAGAAAGTTTTTAGCGTGACATATAAAAAAAACTCCAATAACTCCTTTATCATGAAATTAAAAGCTGAAGGAGGCCTACCTATCAAGAGGTTTGTGACTGGTGATGATGTTTCCCCTGGTTTATCTCAGATTCTTGACACTCAATGCATGTGCCAAGAATTTGATTTTCTTGATATTGAAGTACAATGATAACAATTAACTAGCACTAAATATCGTAAACTTACATGCCAATGAGAAAAAAAATAAACATCAAAGACATGCTGATCAAAGAGCTGAAACACGCAAAAAAAAGAAAATCGGAAAACCTAGATCCTAATCGGATTAACCTTTTTACGTTCAAAGTTTTCGAGGAGACATATTGGATCCGTTAGTACGTTTCAAAGATGCACATTCAAAAGGAATTATTCCTGATGATGTTTATGATCTTGTCTTGACTCGTTTTCATATTGTTTTGTCTGGGATAGGTAGAATTGAAAAAGCGTCTGGAATTCAGTATCCTGTAGCTTATGTGGATCCTTCACTTGTAATTTCATCCCCTAATCCAAATTCATTTGAGTATGGTATTCTGTTTGCTAGGACTATTCCAATTATGTTTGAAGAAAAATTTCAGGTAGTGATTCAAATTTCTGCTCCTTTGATTGCATATGGTCTTAAAGGAACAATACATGCAATTTTGGCACATGAATTTCTTCATTTTCTTGATTTGATGAGAAAAATTTCAAAAATGGAATTAATTTCTGATGAGATTTCTGGAAACTTATTTGAGAATGTATATAGTGATGAAACCCGGTTGTTTGAACCAAGAGTTGTCTTCAAAGATCGTACTTTGTTACATCACATCACAAAAAAATTCCCTGCAGGATTTCGTGATTATAAATTGGAAGATAAAGTGATGAAATTTTGGGCTGGAAAAGATCTTCCTAAATCTAATATTTCCTTAGATACAAACACTGTAAAATTATCCGCAGAATCCCTTTCTAAAATCAAATTAGATCCCGCATTTATTTTAAAAATTCAACAACTAGAAGAAAAAAGTATTAAGATCCATAAAAAAAGATTGTACTGATCTATCTTTTATCTCTACATGGATTTGGTTGAATCAGAATTTTTAATTACAATCAAAATTATTTGAAACTATGATGTGTACTTGTGATTTTAAAATAATTATTGGTTAAATTCTGTTAGTCCACATTTCCCACAGGTGTGTCTATCTTTGTGTTCTGACATGTATACTCCTTTTCCACATCTTGAGCAAATTTTTCTAGTTCTTGTTAGTTTCTCTCCGTCAATTTTAAAATATTTGTAAACGTTAGGACTGGAACCTTTTTTTCCTGCCATTATTCTGCCTTCTCCTCTACTTCTGCTGTTTCTTCAACTTTTACTTCTGCTGTTTCTTCAGCAGATGCCTCTGTCGCTGCTGCCTCGGCTTCTGCAATTTTGGCTTTTGTTTTTTCCAATCTTGAGAAGATTGTAGGGTTGATGTGTTTTTTTGCTAATGTTTCATCGTTGTAAACATAGAAAATTCCTGTGACTAATGATTTTCCTACTTGTGTTTTTAATCTGATTGGAATCACAACTTTACCGTCAAGTTTGAATTCTTTTGTAATCATGTCTGCTGCTTCTAGGCTTCTGAGTTTGCCACCTAATCCTGCAAAATTGCATGTAATCTCTCTTCTTGAGAGGAAGGTATTATCCACATCTGCAATTGTCTGAATGATAGACATGTATCCAAAATCCTTTGGATATTTCATATAAACCTTGATTGGAATTACAGAAGAAATTTAAGAAAATCCTATTCAAACAATGCCATGGAGCGGTATATGATTCATTTAAAAAATACTGGCTATTCTCCTAAAAATTCTCGTGAACTAGTTTACAAAGCTAGGGATCTAACATCTGGCATGAATGCATCAATTCGAATTGCTAGGGTTGCTAGAAATTTTCTAGAATTTGATGTTGCTGTAGAAAAAGACGATCTTGATTCTCTTGTTGAAAAATTGTTGCCTATTGGACCTGTTGACAATATTCGACACGTGGTAGAAGAGGAGATTGAAAAGGAACAAGGGATAACTGATGGTATTTTCTATTTTAATAATGAACGATTCTGGGAAAGTCATGAGGCCTTTGAAGGTGTCTGGAAACAATGTTTTGGTAGAGAAAAAGAAGTTGTACAAGGAATAATTTTAATGGCTGTTGCGTTTGCCCATGCACAAAAAAATGATATTAGTATTGGAATCGGAATGCTTAGAAGAGTTTTGGATAAATTAGGAACTTCCCCTTCTACATATCATTCAATCGACATTGATAGAATCAGAAACAAAGCCAAAGAAATGCAGCAATCAAATAACTTGGTTATATTTGAGATTTAATTAACTCTAGAGATTTAGTTACTACTTCTGCTCCTTGAAGTAATCCTATGCTTCCTTTCTTTGCTTGTTGTTCGGTCATTCTTGTTGTTCCATCATTTTTGATAAAGTCCCCTGAAACCAAAACTGGAACCGGATCATCACTATGACCTTTGTTTATACAAGGTGTAGAGTGATCAGCGGAAATGACAATTGCAACTTTACTTGAATCAATGTTTTCAACAAGAGTTTTAAAAAATCGTTGATCAATCTCTTCGATGTTTTTCATCTTGCCTATGGCATCTCCATCATGACCGAATTCGTCTGGTCCTTTAAGATGAACATATATGGAATTTTGAGTTTCCATTGCTTTTGCAGCAACTTTGGCCTTTTCTTCATAATCTGTCAATCCTCCTGCCTCAAATGCTTTCATTTTTAGAACTTCCGAAATTCCAAGTTCTACTGGCATATCTACTATACATGAAAAATTCATACTATATTTCTCGTTAATTGGAATCACGTCTGGGTATCTGTTTCCTGCATCTCTGAGCAGAATACAGCTGAGTTGTTTTTTGTTTTGCATTTTTCTTTTTTTATTAATTTCACTGTCTTTCATTATTTTAATTGCATTTTCTGAAAATTCATTTACTAAATTTGCTGTAAACTTGGATTCTTTGGTATCTTCAAGTGGTAAACATTTTTCAATTTTTAAAAAATCGCCAACAGCTTTTGCAACCCCCATACCGCCGATATTGCTGTATGCAGGATCAGTGTTTGTAATTTTTGATGATAATTGAGAATTTGTTCGAATTCTAACTGTAACACGATGTCCAATAGTTGGCGATACTACTACAGATGTATCTCGGCTTGAAAGCCTGATTTTTTCTTCAATTTCTTTTGCAATTCCATCTGCATCTTCTTTTTCAATATTCCTCCCCGCTCGCCTATCTATGATTACTCCTTCTTCGTCTAATGTCGAATAATTCCCTCTTAATGCTAAATCCCCATCTTTAAAGTCAATCCCAATCCCAATTGCTTCGATAACTCCTCTACCTACATACTCTGCATGGTTGAATTTGTATCCTAACATGTTGAATACTGCAATGTCTGATTCTGGAGCTATTCCTTTTCCTACTGATATGACTTCTCCTATGGCTCCATTACTGGCAATTTTATCTAATGTCGGAGTATTTGCAGCTTCTAGTGGTGTCTTTCCATCCAAATCTGGATGTGGAAGATCTCCTACACCGTCTAAAAGAACGTAAATCATGTGAATATCAGAATTATTCATAAGATTCTCTGTTTAATTCGATCTAATTCTCTCCTTTAAATCTTGCAACAACATTTGCGATCACAATGAAATACATTTAATTTTTCTTTCTTGATTTTTTTAAAATCATTTTTCTTTGATGAAAATAAGAAAGTCTTAATTTTGTGGAGTTTTATGTATTGATAATTTTTAATCATAAATTTTATTTGATCTTAGTAAACGTTTTAACAGTGATTTACTTCTAGTTACAATTATGGGGGATATGCGCAAAGATTATGTTTCTGAGCGTTTCATGATTGTATCAAAAAAAGATGACAAAGTTACTGATCCCAAAAAATCTCCGTATGCACCTGGCAATGAATCTATGACAAATCCTTCTGTATTGTCTCTTGTTGCAAAAGATGGAATGCTTCAACGTTTACAAGATAATGAAGATGAATATGTTAAGGGGTGGGCAATTAGAGTTTTTGAAAGTAAAAATCCAATAGTTTCAATTGAAACTGAAAATTCATACAGTGATAGACCATTTTACAGTGAACCGGCATACGGCTATCATTACATTGTTGTTGCATCACCCAATGAAAAAGATACTTTTGCAACAATTGATACTGAACAATGGTCAAATGTTTTAGTTGTTGTCCAGGATAGGCTGAGATGGCTTTACACTCAAAAAGGTGTAACCTATGTTTCAATTTATGCTGACCATGGTGAATTGGCAGGAAATCT
>NZ_AEXL02000075.1 GCF_000242875.2 Candidatus Nitrosopumilus salarius BD31 | reverse complement strand
GCAGGTGAGTCATTTTGAAGTATACTAGGATGTATTACTAAAATAAAATTTCCTTTAGACAATGAATTTCCATTAATATTAGATAAAACAAAGTTTGCCGTGCCTGATTGGTCATCATTAAATGTAATTTTATGAGAATTGGGTTTTTCAGAATTTACATTTCCTACTAGATGTTTTGAAAATATTTTAGAATTTTTTTGAATTAAAGTCAAATCATATTCAACTAATTTTTTTGCTTTATCAGAAAAATACTCCTCTAAATTGATAAAAAATGTAATTTCTTCGCCAGAATGAATAATTTCAGGCTTCCATGACAAAAGTACTTTGTATCTTAAATCGGGAGTTGTAAACTCTAGAGGAAATTTAACATTTTTGCTTGGTGTGAGTTGAAAATTCATTTGTGTATCTGATGTATGTATTGCTTTATCACGAATTTGTTTGATTAATTCTTGATTAACAACAATGTGAACAGTTCTATCTTCAAACGAATAATCATCAATTGTTATAGATTCATCAGGTAGCAAAATACCATTTACTGTAGATTCATATTTTGTTGAAAGAAAATCTCCAAACGTATTAGGAATTCTAATTTCTTGATGAACTACACTTAATTGTTCAAGATCTTGATTCCAATTAAAAGGCATTGAGAACTTTATGGTATTTGATTCAAAACTAAATTCTTCAATCTTATCAAAATAAGATATTATCTGAATAGTTTTTTCTTCACTTAGATAGTCATTTACTTTGAAAAAATTTGTTTGTGCAAGACTAATAGCACCATCTAGCATGATTTCATCATCAATAATATTAGAATCAGAGTTAACTGATAGAATTTTGATAGTATAATCATATAGCCCTCCAGAAGTAAAAATTGGACCTTTGAGAACTAGTGGTTTAGAATTATTTTTCATCCAACCGCCTAAAGTTGGTTCTTGGACACCTTCAATTATAACATCATCCAAATTATTAGTGATTACTTTTATTTTGAGATTTCCTAATTCGTCATGAAAAATTTCTTTGAAAATTTGTTTCCCATCTTTTTTTAATTCAAATTCAAATGTAACATGCTCAATGATTGCATCAGTATCAGAATCAAAAAGTCGAAGTGAGATGTATTTTTCTGGATTTTCAGGATCATAAACGGATGGAGTTATTCCAATTGAAAGTGAAGCGTTTTTTCTCTTCAATTAACACTGGAGGTAAAACTTCTCCACCCAATCCATGTCCAAATACATTTGGAACTAAAGAAAATGAAAAAATGACAGAAATGAGAATTACTGTAACTAAAATTTTCAAGATTTTATCATTTGAAATTTCCACTATTAAAATTTCATTAAATAAAAAAAGATGGGAAACAGGTACTAAGATGACTCCTCAGTTTCTCATCCCAACTATGGCCTGTATAACCATAGTATTTCATAATGAATTAAAAGAAAATTGGTACATTAGAAAATTGTACTGGTTTAACTTTCAACAGTATTCAAAAAATTAATCTGAAAAGATAGAGAAGTTTTGTAATAATAAATTCATTAAAACATATTTAAAAAAAATGAAAAAAAAGGTTTTAGAAACCTAGTTTCTTACAGACTTTTTCGCCACTCTTAGTTGGCTCTAATGACATCTTGATATATGGTGCATGATGTCCAGGTGTATCCTCTACATCACCATGTCCTGCTGCAAATATTTGACTACTGCATAACAGTTCAATATTATTCTCAGCATTTAATGGATCATGATCACCATCATCCCAGATTCCACGTAATTCACCTTGTACTGGTAGAACAACTAGATCGGCATCGCCAAACGTAGGTGCTCTATATACATCCAATACATGTGGTCCCATTGGATTTTCAAGAGTTCCTAGGATATTTTTGTGAATGTGTAGTTGATACAAATCATCTTGTGTATCTGCGTCACTATCAATCAATTCCATTCCAGATATAGCAATTTTGTAAACTAAGGATTTTCCTTTGTTGTCAAGCCATGCTTGCATACTACAATCCAGAGCTTCTTGTGCTTCTGGAGATAGATTTGAAGCAAAACCTGTTACAATACAATTATTGGATTCAAAGTCGGGGGTTTTTGAAAATTCTTTGAAATCCTTATTGAAGCCATTTTTCTCGTCATGATCTTTTTTATCATTCTTATCGGCTGCTACTTGTGGAATTTCTCCAATTGCTACAACAGACAATGAAAGAATAGCTGCAACAGAAATTGCTAGCAACGAATTTGTTTTTGTATTCATTAATAAAATTAAAATTTTATTATTTAAAATAAATCTGGGTTGTTCGTCGAATGTACCATATTAAATTACAATTATTTTTTGTTTCACAAGATTTTCAATTGCGTTTATAAAATCATCATCAGAAATTTTTTCTTCAGACCACCAAGATGCAATAGTTTTAAACCAAGAGGGAATATACCATTCAGATTCCACAATAATTTTTTTGCCTGCAACAAATATCACTCCTTTTTTAAATAAAAAATCTATCCCCTCCATGAATTCAGAATCAGAAATTTGGTCAGTAGTCCACCATTCGGCATTTGTTTTAATCCATTGAGGAATTTTAGGTAGTTCTGGTGGCAATCCTTTTTCAAAACCAGTGATTTTTAGAATTCCTTGGGATTGAGGTCCTACTAGATATGCAACGTGCCATTGGCCCATCTCATCAACACTTTGAATGAAGTCTACAGGCTTGTCATTTATTGTCACATCAAATTTTTCTTTGCCTGAAATTGGTGGAAATTCAAAATTAGCATATGTTTCAAGAGGATAACTATTGTATCCACGCATTGTTAGTGTTGTTCCATCATTGATGAATTCAGCTGCTGAATACCATGCACCTGAATCATATCGAAAATCAAATTCTCCTCCATTCTTTTTTGCAGTTACTGGAATTACTGTGGTATCTACTGGTGCAAAACAAGAGTAAAACCTAACTGGTTCAGAAACAGATGGATCAGGATATATTGTAAAGTTTAGAATTTCTTCAGGTTCAATTTTTTCAATGCGTTCAATGTTTTGAGCAACATCTAGGATTTGAGTTTCATAACCATGAACAATTGCAAAAATTTTGGGATTGTATACTGTTTGATTTCCAATATTTTTTATTCTACCAGTAACATGACCATCATCATAAGTAACTAGAGTTTTGTCATAGATAATTTGGATAGGAATAGAATTTTTCTTAGTTTTAACATATTTTAGATCTGCCTCTAACACAACAGGGTTTTTACCGTGAATCTCTGGAAATTTTAATTTGAATGGAATATCAGTCATTGCAGGAATTGGAACATGATTAAGTGTCTTAGTGATTTTTGTTTCATCATCAATTATTGATATTGTGATTGTTGGAATCAATGCAAAATCATTTTGATTTTTGACATTTCCAACAACAGTGTAAATTCCCTCATAATCATAGTAACCAAGGTATTCACTATCTGGAATGAAAACATCAGCATAAACAGATGCTGGAAATAAAATTATACAAAATAATGTGATCGAAATTATACAAATAATTAGATTAGAAAGAATTGAATATATCTTCGAATCCTGATGTTGGTTTTTCAAGTGGGCCTGGTCTATAGTCTTCAATTAATTTATCTATAAGATCTCTTGCTTTAATATGATATCTTTTTTTGAGTTGGATTAATTTTACTTCTACTAGACCATCTTCAACAAGTTGTGATAAATAAAGTGAAACAGTTGATGGTGATTTTTTAACTTCTTGTACTAGTTGTGAAAATTCTAACCCATCTTTTTTAATTAATGCAAGTATGAGATCACGTGGAGTTTGCTTTCTTAGAGCTTTGATTATTATAGATTCATCTTCAGTAATTTGTGGTGGATAGAATCTAATTTGTCTAGGACCACGTGTTGCTTTGATAACTCCATTTTTTTCTAATTTTCCTAAATAATGACTTAGTACACCATTTTTTAATCCAGATGAACGCATAATTTCACGGAATTGAATTCCGGGATTTTTTTCAATAATTTGTTGAATTTGTGAATCTCTATCAGTCATTTCGAAATACTCCTAATGCCAATAACCCTAATGTTACAAACGTCAATAAATGTCCTATTTCAGAAATTGACATTATTTCAAAATCATACATTATGGGCCATGTTGCATCTACTAACAAAGCAATTTGAGCACCAATAAAGACAGTAAATGCCACTGCACTAAGTAAGAGTCGTTTTGTTCTTAATTTGTAATATGCAAATCCTGCAAGTACCGAAATGAATACAGCAAGACTAAGTCCGCCAATATGCAAGAAAATGTGTATCAGATGATAACCATGCAATATGTGCGGAATAATAATAGGTAAAGCCAAAATTGCTATGACGCCAGTTACAACAACTGAAAATAAGGTAGATTTTCTCTCAACTATCCTTTCAGGTCTAAACAAAGTAAACTAAATGGTGTTTTTGTGAATTTAAAGAGACTGGTTCATGTATAGAATCAGCAGGGGATCAAACACGAAGTATTCCTTTTTGAATCAAGTATTGCAATCCTTGGACAAATGTATTATCATCAATTTGATCAGCAGACCACCAACCTGCATTGTTTCTAATCCATATGGGAATATTTTGAGAGTTTGAAGTTTCCTGCTGAGTTGATGGAATGACTATAATTTGATTTTTTATAAGATATTCAATTCCTTGGATGAAAGTTTTATCATCAATTTGATCTTTAGACCACCATAATGCATTGTTTCTAATCCAATCAGGAATAATAATTTCTTGTTGAGTAGTAATTCTATCAATAACAATTGGGATAGTTGTCTTTGCAAGATTATTGTCGTTAAAATTTTTAAAATTTAGATTTACAATTCCTGTAACATCAGCAGGAATAAAAAACTCTATGACATTATGTTCATTTTTAGAATCAGTACTAATTCCACTTTGCTCGAATATTATGCGATCATTTTGAGTCATTGAAAAATCATACTTTGCAGAAACTGGTTTATTTTTTAAGAAAATATCTGTGATATCAAAAATTATTTTTGCTTTTGAATTTGATTTCAGAAACTCAGGTTCCCAAGTTGTAAGAATTCTAAATTGACCATTATCAGTAACTGAACTTAAATGAACGTAATCACGATCTGGCTGAATTACAAAATTCATCCCATTCTGATTTGTGCTACTGTGAAAAATATTCATTAATTCTCTTTGATAAATTATAAAATGGACAACACGCCCATCAGAAAAAAAATCATCTATGTTGACAACATCATCAGCCAACTTTATCCCATTTACATACATGGAAAATCCAGAAACTAGTAAATCACCAAATTTTTTTGGTATTACAAGTTCTTGATGAACAACAGAGGTTTGATTGACATTTGATTCACTCCAATCAAAGGGCATGAAATAAGAGATTTTCTTCAAAACAGGATCATAATGAAAATTTGAAATTTCATCATAATACGTAATAACATGGATGTTCTGTTCGCCAAAGTTTGGATCAACAAAATCATGTCTAGTTGTTTGAGCAATAGATATGCCTGCATTGAAAGTTAATGGCTTTTCTAATTTTTTAGAATAGTCATTCGCAGTAAGAATCTTAATATCAAATTTGTACAAACCACCTTCACTAAGTTTGGGTCCTTTTACATTAACTAGTCTGCTTTCAAGTCCCAATAATGAACCAAAAAAATTATTATTGTTATCAGCCTCAACTACAATAGAATCAGTATCTTCAGATATAAAATTAAAAACTATGAATCCATTATCTGCCTTAAATTCTTGTTCAAAAAGAAATTGATCCCCACGTTCAGACTTTATCAGAAAGGTGGTATCTCGTAAAGTAATTTTTGAATTAAAATCAATCAATGAAATAGATATTTGTTGATCATCATTTGTGTTTGGATTATTTTTTGAAGATGATACTTCTAAAGTAACAAGTTTTCCATCAAGATCTACGGGTGGAAAAGTTTCACTCCCCACACCATGACCATATACACTATCAAATCCTAATACAAATACAGTAGAAAGAATAAGAATTGAAATTAGTGATAAATTTTGCAAACTATGTCCACTTGTTAGGATCTTTTTTACGTATTTCTTTTCCATCAATGGTGATTAGATCTTTTTCTTCAAATACAGTATGCCACTTGCCATTATCTGGGAAAATTTTGTTCATTTCTTCAACTTTATCATTGGTTGGTGCTCTGTTCATCAAAGCTCCCCATCTCATGTTTGGAATTTTTGGCATGATGTCATTGATGTCTTTCATATAGTATCACTTATCTGAATTTATTTAAAAACCTATGATTGGATCTTCATAATTCCTTCTTTAATCAAAAATTGAATACCTTGAATGAAAGAATCGTCATCAATTGATCCATCAGCCCACCAGCCTGCATTATTTTTGATCCATGTGGGAATTTCATTTGAACTAGTTGCAGTACCTTGTGAAGTTGGTGGAATCTTTAAGATATTTTCTTTAATCAAAAATTGAATACCTTGAACAAATGAGTTGTCGTCAATTTGATCAGCTGCCCACCATTCAGCATTATTTTTAATCCAGCTAGGAATTGGTGCTTTCTGAGGTATAGCATTTGGAGAACCTGGACCTATCTCAATAAGTGCAGAGCCAATTCCTGCATATTGTGGATTATAATCTAAACCAGTTCCTAAAACTTTGACATCTACTCTAATTTGACCTTGAGAAGGAACAAAGATTCTTTGAACATCAATTCCTTCAGTAGCAAGAATTCCAAGCATTGTAGAATCATCGCCTACATTGCTGGCTATTTCTGTATCAGACTCATCAAAAACAAAGTATGCATAATGAATATCTTTGATAAGATCTCCATTTTCATTAAAGAATGTAAATTCAAAAGGAATTTCTTGATTAGCACCATACTTCCCATCCCATGAAATGTTTACAGTAGTTGGAATTTGTTCATAATTAACAGTATCAACAAGATAGAATTCTGTTGAACTTTTTGAAGCCCCAGTTAATGGAACCAGTTTCAAATCCATTTTAGTCGTGTCATAGTTATTTGCACCCAAGTGTTCATTTATTTTTTGTAATTCTTTTTTGGTAATTAGAAAATGAACAATGTTAGTATCTTCATATGTATAAGGATCATTTAGTAATGCTCTCTGGTCAATTTCCACTCCATTAACATATCCTTTGAATTGTGTACCTTCTGCATAAGGTGTAAATGTTTTTGGAACTCTTACTTCTTCATGTACTACTTGTACTTGATCAACATATGATGGATCCCAATCAAAGGGCATATCAAATGAGATGGAGTTATCTGATTGTTCAAATTTAAAATTATCAACATCGTCATAGTATGTTTTTACAATAACTGGTACTTCTTCAGCATTTGCAGGTTTGATAAAAAAGTTTTGTTCTTGTGCTACACTAACAAATGTTTCATAACTTAGTAAATTTGCAAGCACAGTTCTAGGACTAGTAGCACCTTCAATATCAACTCTAATTTTGTACAAACCACCCTTTACAAATATTGGACCAGTGATTGATGGTCTTGCACAAATATCTAGATTATTATCATTACATTCTGCACCTTGAACATATAATGCACCTGGTGCACTAGCATGTTCAGAACCTCCGTAAATTGAGCATTCTTCAAGATGAGTTTCATTACATGTAGCTTTTGGTTTGATTTTTACATCTAATCTTCCATCCATATCATAAAACAAGTTTCTAGCTAAAAGTTCACCACTTTGCCAAATTTCTACTCTATATGTTACTTGATCAAGATTTTTGTCAGTTAACGTATCAAAGAAACGTACTTGCATATTTGCAGTATCAACTTCACCAACAGTAATATCAGATGGACTTAGTTGTGTACGTACAGTTACTTGCATATCACCAAAACTGATTGGTTTTGCTTGATCACCACCAAGTCCATGAGCAAATGCGTTTGGGAGAATAACAGGAATGATGAAAATGCCAGCAATAATTAGTAATAATGCAAATTTGTTATACAACACAAAATTTGTGTTCATTCCATATTTAAATATGGTATAGGATTTCTATGCGTGGGAATTTTTTATGAAAATTACAGTACGACTTTTATTTATCAATTTTAAAGGAAATGTATGAAATTTTTGCTATTGTTGTTGTTAGTTCCTTTGTTAATTATTCCAGTGTTTGCAGAATCACAAACATTACCAACTGAAAAAGGAACACTAGATGTCAAATTAACATATGATGAAATTAAACCAAACATACAAACCAAAATAAATATAGATTTTATTAATCCTCAAACACAAAAAATTCAAGAGCATGTTGACTGGTCAGTAACAGTTTTTAAAGAAGGTGAAACTATTTTTGGACCAATTCCACTTACGCATACATCAGTTGGTTCTGTAAAAATTCCAATAGAGTTCAATCAAGGTGAAGGAGTGTATACTATGAATTTCAAAATAGAGGGGATTTTGTTTCAGCCAATTCCACCAGAAACAGTTTCTTTTGATATTTCAGTAGGTGAAGTTAATACTCAATCAACACTTCCTTCTGAAAATAATAAACCAAATGAAGAAAACGGTGGATGTCTAATTGCAACTGCCACATATGGTTCTGAGATGGCACCGCAAGTACAACAATTAAGAGAACTGAGAGATAATACTATTCTAAAAACAGATTCGGGCATGGCATTTATGACTACTTTTAATCAATTTTATTATTCATTCTCACCAACAGTTGCCGACTTTGAGAGAGAACATCCTATTTTCAAAGAAGTGGTAAAAGTGACATTAACTCCAATGCTATCATCATTATCGCTATTAAATCAGGCAGACATTGATTCAGAAGAAAAGATGTTAGGATATGGCATATCTGTAGTTCTTCTTAATATTGGAATGTATATTGGCATTCCTGTGTTTGGTATTCTAAAGTTGTACCAATCTAAAAAGAACTAGTCTTCACAAATGGAAATTCCAGTGAGGTTTTTATGTATCCGAATCAGTAAATTGCTTAATGAAGACTAAAGTAATTAGTTCTTTCTTCGTACTATTTGCTATCGCAGCAGGTATTGTCGCAATGACACCAGCTGCTTTTGCAGATCATACCGAAGTCACAATCTCTCCAGCACCGGGTTCTGGTGCACCAGGTTGTGAAGATACCGCAGATGGATGTTACATTCCAAGTACTGCAACAATAGATGTTGGTGGTAAAGTAATCATGTCAAATACTGATACTGCAGCACACACATTTACAGCAGGTACAGCAGAAGGTGGCCCAAGTGGTGAATTTGATACTGGTTTGTTGATGGCAGGAAATTCTTTTGAATGGACTGCAACAGAAGCAGGTGAAGTTCCATTTTTCTGCATGGTACATCCTTGGATGAAAGGTTTGATCATAGTACAAGAAGCAGGGCATGATGATGATCATGGTGACGAAGGTGATATGATGCACATAGAAGGTGCTGCATCTGCAACCGGAATGTTATCAGATGGTACAAAAGTTTCAATCTGGACTTCAACACCAACTGCAGGCGAAGCAATGGAGATTTCTATTGAATTTGAAGGTGCAGAACATGTTAACCACGATATGTTGGTAACACAAAATGGTGAAGTAGTTTTGAATGATGAAGGTGCACATCATCATGATGGCACAGGTATGCATACAACAGCACCACTAAGTTCTTCTGATCCAGTAGACATCACTGTAACTTTCCAAGGTTATGGAGTAGATGATCCTAAAACAGGACCAATTGGTGAAGAAGTAGTATTTTCAAACGTTGTTCCAGAATTTGGTACAATTGCAATGATGGTACTAGCTGTTGCAATCATAAGCATAGTTGCAGTCACTGCAAAATCTAGAGTCATTCCAAGGTTTTAGGAATTCCTCTTTTCTTATTTTCTTTTAATTAGTGCAATTATCGCTAAGATTATTGCCGCAGCTGCAATAGACAATCCAAGTACTGCAAAGTCATAAGATATTCCACCGTCAGAAGAAGAAACAGATGTCTCACCAGATTTCAGTTTTGAAACATCTTGTTGTAATGATGAAATTGCATTCTTTAGTGCAGTAATATCTGCAGTTCCTTCACTGTTTGTAGGAGGAAAATCTAAGACTGCAGTAGACTCTACATCTTCAACTGGAATTTTAATATCAATTACAGTTCCATCTATTTTGCCTTTGAATTCTACCATGTAGGTACCAGTTTTAGTTGGAATAATTGGTGAGAAATAGTATCCAGGTCTAGGGTCAGAGTCAACATTAATTTTTTTTGAAGCCCCTCCAAACATTACAGTGGCATCTACATCTTTGAAAACACTAGTAACTCCTTTGTATGATCCTTCAGTTTCACCAGGTTGAGTAATTTTAAAGGCAAGATCATTTCGTATTCCTACTACAGGAGGTTCAATTCCCCAACCTGCTTCAATTTGATACTGTTCAACATGGACAGTAGTATGTGCAAATGATGGTGCAATACTACCTACAAAAAACAACAAACCAATTATACCGAAAATTACGATTTTCATAATTATCATTTTGTAATAACACGTTATTATCTTTACGTGAATTGGTACAAATATCGAATTAATGAAAACTGTTTAAATTATCAATAATGAAGTGAAGGTTAAATGCAAAAAATTCTAATCTGTCTACTAATTATTTCGTTTATTTCTATTCCATTTGTATATGCTCATCCGTTCACCGAAAAAACAATTCCAAATCTAACATCTAATGCACCTACCGGCACTACAGAGATAATTGCATATTTTTCAGAACCGGTTGACATTAATTTTAGTGAATTGAAAGTACTTGATTCTAATGGAGATCAAATAGATAACAAAGATACCAAATACTACGAAGACGAACAATCTCTAATTGTTACAACACCACCATTAGAAGATGGAATCTATACTGTTTCAACTAAAACTCTCTCCAAAGTGGATGGACATCTTGTTCCAGATGCATTTCTGTTTGCAGTAGGAGACATCGTAGTTGATCCTTCCTTGCTTGAACAAAAAGGACCATCAGAAATTGTATATTTACCTGAAGCAGGGGCAAGATTTCCTGGACTTGTAGGTCAGACAATTGTTTTAGGCGCAGTAATTGCATCACTAATAATTTGGGGAACTCAAAACAAACAACTAATCAAAGAAGAACTTGATAAAATAGAATCATTTCATCATGGTAAATTCATGTCAATTACAGGAATTGGTCTGATGTTGATTTTTGTTTCAAATATTTTGATGATTGCTATGCAATCTATTAGATTGGAGGCATCAGTTATAGATGCAATTCAGACAGATTTTGGTTTTACTTGGATTATCAGGATGAGTATCACAGTAATTTTGTTGGGAATCTGGTTTACATTGGATAGGAAAAAAATGCTATCAAAGAAAAACCAAATGCCATTACTTGTAGCTATGCTTGCATTAATTGGTACTTCTAGTATGATCGGACATGGTGCAGCTAGTGGAGAAACACCAGCATTAGTTTTAGATTACATACATAATTTGGTTTCAGCAGTATGGATAGGCGGAATATTTTATTTTGTTTTCATTTTATTACCAACATTTTCACAATTAAAAGAATCAAACCGAGAGAAAATGAGTCTGGTACTGATTCCAAGATTTTCAATAGCTTTCATTATTTCAGTTGGAATTGTTATAATTTCAGGACCTACACTTATGTGGTTCTTAGAATCAAATCTAGGAATTATTACAGAATCAATTTATGGTCAATTAATTATTTTAAAAATTTCAATTGCTGCAATAATAGTAGGATTTGGAGCATTCTTCCAATTTAAAGTTCAAAAAAGCGCAGAAGCAAATTTTTCATCAGGAAAAATTTCAGTTCACAAAAAACTAAAAAGATCACTTAAAGTTGATGCAGCGTTAGGAATTATTCTTCTTGGAGTTGTAGCATTACTAACAAATGGAACCTTACCGGCAGGTGAAATTCAAAAAGTTGATGCCCAAGAGGTTGTTTATGGATTCAAGACACTTGAATTTACTGAAAACATAAAATTTGGTATTGATATTTCTCCGTTTTCGAGTGGTTCAAACACAATTTTGGTTAAAGTAAGTGACTTTGATGGAAACCCACTAGATGATTCAGATCAACTAAAAGTAAAGGTATCAAATCCATCAAAAAACATTGCACCAATTGAAGTGCCAATGGAATTAGTTAAGCAAGAAGAAAACAGACCAAAAGAATTCCAAGGGGAATTAACATTTGGATTTTCAGGAGAGTGGTTAGTGGATATCGAAGCTCAAAGAACAGAAAATGCCAATGAATCAGAACTTTTGAATTTGCTAGTAAAACCAAGACTGACAGACATTCAAACCCAAATTATCGAATACGAACTACCAGAAGATGCAAAACCCCTCTTCCCACTATATGATGGACATGATTCAATTTGGATAAGTGATGCGTCTGCACCACGGGTATGGCAATTTTCCCTGGACTCACAAGAGTTTGCATCATATTCGTTTGACGGACTAGTTACGACATTTCTTACACAAGATAATCAGGATAGAGTTTGGTTCTTAGATCCACCAAGAAATCAGATCGGGTTCATAGATCCTCAAACAAAACAAATAACAACAAAATCTATTCCAAAACTTGATCCTACAATCTCAGACAACACACCACTGTTCATCAAGTCAGATTTTGATGGAAACATATGGATTACAATAATCAATAAAGACAGAATCATCAAATATTTACCAGAAAGTGACGAATTTGAAGAAATTGTTTTGCCAGGAAAAGAAAATTTACCGTTTGCTTTAGCTCTTGATGATGATGGAAAAATGTGGTTTTCAGCAACAGGTACAGGAAAAATAGGATATATTGATCCAAAAGACAACAAAATAACAGAATTTACAAAAGAGCCTCCACTACAAGGACCAGAGGCATTGCTTTTCGATGATGATGACAACCTTTGGATTGCAGAGCATACAGGCTTGGCAATTACCAAATTTAATCCAGTTTTAGAGACATTTGAGCGAATTTCAGTTCCAGACAAAGATGCCTTACCTTTTGGTATGACATTTGATAAGTATGGCAATATTTGGTTTGCTCAACATACAGTTGATAAAATGGGAGTCTATGATCCAGATAACAATAACTTACTTGAAATTCCAGTACCTACAGATACTACATTTATTCAATTTATGACATCTGATGGTGATGATAATGTATGGTTTGTTGAACAACAATCAAACAAAATAGGAACTGTAAAAACTACAGAAATTCCAGTTGATGCTACTCAGATAAATTCTATAAATAATTTTGAATTAAAGTATACAGAAGTTGCTTCACCTCTTATTGCATTAGGGATAATTGCAACATCATTATTTTTTGTAAGAAGTATCAAGGATAAAAGAAGACTAAACTCTTTGATTAATGCTTAGATAATAATCCAGTAGATTTTATTCCCATTGTTCCTGCAAATAGACCAATTGACAATAACACAATAGTTCCAGCAGGAGTTATATCAAAAATGTATGAAATTAAAATTCCTATAACTACAGAGAAAATTGAGAAACTTATTGAAATAATTGCAGTTTGTTTGAACCCCTTCCCATACATAATCGCAGTAACATTAGGAATTACAAATAATGATGAAATTAGTAATACACCTACTAGTTGAATTGATGTAACTACAGTCAATCCTGCCATAAATACAATCAAATAATTAATTTTTTCAACAGGAATTCCACTAACTTTAGCCTGTTCCTCGTTAAATGTTGAATAAAGAATTTGTCGATAAAGTAACAAAATTACAATTAGAATTCCACCAGTTAATGATAAGATCAGTATTGTATCATTTACACTTACTAGAAGAATACTTCCGAATAGGAAACTAAAGATATCTATTGTAAAGCCTCCTGAAAGACCAATGATTACAAGTCCAACAGCTATTCCTGATGACAGCAATACTGCAATTGATGCATCACCAGAGATGTTGTATCTGTCCTTGATTTTTGTAATAATTAGAGCACTAGCTATTGAAATACCATAAGCTGTCCAAAGAGGATAAACTCCTGCTAGTAAGCCCAATGCAATTCCTCCAAATGAAGAATGTGCTATTGCATCACCAAATAATGAATACCGTCGTAAAACTAAAAACAATCCAATTATTGAGCAAAGGATTGCTATTGCAATTCCAGAAATTAATGCTCTATGCATGAAACTGTATGTCAGAATTTCAAGAGACATGATTAATGATGATGCATATGTTCTTGCATCGAAGCTTCAGAATATTGTTTGACGAGTTCATCGTTTGAAAAGAATTTTTCAGATTCACCATGGAAAAATAATGTTCTATTTAGACAAGCTACATGATTTGCCAGTTGATTAACAGCATCCAAATCATGAGAAGACCAGATAATAGTAATTTTTTGTTTTGAATTTAATTCACGAAGAATACTGTAGAATAGTTCTATACTTTGTTGATCAATTCCTGTAACAGGTTCATCTAGAATCAAGATTTTCGGATTATTTACCAATGCTTTTGCAATAAAGACTCGCTGAAGTTGTCCTCCAGATAATTCACCTATTCTTCTCTTACGAAGTTCATGTATCCATAACTGTTGTAAAATTTCATCAATTTTTTTTTCATCAGATTCATTTCTTAATCCCATTCTTACTACATCGCTAACTGTAGCAGGAAAATTTTTTTCAAAAATTGGTTTTTGTGGTACATATCCAATTTCTTTAAGATAGTTTTTTGATTTTCTAATATCTTCACCAAAAAATTTGATAGTTCCTTCATACTTTGTATTTAGCCCCAGCATTGAATCAAACAAGGTAGATTTTCCGGCTCCGTTAGGTCCAATTATGCCTAAAAAGTCACCTTGATTGACTCCAAAACTGACATCATCTAGTGCTTTTACATCAGGGTATTGTACAGTTAGATTCTTGATTTCTACTATCAACATAATGCCTCTTTCAGATTTTCAAGATTTTGTGTCATTTTAGATATGTAAGTTTCATCAGATGAAACTTCCAATGGCGAGAGAATTAGAACTTTTCCTCCAATCTCATTTGCAATTATGTTAGATGTACGTGTATCAATATTTTCTTCACTGAAAATTACTTTAAGATCTAACTCTCTAGATGTTGAAATAATATTCTCAAGAGTTTTTGCAGTCACTTCTCCGTGTGAATCATTTGATGAGATAATTGTGTGTTGATTAAGATTATACTCATCTGCAAAATAAGAAAATGCATTATGAAAAGATACAAAATCATGATTACAACCAGATAATTCATCTCGAATTTTTGAATCAAGCGAATTTAATTTTTCTAGATATTTTGCTGCGTTAGATTGATAATATTGTTCATTTTTAGGATCTGATTGAGAAAACGCATCTGCAATGTTTTGTACTTGAATTTTTGCATAAACCGGGTTTAACCAAATATGTGGATCTGTAGATTTTTGAAAATGTTCATCATTAGAATTCATAGTTGGAATTCCAAGACTTGTATCAATTATTTTACCAGAGTAATTAGTTTCTTGTAAATTATTAACCCAATTTTCAAAACCAATTCCATTAATGATTATGAGATCAGACTTTTGCATTCTTTGTACATCTTTAATTGTTGGTTCCCAATCATGTGGTTCAACTCCAACTGGCAAAAGTAAAACAACATCGACTTTTTCTTGTCCAATATTTTTTGAGAATTCATACAGAGGATTAAATGAAGAAATGACTTGTAGTTTTGAGTTATCAATTGTTGTAAATCGTTGATCAGAATTAGTTCCATAAACTACAATCGAGCTTAACGGAATCACAGTAATTATAGCAATTATTGCAAGCTTTATCTGAAGATTCACGCTGCAATTCATGTCAGATTATTAATAAATTTATAAAATCTTAATAAGATTAGTTGCTAAACTTATAAGATAATTAATAACATTAGGCATATGCCAATAGTTTCTATTTCATTAAATGATGAAATTCTCTCAGAATTAGACAGGCTACAATCCTCAATGGGATTTTCTGGCAGGTCGGAGGCTATCAGGGCAGGAATAAGGGCATTTGTTTCTGAAGAAAAACAAAAGGCGGATTTATCTGGAAATATTCATGCAATTCTTTTGGTAGTACATAATGATGAGTTTGATCATGTTGTTTCTGGAATAACTCATAATTTCGAAGATTTGATTACGACACATTTGCACAGTAAAATTGAGAAAGAAAAATGTATGGAATTATTTCTAATTGATGGAGATGCTGAGAAGGTTTCTACAATGACAAAAGATTTTCAAACAAACAAAAACATGGATACTGTCAAACTAGTTACACTCTAGATATTTAACGAATTTTTTCTTGTTACAAAAATTATACTTGTTATTGAAATTACTAGTATCAGTAATGTAATAGCTCCAAATTCGGGTGCAACGACTAGTGCAAATTCAGTTTCTTGACCTGTATTTCGAATATTTTCAAATTTAATAATTGTAGGACCAGTTTGATCTTCTGCAAAAGTAAATTTCTCAAATTCTCCACCTACTTGTGCAGTTCCAGACACACGATGAATCTCTTTGCCATTTTGAATAATTACAATTGTATAATCAGAATTTCTTAGAGGCTCATTTGTTTTTCCATCTCTAATTGTAAAAATAAAATTTGTTGGAATTCCAGGTTCAACATTCAAAGGATCCCATGAAAGATTCACTTTAAAGTCCTCACTTTTGGTATATGCTTCTAGTGGAAAAGATGTATCCTCACTAGCTGATATTATAAATTTAATATTTTCAGGAAGTGGTTCATCAGATTTTTTCATTTGATTTTTTATAAATCGTAAATGATCTTGTAACAAGACAAGATGGATGATTCTTTCATCATCTTCTGTATAATCATCAACTGATACTGAGGATTTGAATAGTTCAACGCCATTTGCATATCCAGAATAACTAGGCGACAAAAATTCAATGAAATTTTTTGGGAAATGAGTTTCAATATGCACTACAGATACATGAGACATTTGTTTTTCACTCCAGTCAAAGGGCATTTCAAATGTAACTTGTTTAGCCTCAGAATCATATTTGAAATTAGAAATTGTGTCAAAATATGATTTTGAACGGAATTTCACATCATTGTTTTCAGAATCTTTTTGGATGAAAGAAACTGTCTCAATTATGCTCAAATCAGCATTATAGATGCCAGAATTTTCTATGATGTTTGTAGGTTCATCTATAGTTCTAATTTCAATCTCAAAATTGTACAAGCCACCTGAATTAAACAAAGGTCCAGTAATTTCAATTGGATTAGATTCAGTTCCATGCCAAGCTCCAAGTAGAGAGTCCTGCTCACCATTAATTGTAATGTCACTATCTTGGGTTGGCCTTATTGTAATTGGTAAAACACCATTTTCTGCAAAAAAGTAATTCCTGAAGATCATTTTATCATCATGAAACAAACCAATTAGAAATGTAACATTTTTTGCATTTTCTTTTGTTTTCTTTTCAGTTGCAGTTATTGTGATTTGTTCTTGATCATTTTCAAAAACCATTGGCATTTCTACTGAAACAGATAATTCTTTTCCTTGTACATCTATTGACGAAATTGTATCAATTCCTAGTCCATGACCAAAAACATTACTTGCTGGAAACAACAAGCATGATACCATAATTAAAATTCCAAATTCTGTAAATCTCATCAGTGTTTCTTTTCCATAAGGCCTATTTTACTGTCAGCAATTCCTCAACTTTTTTGATTAATTCATCCATTGTTCTTGCCTCAAGTATTGGTTGAAGTTCATTTGGATCCTTTGCACCAAGGGCAGATAATGAATAAACGTAATCTATGGTAGGTGTTTCTGTATTAAGATAGTATTGTTCTAAAACATGATCTAATGCATGTGGTTCAACAATTTGAGGTAATGCTTGTGAGATAATTTTCTTTTTCCATAGCTGAACCAATTTTTCCCATTTTTCATATGAAATGTTCTCATCTATTTCTGGAAGCATTTCAACTTCAGCTTGAATGTACATTTTCTCTCCAGTACCAATTTTCTCATGCATTTCGGATATTTCTTGATGTCCTTCTACTGAAAGAGGATCATAATTTGTAGGTTGAGGAATTGACGATGGGATTATTCTTTTAATTTTAAACGAGTTTCTTCCTATTGTTTCAATGTGAAGTTGTAATCCATCTAGACTAACATCCTCACATTTAGAAATTTTAGCGATAGTTCCTACCATTTTAGGCGAATTCCACCCATTAACAGAATTTGTTTCATCAATCAAACATACTCCAAATTGTCCATCTCCAAGCATACAATCATCAACTAGCTGTTTGTAACGAGGCTCAAATATTCGAAGAGGGAGCTCCTGTCTAGGAAACAATACCAAATCTAATGGAAAGATGGGAATAATTTTTGTTTCCGACATATAGTCATAGTTAATTCTCTCTAGATATATGGAATACGGATTTTTTAAAAATTAGAAATCATTCTCGTTTAGTGTCAAGCCTAACAAGGCAGCACGAGTATGTTTTCCATATTCAGCCTGTTCAAAATACTTTGCATTTTTTGTTTGATCAACTTCAGCTGAAATCTCATCAATTCTTGGAAGTGGATGTAAAATTATTGAATCATCTTTCATTTGTTTCAACAAATCTAATCCTACAACATAACTTCCTTTGACTTTGAGATATTCTTCTTCATCAGGAAATCTCTCTTTTTGTATTCTTGTAACATAAAGAACATCAAGTTCATCAATGTGATCTTCTATGTTTGTAGATTCAGTAAATTCCAATCGCTTTTTGATTTCATAAGTTGAATCTGATCTAATTCTAAGTGATTCTGGAGAAATTAAATGAACATCAACATCATAGTTTCCAAGTCCATACAGCAAAGAATAAACAGTTCGTCCATACTTTAAGTCACCTACAATACCAATCTTTAGACCATCAATCTTTTTCTTTTCTTTTTTAATTGTAAATAGATCCTGAATTGCCTGCGTAGGGTGTTCTTCTGTACCACTACCTGCATTGATTACAGGTTTTTCAGAAATTTCAGATGCAAATCTACTTGAACCATCTAAAGGATGACGTAAAACTAGAACATCAGAATAAATTGACATTATTCGTACAGTGTCAGCAAGACTTTCGCCTTTTTGAGTTGATGATGATGAGATATCAGAAATTCCTAATGAATTTCCACCAATTGATGCCATGGCAGATTCAAAACTTAGTCTAGTTCGCGTACTTGGTTCATAAAACAAATAACCTAACGTCTTGCCTTTACAAATTTCACGTCTTTCGGTTGGATTTAATTGAATAATTCTATCTGTTGAGGCAAAGATTTTTTCGAGTTTTTCTTTGTTAAAATCCTTAATTGAAATAACGTCTTTTTGATAGAACTCGTTCATTCTTTCAATAATATATACAGGTGACTATACAAAGTATTCTGATGGAACAGTCCGACCTGATGGTTCGACGAATTAAGGAAGGAACTGTAATTGACCATATTGATGAAGGTAAGGGTCTTCAGGTACTTAATGCACTAAGAATAGATGGCAAAGATGGTAGTCTAATTACTATTGCCTTGAATGTTCCCAGCGGGAAATTTAAGAAAAAAGACATTATCAAGGTAGAAAACAAGTTTCTAAAAGATGACGATACAAACAAGCTTGCAGTCATTGCTCCCAAAGCAACAATCAACATGATAAAAGAATACAAACTTGTGGAAAAGCGGAGGGTTTCATTACCAAATGAGATAGATAGAATATTTCGATGTTCTAATCCAGATTGCATCACAAACAGTACAGAATACATTGAATCAGTTATGGATGTGATCGATAAGGAAGGCAGAGTACTCAAGTGCAGATATTGTGCCAGAGTTTTAGATGTAAACAAGCTAAAATACAATTAAAAAAATCTAAAAATTTGAAAAAGATGATGTAAGGACTATTGTCCTAAGATGATAAACATCATAACTATACCGTAGATTGCGATTGATTCGACCATACCTACGAAGATGAACACCTTAGACTGTAAAGCTGGGTTCTCACTAATGACTGCAAGACCTGCTGCACCTACTTGACCAAGACCTATTCCTGCTCCTCCGGCTGCAATACCAAATGCTAAACCAGCACCGAGAAGTTTCATAGAGTCACCACTAGATGCAGAATCTTCTTGTGCAAATGCAATTCCAGTTGAACCTAGAATTGAAATTGCTGATGCTGCCAAAAGTAACATGACGATAGTTTTCATTTACGTTCAGACTCCATTGGGTCCATATTTAAATCATGATGAGATATGAGACTCAAATTCGATCTAGTGTTTTCTTTTTGAATGATTTCAGATCGTCTTTAATGGAATTTAGAAAATTATCATAATTTCCATCTAGTTCTTTCTTAGAGTTTTCAAGTAATTTTTTAATTTCTTCTTTTGCCATTATCCTCTATTTTCCATCTTTGCCTTGACTTTTTTTAACTTTGCGAATTCTTCTCTTTCTCTCTCTTCAAGTGTAGAAAGAATGAATCGAATATTATCTTTGTACTGAGGAATAATGACATTTTCAAGTGCGTTTAACAATTTTTGTGTCTTTTCTAATGCTTTTGCAAGACTAAAAATAGAATTTTCATATTCTGCTGCTTTACAAATTTTTGGCATTAATTCTTTGATTTGTTTTGCAGCTCTATCAATTGAAGAGTTTGTATCTGCAAATCCATATGGCATGGATTTTGTGTCCTTTTCTGTAACTGTGAGTGCGGGAATTTTCACATCAACAACCCTTCTAACATGAACTTCTACTTCCATAACTGGTGGAGTGGATTCTGCAACAGAATCAACAGTATTGGTTCCTAGCGCCAAATATGCTTCGTTAACTGATTTGTAAATGTCTTGTAAAGGATCCCAAATTCCACCTCTAGCTTTTGATGCTTCTTGAATCATCTCTTCAATATTTTTTAAGAGTACCTTACGTTTATCATCTAAAATTTGCTGAACCATTACGGCTATTTGACTGGATTTTTTATATTTGAAAAGTTCGATTTTTGTTGCTGCAACGTTTTGTCCAAATGACATTTAGTTACTCTTCCTTGTAATATTGTTCAACGTACTTGTCTTTGATTTTAGTAATCTCATTCTTTGGTAATTTTGAGACAATCTTCCACATAAGAGTAAGTGTTTCTTCAATAGTTCTGTTCTCATCAGTTGCTTGTGTAAGGAATTCTTTTTCAAATGTATCACCTACTTCCAAGTATTTGAGGTCAATTTCAGTTAATCCTGCTTTACCTACAATACCTGCTAGTGCTCTTACTTCTTGTGCTCTAGAATAAGCATCATAAACCTGATTAGAAACTTCACTATGATCTGCTCTAGTACTTCCTTCACCAATTCCATCTTTCATCAGTCTACTAAGACTCATCAAAATATTGATTGGCGGATAAACCCCTTGTCTGAATAAATCTCTACCAACTACAATTTGTCCCTCTGTAATGTAACCAGTAAGGTCAGGTATTGGGTGAGTAATATCATCAGATGGCATTGATAAAATTGGAACTTGTGTAACACTTCCTTTTCTTCCATTGAGTTTTCCTGCTCTTTCATAAAGTGTTGAAAGGTCAGTGTAAAGATAACCAGGATATCCTTTTCTTCCAGGAACTTCTTCTCTTGCTGCACTAATCTCTCTTAGTGCTTCAGCATAGTTTGTCATATCAGTAATTACAACTAGAACGTGCATTCCTAAATCAAATGCCAAATATTCTGCTACAGTTAAAGCTACACGAGGAGTAATGATTCTTTCAATTGCAGGATCATCTGCAGTATTTAGAAATAGAACACTTCTTTTTAGTGCGCCAGACTCTTCAAGACTTCGTCTGAAATATTCTGCTTCACTGTATTGCACACCAATTGCGGCAAAGACTACAGCAAAGTCATCAGATGTTCCAACAACACTTGCTTGTCTTGCAATTTGGGCTGCTAATAGATTGTGAGACATACCAGAACCAGAAAAGATTGGAAGTTTTTGTCCTCTAACTAGAGTCATCAACCCATCAATTACAGATACACCAGTTTGAATGAAATCTTTTGGATATTCACGTTGTTCTGGATTCATTGGTTCTCCATTAATGTCTACAAATTTATCAGCAATTGGATCTGGGAGTCCATCTTTTGGTTTTCCTAATCCATCAAATACTCTACCAAGTACTTCTTTTGATACTGGCATTTCCATTACTTTACCTACAAATTTTGCTTTAGTTCCAGAGATTGATAATCCAGTTGTTCCCTCAAAGACTTGAACAATTGCTTTGCCGTTTCCTACTTCGAGAACTTTACCTAATCTTCTTTCGCCTTCAGTAGTTTCAATTTCAACGAGTTCATCAAATGCTGCGTTTTCAACATCATCTACAACAACTAGAGGGCCTTTAATTTCTGCAATCTTACTATATTGAACTCCGCCTTCTGTTGTCAATTTGATACTTTCACTCCTGAAATTGATTTGAATTGTTCTTGCATATCTTTATCTAATTGATCAAGTTTTGGCATCTCATCATCTTTGACATCCATTCTTGCTTTAAGCAAACTGCTCACTACACCTAGTTCACGGATATCAGATAATGATGCACCTTCTTTGAGTGCTTGTTGTCCCTTATTGTAAAAGTCAACACATAATTTCATTAATTTGAATTGTTTTTCTGGACTACAATAAGTATCAACATCATCAAAGGAGTTTTGTTGTAACAAAGCAATTTTTACCATTCTTGCAACTTCAAGAATTAATTTTTCTTCATCAGGTAATGCTTCAGGACCTAAGAGTCTGACAATTTCTTTTAGTGTATCTTCTCTTTGTAAAATACCATAAGTTTCACTTCTAATTTTAAACCAATCCTCACTAATGTTTTCACTCCACCATTTTGCAATATCTGCAAGATAACCAGAATAGCTGTTCATCCAGTTAATTGATGGGTAATGTCTAGAGTATGCAAGTTTTGCATCCAAAGCCCAGAAAGTTTTGATAAATCTCATTGTGTGAGTTGTAACTGGTTCGGTAAAGTCACCACCTGATGGAGATACAGCACCAATCAAAGTAACTGAACCGTCACGGTCTGGGCTACCGGTTGCTTTAACACGACCTGCTCTTTCATAAAATTCTGCTAATCTAGATGCAAGATATGATGGATAACCTTCTTCTGCAGGCATTTCTTCTAATCTACCACTCATTTCTCTAAGTGATTCAGCCCATCTACTTGTAGAATCTGCTACAAGGACAACGTCTTTACCCATATCTCTGTAATATTCTGCAATTGTAACACCAGTGTAGATACTTGCTTCTCTTGCTGCTACTGGCATGTTACTAGTATTTGCTACAAGAACAGTTCTATCCATTAATGGTTTTCCACTACGTGGATCTTTAAGATGTGGGAATTCAACTAATACTTCAGTCATTTCATTTCCTCTTTCACCACAACCAATGTAAACAACAACTTGAGAATCAGCCCATTTTGCAATTTGATGTAATGTTACAGTTTTTCCTGTTCCAAATGCTCCAGGGATTGAACCAGTTCCTCCTTTTGCAATTGGGAAGAATGTGTCAATAACACGTTGTCCTGTTAAGAGTGGAACAGTTGGATCGTATCTCTTATTGTAAGGACGTGGTTTTCGTACAGGCCATTTGTGATACATTTTGAGTGGAAGAGATTGTCCATCTTTCTCAACAGTAGCTAGTACAGTTTCTAAATCATAATCTCCTTCAGATACAAGGTTTGAGATAACTCCACCAGGATGATCTGGTGGAACCATAATAGAGTGTTCAATAAGATCAGTTTCTTGGACAGTTCCAAGAACGAATCCAGGATGAACTACATCACCATTACTTATTGTTGGAACAAAGTGATATTTTTTTGTCATATCAACAGCAGTAGTTGTGATACCTCTTCCAATGAAAGAACCAGATGCTTTTGATAATTCTCTTAGTGGTCTTTGAATTCCATCATAAAGTTGTCCAATAATTCCAGGACCTAACAATACACTAAGGGGGTTTCCAGTACCAATTACAGGCTCACCTGGTTTAAGACCACTTGTTGATTCGTATACTTGAATAAATGCTACATCTCCGGTAAGTCGAATTACCTCACCTACTAATTTTGAATTTCCTACAGTTACAGTTTCATACATTTTGGCATCAGACATGCCATCTGCTTTTACAGCTGGACCGCTTACCCAAACAATTCTACCTTGAGCTGCCATCTTCTAATTTCCTACTCCGAATTTTGCTGCAATTTCTTTCCTTATTAAAGGCTTCAGACGTTCAATTCTTGCATCGATCGTATTATCAAATGTCATTGCACCGTCTTTGGATTTTACTTTAATTCCTCCAAGGCAATTGATTGTCTCAGATGATAGTTCAGCTCCTGAAAATTGAGATAAAGCAGATTGGACAATATCTTTGTCTTTTGTATTTGTAGAAATTGAAATTTCTGAAGTACCTAAAATTTGAATAGCCTCTTCAATCAAAGTCTTAATGAGATTTGAATAATCACCACTACGATCAGCATTTGCAATTTGGTCTAATGCTGTAGAAAATACTCTGTCAACAGCCTCTTCTAATGCTAAAAGTTGTTTATTTCTGGCTTCAATGTCTGAACTTCCTGTGATCTGTTTTTCAATCTTATCTGCCTCTTTTTTGGCATCAGAAATAATTTTATCATATTCACTGTCTAATTTTGGAATAGCATCATCCAGGTTTTGTTGTGAATCATCAAGTGCTGATTTTATGTTGGAAACAATATTTTTTTCAGTATTTGTTAGAATTTTGTCAATTGTACTTTCTAATGCAGAATTAGATGTCAATGGGTGCAGTTGACCCATAATGGATTTTAATGTTTGGGATGAGAATCAGAAAGATATTAAACTCAATAAAAATACCCAAAATTTGTCTTGGGAACAGCCGATCTAAAATTAGGAACCGTAATTTTACCAAGAAGTGACTCTCCAAAAGCAATTTCGAGATTAACCGAGTTTGAGTGGTATCACAAAATTGATTCTGCTAGTGATCTGGTAACTCCTGAAATTGATGATCTTCTACTAAAAGCACAACAAACTTTTCAGTCAATAGATGATGTGGTCAAAGGAATGGGGATTCCTTTAGAGGTAGGAATTATGGAGATATTATTCAAAGGAACTGTTATCAAGAAAAAAGATTTTGAAATTAATGAAATTGAAGAGATGGTAGAGCAATTAAGAAAAGAAGCTCCTTCCATTATTGATGAGCCAGCAAAATTATTACAAGATGATGCTGATACTAGACTTTCAATTGAAGATTACAAGGCACTCAAAGATACCTTAGAAGTAATTAGAAAAATGAAGATAGATCTTTCTGGATTTGGGTTAATGAGATATTTTTTCACAAATCTCTTTGTAATTGATTCTGCAGACTTTGATGAGATTAGTCGTTCACTTGAGAAGGTTACAATTTACAAATATGATTTAGAAAGCAAAGAAAAATCAGCAATTTTGGTTATTTCAGATACTGAAGATTCTGAGAAAGTTCTAAAAATATTAAGGAGTTTTAATTCAACCACTTTTAAAATTCCAGAAGGATTTCCACAAATCCCAAGTGAAGCTTATGCACTTGCAGAAACAAAGATCAAAGAATTAACTGAAAAACAAGCAGCAATCAAAAAACAATTATCCGGATTAACAAAGAAGATCAGACGAGATATTCTCTCCATTCATGAAAAAGCTCAAGTTGCAAAAGATGTACTTGAGACTTTAAGAAAACCTGGAGGAACAAAGAATTTTGCAGTCATTCAGGGATTTATTCCAGAAAAAATGGAATCTAAATTTACTGACGTAACAAAACAATGGATGTCAATTGTAGAAGACATAACGGATCCTAAATTAAAAGATGAGATTCCAACATTATTTGACAATAAAAAATTCGTTAAAACTTTTGAAGTAATTACAAAAAGTCAGGGAATTCCAAAATCTGGAGAACCAGATCCAACACCTATGATTGCTTTGATGTGGCCAATCTTTTATGGATTGATGTTTGCAGACATGGGTCACGGACTATTACTAATGGCATTAGGTTTACTATTCAAATTCAAAGGACAGGGAGAACTTTCCAGATGGGGAATGCTCATTGCAATTTCTGGAGCCTCAGCAGCTATAGCTGGTGTAGGTGCAGGAGAAGCGTTTGGATATCATCTTGAACATATGGGTCCATTTGAAGGGTTGTTGGAAGAAGGCGGAGCACTTTATTCAGTAAGTTGGATAGTAGGTATTCTTAGTGTTGCAGAATTAACATTTGAACAAGTAATTAACATTCTCAAAGTTTCATTATTCATTGGAATTGTGCATCTAGTTTGGGCAATGACTTTACGTGTTATCAGACTATTAAAAGAAGGTCATAAGCTAGTAGTGTTTACCGAAGCAATTCCAAACATCGCACTTTATGGTGGCATTGTAGTTGTAATGATGTGCGCTATTGGTTCTCAATATGATGTAATGAACATGTATTCCAAAGTTCACACCGAAGCAGTTCCTTGGGTTACTATGTTCCTTGGAGATTGGGCACAAGTTTGGATCATCACAAGGATTGCAGTTGTAATTGTAATTGCATCAATGGTCATAATGATGGTGGGTGGTGTAATGCATGCAAAGAAACATCCAGAAGATGGAGCAGATCCTGCAAGTGTAATCATGGAGGTTTTGTTAGGAAAGACAGTTGAAAGTTTAGCACATACAATTAGTTATGCTCGACTTGGAATTATGTTGTTGGTACATGCGGCTTTGTTGTTGACAGTAAATAATGCATTTATTTCATTAGGAGGTTCTGAATCAGGTGGAGCAATGGCAATGATCATTGGAGGTAACTTGGGAATTATGATGATTGAAGGATTAATTGTGTATATCCAGTCTCTCAGATTGCATTTGTATGAATTCTTTACAAAATGGTATGTAGGTGGTGCACAACCATTTAGACAAATTAGACCAGAATTGATTTACAATCAATTCATTTGGAAGAAGAAATAAAAAAGAAAACTATTTTTCAACAGGAAGTTCCAGTCTATTACCCCATTCTCCCCAAGATCCTAGATAAACTCGAACATTTTTGAATCCAAGTTTTTTTAAAGCCAAAAATGTGTTTGCAGCTCTATATGCTCCCTGACAATAAGTCACAATTTCAGAATCTTTTGGAAGATTATACATTTGGGATAATTCATCGTCATTTTTCAAAGTCCCATCTTCATTGAGATTCTTGTTCCAATCAATATTGATTGCATTTGGTATATGACCAGACTGAGCAGCTCGAATTATACTTCCATCATACTCTCCGGGGGAGCGTGCATCAAGAATTGTTATTTTATCAATATTATCATTTATGTACTCAAATCCGGAAATAATTTTTGGGTTAATTTTTCCTGAAAACTTTGATGGTTTGAAACCATTAGGTTTTGTTTCAAGTGGGCGATTTTCTTTTTTCCATTTGGTAATTCCACCATCTAACATAGAGGTATTTTGATGTGAAAAATACATCAATATCCAAACTCCCCTAGCTGAAAGCATTCCAGAAACAGAATCATAAAAAACAACTTTCTTTTCTGGTGTTACTCCAAGAAATGAAAGTAAATGTTGTGTTTGATTATTGAAATTTTCAATTCCTTGTTTTGTTGTATCAATCCAATGAAAGGAAAATAGATCCAAATGTACTGCTCCTGGAATATGACCATCAGAATATTCTTTGAAGGAGCGAGTATCAGCTATAATGAGATTAGGATTGTTAAGAATTGAATCAAGTTCAGTTGTAGTGATTATCATGATTTAGATAAAATGATCAAATCTAAATTGATTTGGATTAAATAAAAAGAAGAAAAGAAAAGGGTATTTTCTATTCGTTTACGTATGCTCTTTCTCCGTGCTGTGCTAAATCGAGACCAATCTCCTCTTCTTTAGGAGTGACTCTGATTCCGCCAGGCCATACGGCATCCATTATTTTGAGGATTACAATTGTAACACCAAAGGCATAGCCTATTGATATTGCAGCACCAATGATGCTGATTGCTTGCTGTTCCATTCCTTCTGCAGTTCCAGTCCATGCACCGATACCGTCTCCAGTATCCCAAATGTGTGGACTAGCTAATGTACCAGTCAAAACTGCACCAGTAAGACCACCCATTCCGTGTACTCCCCATACATCTAATGCGTCATCCCATTTGCGTGCACTCTTGAATGCTATACATGCATAACAAATTGTACCAGCTGCAATACCGATTATAATCGAAGCCATTGGACCTACCCAACCTGAAGCTGGAGTGATTGCTACCAATCCTGCTACTGCACCTGATGCAGCTCCTACAACACTTGGTTTTCCTGTATGTGCCCATGACATCAAGACCCAAGTGACTGCAGCCATACCAGTTGCGGTATTTGTAACAGTCCATGCACTTACGGTAATGCCGTCTACCATTACTTCACTTCCTGCGTTGAAACCAAACCATCCAAACCAGAGTATTCCTGCTCCGAGGACTACCATTGGGATGTTATGTGGCTCCATTGGCACTTTACCATATCCAAGTCTTCTACCAAGGACTAAGGCTCCTGCCAATGCAGAGAATCCTGAAGTAATGTGTACTACAGTACCACCAGCAAAGTCTAATGCAAACGATGGAGACAAGTCAGGATCAATGTCGATTGCTCCTCCTCCTATGTAACCGCCGCCCCAGACCCAGTGTGCTACTGGATCGTAAACGAAGGTTGCCCATAAAAGAACAAACACAATCAAAGCACTGAATTTGATTCTGTCAATCAAACCACCAATAATTAGAAGTGGTGTGATTATTGCGAATGTTGCTTGGAACATTGCAAATAGTTGGTGAGGTACAGTTCCAGGCCAACCTTGACTACAAACATCTCCTTCAACCATTGCATTCATCTGGTAAGCTCCAGACCAAGTGTCTCCACAAGGACCTGCTTCACCTAATGGTGCATAGTGAGACACTTCATTAAATCCTGCATATTGAAGTGAACCCATGAACATGTTTGCATCAGAATCAATCGGACCAAATGCTAGTGAGTAACCCCATAGAACCCATTGTACTGACATTAGACCCATAATGATAAGGGTCATACCAAGTACGTTGACGATGTTCTTTGATCTGGCTAAGCCACCATAAAAGAAACCGACACCTGGGGACATGAAAAGTACTAATGATGTTGCAGTTAGCATCCATGCTGTATCACCTGTATCAATTTTACAAGGTAACATGTTGCCTTCGCCATCATCAAACCAACATTCGTTAGGATTTCCAGTGTATATTCCACTAGTTCCTTTAACGTATCCGTCCATTCCATCATCAATACTTTGTGCAAATGCCTGAGACATTGCACTTATTGACGTGATGGATACTGCGGCTACAAGTAATAGAGCATACTTGTAGTTCCTAGAATTCATTAAATTTATCGAAATTGGAAATTATTTAAGCATTGAAGACTATAAAGTCGGTAAAAAAGTAAATTATTATATTTTAGTATATTCTGATAGTAACATAATATATGAAAATCATGTTACAGGTGAACAAATGAAAATAAAATCAGAATCAAAATTAGCCATTTTTGATACATTCAAGACTAAAGGTGATGATTTAACTGGAGAAGCAAACAGACAACGGTCGATCATCACAATATTGGGTAGTAATGCAAATCCTGCAGAAAGAACAAGAACTGGAATTTCTCAAAAAATAGCAAAAAAACAAGGTATTGCTTGGAAGAATCTCTATTCGGGCATATTTCGTGATCTTGATGAGATTTTACTTCCCATGGAGATTGCAGAGGAGGATGGCAGATTGCCTCTAAAAAGAGGTCCAAAAGCCCTTCAAGAGAAAGGTATTCCATATTACCATTTGACAAAAAAAGGAATTTTGGTAGCTCTCTCAATTAATGATGATAAAAATAGAGAAAACTTGCTGAAAGAATTTTTTTCAAAGGCTGAGTCTGATGAAAAAGAATTCGAAGTAATTCTAACTAATCTGGCAAAAACTAGCCCTGTTTTCACGTACTCAATTTTCCAAAAGTATGTCAAGGCTTTCTGTGATAATAAAATCAAAGAATTACTTCCTTTCGATCTTTCAAAAATGAGGGATATTGCAGATGAATCACTAATAATTCAGAAAGAAATTCTTTCAGCCTTTGTAAAACTGCCAAAGCAAGAAAAAGAAGACGCCATTAAATTTTTAGATAAAATTACTTAAAATTCGTTCCCAAGAACAGATCGCCAAACATTAAAATCAGTTGGCTAATGAGATTGATCGAAATGGGCGGTTCTAAGAATGTCTATGCCTCAGTAAAAGCATATAGTAAAAGAGGTAAATTATTGACAAAGTCTGATTTTCAAACACTTGCTGAATCAAGAGATTTGGAAGAATTAATGACTAGAATCAAAAATACAGTTTATGCAGATGCCGTAGCAGATGTGCAAAAACCTTACACATCATTAAATATCGAATCAGCCCTAAGAAGTAAACTAGCAGACATTCATTACTCCATTGCAAAAACATCAGGAAATTCTGGTGTATTAGATGCATATTATATGAAATTTATTGTTTCAAATTTAAAACAGATTTTGAAAGGCAAGATATTAGGAAAAACACAAGAAGAGATTGAAGCTCATGTGAATCTTCATGCGGAGGAATTAATCAAACAAAGAGACATTGTAATCAAAGCACTAGTAGCTAAGGACTTTGAAGAAGCAGTTGCAAGTTTGAATTCGGTGGAATTTGGAGAAGAAATTGCAAAGGCTGCAACACTATACAATGAAAAAAAGAATATTCAAATTTTTGACACATACTTTGATAAAATTTTATATCAACATCTAGCTGGTGCGATGAAAAATTATTCAGACAAAGAGGCAACAAAAATAGTTTCAATGGATATTGACTTTTACAATATTTTAAGCGTAATTAGAGGAAAATTTTGGGGATTACAAGACGAGCAAATTCAGGATTTGATCATAGTAACAAGTCCACCTGCAAAAGAATTGCTTGGAAGAATGATGTCAGCTGCAACAGTTCGAGATGCATTTAACGAGCTATCCAGCACAAAATACAAAGATCTAGTACCACAAGTTGAAAATGAATTAGATGCTATTGCTGAATTTGAAAGAGCATTTGAGATGTCAATATACAACACATCACTTAGATCATTTACAAAGATGTTTAGCTTTGCAACAATTGTTGGAATCACTAAATTGACTTCATTTGAAATTAGAAATCTAGCAGCTATTGCTTTTGCAGTTGAGCAAAAGATACCAACTGAAACTACAATGTCAAAGTTAATCCTACCAGAAGAATAGGAATTTTATAATGTTTAATTTTCCAAAGAAAAAAACCCAAGTTTCCACCGAAGTCTTAATCAGATTTATCTGGGTCAGCTCATTTTTAGCCATGATTTTTGCCCTTCCTCCTTTAGGGATTTTCTTGGGAATTTATCTTTTAACTGGAGAGTTGATCCTTGGGGCAATAATTGGTTTTGGAGTTCATTTTGTTATTCTAGCTTTTTCAGGAAGGATTTCAAAAATAATAACTCAATTTATGAGCTAAGATATAAGACGTAATGCATAGAACTGATTTATCATGATGGGGGATAGAGACTTTCGAAGTATTATTCAAAATGCTATTGGCTCCATAGGGAAAGAACTAGAAATTGATATAGATTCAAAAGATATTCAAACTATTCATCTTCAAGAAGTTGTTCAATGCCTAAGACGTTCATACTATGACAGAATCGAGCCTCAAGAGATTGAAAGGAGGGGATTCAATGAACTTCTCTCAGGATTACTAAGGAAATTACAATATGGTAGCGAACCAAAAGAATTCCCTATAGATGGCATTAATCTAAAGGGCCAGGCAGATATGATAGTAGATGATTCTATTCTTCTATTTAGAGCAGCTGTAAATGAATTAGAAAGTCCTCAAGCAAATGACGTTTTGTATCTTAATGCATGTATGTGGATTTATGACAAATCAGATGGAGTTATTATTTACATTACAGGTGATAGGAAAGAAACCACATTTTCAATTACACGTAATAAGAAAATGTTTGAGGAGATAATTAGAAGAGTCAAAGTTCTAAATGATCTTCTCAAAGAACAAAAGACTCCCATCTTAGAACCATCAGTTGATTGCTCTGATTGTCAGTATTATGAAAGATGTTTTATGAAAAAGGTAAATACTAAACAAATGTCCCTTGCAGAAATGTTAGGATTAGGCAAGAAAGATTAGTTTAGATAAATGAAAAATATTGTAAAGGAAAAATTCCTTTGTTTAATCTAGTGGTTCCGGATGTCCTTTACCACGAAGAGCGAAACACACTACTGCTAGTGCAATTGCTACTCCTACTGTTGCGCCAAATGCGGCCATACCTGCTTCTGCCATTTGATAAAAAACAATCTTTCGACCTTTTATAACTTTGTCAATATTCTTCATCTAAAAACAAATTATCATAATTTTAGAATTTTATGATACACTACTAATTCATTTGGTGAATTCAAAATGAAGAACGTTTTCTTGTCCACTGGTCATAGAACTTAAGTTATAAAATACATCACCAGAAACTCTCCAAGATTGATTATCATCTTTAAGAATGGTCCATAATTCAGGAGTATTTTCAGAACCTTTCAATGTAATAGTGTCTTTTAGAATTATTGAGTTTTCACCAAGAAGAGTATAGTAATTTGATCCAAATTCAACCATTCCCTCCGGTCTACTACCTATTGATCCTCCTGAAATTTGTTCAGAATCCGAATAATCTGTTTCAAATAATTGATAATCCATTGTTTGAACAATAACAGCACGAGGATTTGGATTTGAAATTTTAAATGAAATATCGATTTTTGCTGTTCTTTCTGAAATGCTTTCAACAGAGAGATTCTCTAATTCAATTTGAAGAGGTTTAGCTTCTGGACTGCCTTCAATTTGAGTAGAATCTTCTTGTGAAGGAATAACTACTGTAGGTCCTACCAAAAGAATTCCTCCTAATATCATAGATAGTACTGCAACAGCAATACCAACAAAGATTTTAGGATTCATAATTTTGCATATTTTTTAGGCATCTTAAATGTTGAGATAGTTATTATATTATTGAGGGAAGAAAAAATTATGCAGTATTTTCAAGCAGTTCAACAAGGAAAGCAAAGAGCAAGTAAATCACAGATGAAGATGTTCGAAGTTGCTGGATTTGGAATGCTAACGTTGACAACTAAAAAAATCAATGGCGTATTCTATCCGGTAGGAGAAGAGGAATTCACCGCAGTGATTAGTTCTGCTGATGGACATGTAGCAGTAATTGTAGATAAAGATGGTTTTACAAAGGCTCAATCAAAAGCAATGGAAAAAGAAGAAGCCATATCAATTTTCAAAAAACTCCGAGAATCAGGAATTAACGAATATCCAGAAAAAGAGATTCAGATTTGGTCTGAGACAAGACCCACAATACAAAACGAAGTTTAAAAGAAGTTATTTTGAAGGAAGAATAATTTCGGTGCCCACATCTGCACCTTTAATGGCTTTTTCAATAATTTTGGGTTCTGCTTTTAGTATTCTCGTTTTGATTCTGGAACGTTCTATGATTTTTAGAGCAACAATATCCATCAAGTCATATCCTCCTGCCACAGAATCTTCGTGAACTAACATATTTTTCAAATTTTTAAGGTCAATTCTTTTGAATTTTTTGGCTTTTTTGAATTTGTTTGGATCCATATCGTAAACCCCATCTACATCTGTTGCATTAAGAAATTGCTCGGCATGTATTTTCTCAGCAATCAAAGCTGCTGTACCATTAGTACTTTGACCAGGATGTAAACCACCAGCTACTACAATTAATCCATCATCTACTGCATGTCTGACTTCTTGCAGAGTAGTCGGTGGGTGTGAATATGCCTTGGTTTTTAGTGCATAAATCAATAGTTTTGCATTTAACCTGGATATCTCAATTCCCAATTCATCTAGGGTAGATTCATCTGCTCCAGAAGATCTAGCATGTGAAATATAATGTCGTGCAATGTTTCCGCCACCTGCAATAACAATTGGTTGACAAATTTTACTAATTCTTACTAAAAATTCTGCATAGTCTTTTAGTACTTTGACATTATCCATAGCAAAAATTTTACCAGATAGTTTGATTACAATTCGTTTTTTCATTTTAGTTCACCTAGGATTGATTTTGCGGCAATTTCAACTTTTTTTCTGTTATTTTGATGAGTATAGATTCTAAGAATATTCATGAATCCAGAAATGGCTGAAACCACTGGAATTTCTGAAATAGGCATCTCTTTTGCAGAAGATTTTCCATTCTCGCTAGTAATCAAAATTATAGATTTAGACTCATTTTTAGATGGTGCAAGAGGAATAGACGGGGTAACAGAACTATCTACAAAAATTTCATTTTCAGCAATTTTTGATTTTTTAGAGATTTCATTTCTTAATTCATCAGTGCGTGTTTTTTTTAAGTTAGTTTGACTAGTCAATATTCGTTCATAAACACATTTTAGCAATTTTCTATCTTGATAGTCTTGTGCAAGTTGTCTTGCACGTTTTAATTTTGAAGATTCAGATGAGATCAAAGTTGATAAAACATATTCATCTGTAAGTTTAACAAATTCATTTAGATTAAAAGTTGTGAATCCAAATTCATCATCAGCTAATCTTAATGCTTCAATAAGCATTACTTCAGCTGCACGAACAGTTTTGTGAAAATATACTGCTTTGAACATTTGATATCTAGAATGCATCATAGATTCAAATGAATACAGTGCAGAACGTTCCAAGGCTAATTTCTTTTTATGGACATCAAGTGACTGTGTAATTCTTTTATGATCAATTTTAGCATGTTCAGCACCCGTAAAATAACCATCTCTAAGTAAATAATCCATCATGTCTGCACTAAGTGCACCTGAAACAATCTCATTCATATATTGAAATTTAGAATTCCCAAAAGCGATTCTTGTGATTAATTTTTTGTCAAAACTATTCTTTGATAAATTATCACCGATTTCAGAATTTAAAATTATTTCTTTACCAAAATCTTCATGTGATATTTTTTTTTCTTGGATTATTTCTTCAAATAAATGAGAAAATGGTCCATGACCTATATCATGCAAAAGACCAGCAAGTCGAAGTACTTCAATATCATCAGATTGTAAAATTCCTTTTTCATGTAATGCATGTCCTGCTTGACTTGCAATATGCATGACTCCTAGCGAATGTTCGAATCTTGTATGTTGAGCAGCAGGATATGTTAAATGAGCACCAGAAAGTTGTCTAATTCGTCTTAATCTCTGAAAAATTGGATTGTCAATTATTGATAACTCATGATCATAAACACGAATAAAATCATGTATTGGATCAATAATATCTAGATAAATTTTTTTCATAATCCTATTTTCTTTGAGAATATTTTCATGATCTCTTCGTGTACTTCTTCTTTAGATTTTGACGCATCGATTATTTTCCAATGTTTCTTTTTAGCAGTTGCACGATAAATTTTAGATATTTTTCTTAAAAATTCTTCATTTTTTTCAAACTTGTCTCGATTAGTTTTTTGTCTTTGAAATGATTCTTTTTGTGTGACATCAAGTAAAATTACAAGATCAGCCTTTGGGAGTCCAGCATCAAGATTCTCAAGCCAACTTTGTTTCATACCATTTGCAATTCCATAAATCAGATTGGAATGATAGTAACGATTCATTATCAATACAGAATTTTTATCTTGGGCTGCCAAAATTTCGTCAAGTTTTTCCCATCTATTCGCAGACAATAAACAATGAATTACTTGTGGGGGAAATTTTCTGTTTCCATCTAAATATTGCCTAATTTCTTTTCCTATTGGGGTTTTGTAGTCAGGAAAATGAAAGAGTTTGGTTTTGATCTTTCGTTTTTTAAGGGATTTTTCCAACATGGTTGATTGAGTTAGTTTCCCTGCTTGGTCACCACCTTCAATTACAATTATCATAAGTTATCAAAACAGAGAAATTAATTGATTAAAAATCTATCAAGATACTGACAAGTCTCTTATTAACACACACGCACAGACACCAGAGCACTGTCAGTAATTACAGAAACAGAAAAATCAATCAAGCCGATCTGAATATTTCACGCTTGAATATGTTAAAGAAACTTAGCTGAATGTCTAAATGATTTATAATCTGATACAGATTTATTCAAAATATCCAAAATAATGATTTCAAAATTAATTTTGTTACTGTTTTTGGGATTATTTGCTATTTCTATTACTCCTGCATATGCCCAACATCATTCTGGATCTCTTGCACCACCAATAGATTTTGATGGATTAAAAGTAGCACTGACCACAATTCTATCTCCAGAGGATTTCACATTTGGTGATTCTAAAAGTGCTAATTTATCAATTAGATTTTTTGATAGCAATACTAACGATAACATTTCAAGTGTGACATATAGAGTTCAGATATTTCATGAGAATTCTCTTGTTGCAAATGAGTATTTTTATGATGATGATGGAAACCTGGAATTGGAGATTAAACCTACATCGGGATGTCAAGATCAAAATCTTTGGAAATGTACTACCTATAATGGTGAAAAGCATGCAATTGCAGGAGCCTATTATGCAAGAGGTGAGTCATTACCAACAATTAAAGGTCCTGTTTTTGATAAAAGTGGACAATATAATATTCAAGTTTCCATTGTCGGTGCAACAAATCCAAAAACTATGACCACAAAAGATTTGCTCTTTGAAACCGTTTTGCATCTACCTGATAAACAAACATTTCCAGTTAAAATTGCAAATGCTCAAGAATTTCCAGTACATGTAAAATCTTACAATGATGAAATTTTAGATTTCAATTATGATGAATCATTAAAAAAAATTTCATATAAAATACCCTATAATTGGAATGAACATAAGCATGAATCAGGAATTAGCCAACTAGTATTTTTGGAAAAGGATTTCCAAGATTTCAAACAAGGGTATGACATTGATATTTTTGTAGAAGGGACTAAAATTCACGATGATTATTTCAATTTTGATGTTCTAAATCCTAATGAAAATATTATTCAGATTAATATTCCACATGAAGAACTAACATCAATCAAGAATGATAACGATCTAATAAATTTAGAAATTATATCTGGTGAACAAATTGATTATGAAAATCTTGATTTAATGTTTGAAAATGGTTTTTCAGCAAGAGTTTTCTGGGATTCCAAATTAACAACTGGCAAAGAAATTCCTCTTACGTTTTCTTTCTTTGATACTAATAACGACCCTGCAAAAGACCTTTTGTTTGCATATAGTATTTCTGATAAATATGGAAACGAAATTTCCGCAAATATTGGAACTTCTGAGAAGTATCTTGGTATATTAACTCCGTATGGAATTTATCAAGAATCTGTTTTTGTTCCAAATGATGGACAATATCTACTAAAAATTATTTTAACTGGTGATAACTCTAAAAACTTTGAAAAGTTTTTTACATCACAATCTAACCTTAGTTTCACTTCACAATCCCTAAAAATGGAAGAGGAAACTCCATTTGTTCCTTCTTGGATTAAAAACAATGCAGGGTGGTGGGCTGATGGAGTTGTGGGAGATGGAGAATTTGTTCAATCAATTCAATTTTTAATTAAAGAAAATATTATCCAAATTCCAATTACTGAAACACAATCGACAGCTTCTCAAGAAATTCCTTCTTGGATTAAAAACAATGCAGGGTGGTGGGCTGATGGATTAATTTCTGAAGGAGATTTTGTTAAAGGGATAGAATTTCTAGTTAGTCAAGGAATTATTAGATAATTTAATTAGAAATAATCTACGATCTGAATATTTTGTGCTGAATTATGTTGAATAAACTTGACACAATATCTCAATGATTATTTTTGAATTCAAGTATGTTAAACAAACTTCTGAATCCAGTAAAGTTGAGCCTCAAAACCACTGATTAAAAGATACGAAGTACTTATGAATCTCATACAGTCAGTTTGAGTGATTATGAATGCGGTAAACACATTATTTGTGATCAGCACAATAATGGTGCCTCTGTTGTTACTTTCGTTAAACTATGAATCTATTTCAGATTTTTACAATTATTCTGTCCCGTTAAACAAAGCCAAAATCATTCCAAACTTTCCTCTCACACCAAATGAATTTCAAGATGTACACGATGAAAAAGATTCCACTTGTTATACTACGTCAATGAATCATTACTGCTATGAAAGACCAAAGATACATGACAACCAAGATAGAGACCATCTTACTTCATTTATCACAGGAAATAACGGAATTAACGGCGAACTACACTTTGATAGAGTTGGTCTTGAAGGGGGAATCTTTACAATAAAGAACATGAATCTGGTTGATGAAAACACTGCACTGTTTACGTTTGCAGACAAGGATTACCGAGTTGGAAACAAAGACAGGACAGACTATGAAATAACTGACAAGTTTGAGTTTCATTCAATTATAGAAAAATATGATACGTTTATTGCCAAATGTAATAATTATGATGGAACCTCAGTAACCATAGTGCAATATCTGGGAGTTGACACAATAGATGGAATTGATTATTTTTTAACGTGGCACACACTTGCAAATTTTGAGCAGGGGGTAACTTGTGACTATCCTCAAATCATTCAGCATAGTCTTGGACATAACTTTGGAATTTGATTAAAAAATGAAAACTAGACTTTTGATAATTTTTGGAGTTTTAATAATTGCAATCACCTGCACATTTGTCTTAAATTATTATGTTGATGAAGAAATTAAAGCCCAAAAGTTTAGCGCCGAACAAATTGACAGAATTTTCAAGCGTTGTGATTATCAGAAAATGATGGATGATAGAAACTGGATTGGTCTTGATGGAAACAAGATAACTGATCATCAACCGTTAATGATATGGAACAATTCCACTCACCACCTTGATAATAATTCATGTGCGTATCAAACCATTGAAAAATATGAATCGGATTCTATTCTAAGGGATGCCTTGGATAGGTGCTGGACTGGAAACGGCAAATTTGTTGATGATAATTTTACGTTATGGCACAATGACACTCATTACATAGACAAGGACACTTGTTTGATTACTGAGGCAACTCATTCTGGAATTAGTTTAGACCGTGATGTGTATTCACATCCTTTTGGCTTTTCTGAAGATGCCGAAGATTACAAAATAGATCCGATATACATAGAGAATCCCAATACCGGTGGACTGGTTTTAGATGTAGATTCGATGCAACAAGTTTTAAAAATTTTAGATTGGTGTCATCGAGACTCATTAGGACTTGGAGTTCTAGATATTGGTCTTTCTTTTAATAATGAAACTCATTATATTGATAATAATATTTGTGAGTGGCAGGAAATAAAATGAGAACTAGACTATGTGAAAAATGTGGAGCAGTTATGGAAAGACTCGATGTAGATTCACCAACAAATATGATTGGTTTTAGATGTCCAAATAGGAAAGATCATCCTTCAACGGAGTTAGAATAATCTCAATTTCACATCTATCTACGTCTCATTTTATCTCCAAAAAGGTAGGTGAATCTATGTAGGCTTGAATCTATAGTCACTCATTAAAAGAACTAGTCAATATTTCCTATGTTAAATTATAGTTCAAAAATGAAACTCTCAAATCTCATATTTAGCATAAAAAATAATTTTAAACTTGAATTCAAGTATGTTAAACAAACTTAGCTAAATCCTATCAAGGTTTATAACCAAAAATTGAGCACATATCTCAAAATGGGATTAGTAAAATCTATGGCAAAAGAAATGATAAAAGAGATTGGAAATAAATCACGAGAATTTTATGAATTTGTTTTACCACCTATAGATATGCATCTAGATGATGACAAACTGACGTTATTGGTAGATATTCCTGGATTTATGAAAAAAGACATTAAATTATCCCTAAATGGAAATATTCTTTCAATTCAAGCTTGTAAAGAAATTTCTGAAGATAAACACAATATGATTTGTAATCAAAGACCAAATATCATAGATAAAAAAATTAGATTACCGATTGAATTGAAGGATGGAGAAGAATCAGTTTCTTCAGCAAAATATGAAAATGGGGTTTTGAAAATTATAATTCCTGTCCAAAAACAAGGAAAGGATATCACAATAGAATAATTATCTTTTTCTATATAGTGTAAAAATACTCATTATTATAAATGAACCAATCATTCCAATTATCCCTAAAGATTCATTGGTTGTATACAAAACTGTAGAACCAATAAAAATTGCTGCTGAAAGAATACTACCAGATAGTAAAATATTTGATTTTGGTTTTCTATTCAAAAGTTGAAGTGATCTATTATCATCTAGGAATTTTTTTAGTTCTGGTGCAATAGAAATTGTAGCATCAATTGATTTTGCAAATCTAACGAAGGAATGTTTAATTTCTTCTATGTATGCATCTTTAATTAGATTCTCTTCTTCTAAAATTTCTTTAACAACTTTGACAAATTTGAAATTAATCTTGTGTGTTTTATAAATTCCTTCAATGATTGAAGCCATTCTCATATACAACGCTAAATTCTTTGGAAGTACAAAAGGAAATTTACTCATTGTTTTATTTGCAAGTTCCATCAAGCTTTCTACTTCCATTTCATCAGGTTTTTTTCCATGCATGGCTTGGACGGTAAGTTCAATGCCTTTCTCAATTATTGAGCGATTAAAGTCAGGAGTTAACATGCCAAGATCATTCATTGCATTAACAGTTCTAGGAGGATCTTTTTCTACCAAGGCCAAGTATAGACGAATTAATCTTAAGCGGGTTTCATTGTCTAATCTTCCTACCATTCCATAATCATAGAGAATTAATTTTCCATTGTCAGTTACTGAAATATTGCCTGGATGAGGGTCTGCGTGAAACATGGAATGCCTAAGAAGCATAGTAAAGAAGACCTTATGAACATCGATGACAAGTTTTTGCCTGTCAATTCCCATTTTGTCTAGAGCCTCAATATTTGTCACTTTGATACCTGGAAGATATTCCATTGTCAGGACATTTTTTGATGAGTAGTCATCATATACAGATGGAACAATTACTTTGTTGGAATTTGCCATGTCTTTTTTATTTTTTTGAGGTTTTCAGATTCATTGGTATAATCCATTTCTTCATGAATCGTTTCAATAAATTGAGAGAGCATTGCTTTTGCAGAGTAACGTAAGTTTGGATCCACAAATCTTAATGCAAGTGGAAGAATTTTTTTTAAGACTTTGATATCTTCCTCTACAACTTTTTCAATTCCTGGTCTTTTTACTTTGATAACAATTTGCTGACCAGATATAGAACCTCTATAAACTTGTCCTAATGATGCACCAGAGATAGAATCAGGATCAATTTTATCAAATTTTTCATTTATTGGTCCAAGATCTTTTTCGATTATTGGTTTAACTTGATCAAAAGGTGCAGAAGGTACACTATCTTGTAGTTTTGAAAGTTCTTCCAAATATGGCTGAGGTAAAATATCAGCTCTTGACGATAACCATTGTCCTAATTTTATGTAGACAGGTCCCAATGAAATGAATGAATTAAGTACTTTACGAGCATTTTTTCTAAATTGTTCTAAATCCAATTCACGATTGTCTTGATGAATCCATTTTTTTCTATCTTTACGTAGTGCAAAAATTAATGGTAAAAGTTTCACAAGTACTTGGATAGTTCTAGTAGTAGACATAAATTATTCCAAATAAGTTTTAATTCTTTTTGATGTTGTGTATCCAATATATCCAGAAATGATTGATGACATCAAACCGTAAGAAAGTGATGGTTTTTTAGATTTGTTATTGTAAATCTTTTTTGCAATTTGTGACCCTCCAAAAATTGCACATGCCAAACCAATCAAAACCTCTGGTGCATCATAAACTAGATGTCCAATAGGATCTTTCCTTGGATCAATTTTATCTGTATGAACTAGAAATTTATCATTATATTCTCTAATGTGTAAGTTACCATAACGATATTGTTTATCTGCTCCATTTTTTTGTCCGAGGAATGTTTCTTCTGCTTTTTCTAGCATGAATTCTCGTAATTCCTTTGGGACTTCTATCTCATCCCTTGGCATAATCGCAAGATCTAGTAATTGCTTATAATCTTACGGTCTATAATTGACAGCCTAAGACCAAAAACAAATTGTATTTTGATGACGGCTAAACTGAATATTGTAAATTAGTATTTAGATCTCACTGAGAATTTCTACGAGTATCTTTTATCCAAAGAAAATTTATGAGAATCAATAGATAGGATGGAGGCTTTTTCCCTAAAAAGACCTCACACCATCTATTGAATATGAGAAATAAAATGTCTATAGTCGATCTTTTGTAAACAAGATGAAACTAATCGAAAATGCTGCTAACATTAAAACACCTGGAACATATGCATAGTTAAATCCAATTCCAGGATGAACTTCTTGATGATAATAATTTATCAAGAATGTTATCACTAGTAATATCACTCCTGCAATCGTTAGTTTTTGATGTATCTCCACCAAACATGAATTTACCAGTAACTATATGAATTTAGAAAAATTTTTGGGTAGTTTACAAAAGTGGTGTTGTAATAAAACCCACAATACTACCAGCTAGAAATAGAAATATTGCCTTTGCCATACCAAATATTATCTCCTTAAGATATGATATAATTATGACGCCAATTTCCCAAAATTGGAAATAGGTAGATCAGGGATCAGATTTCATTTGGGACAATTTGGTAATTACCTGTTCAAGTTCTGCCTTGTTTTCATCAATTACTTTTTTTAATACTTTAATTTCCTCATTGAGTTTATTGATGTTGACATCATCAGAATTTCTGATTTTTTCTTCAAGATTTTTTAATACTTCTTGATTGTATTGGTTAATTTTCTCTAATTCAGTTTTGTAATTTTCTAATTTTTCATATTGATTTGAAATTTCAGGAACATCAAGATATTGTTGGTTTGTCAGAAAACCTAAAGAAATTACGGTACTCCCTACAACGAAAACTGCAATAAGAGCAATAATACTTGATCTCAATTTTAACTATCCCTATTTTTTCAAGATTTAAAATTTAATGTCTAATTTGCCTCAATTGTAGTTTTTTTACGTCTACGAATAATGTAAACTGCAAATCCTATTACTAAAATAATTGGAATAATTATCATTACAGGGTCAAATGCATTTTCATCATTTTTTGATGGTTCCTTCACAAAGATTGTTGCATTTTGTGTTAAAAAGATCTCATCTCTAATACTGTCTTTGTATCTTACTGTAATTGTGATGTCATGCTCTCCATATTTTGGTTGACCATCAAATTCAATTGGAATATTGAACGGTACTGGGGCATCAACTTCAATTTCATCAATGAATTGAGTGTTTGGTTTAATATTAGAGTCACCACGAGGTTCTAAACTTACAAAACCAAACAACCCATCTTCATTTCCTTCATTAATGATTTCACCTACTACCATTTGTGTACCAGATAGTTCAATAACTTCTACATTGAAAACAGAAAGATCAATTAATCCTTTGATGTAAAAATCAACTATTTTTGAAACTACTTCTTGATCACCATGTGCATTGTAGTATGAAATAGACAAAGGAATTCGTAAAGTATCACCTTTCAATGATTCTGGAACATACACAGTTGCAGTAAGTAATCTTGAGGATTTTGGAGCAATGTTTCCAACATTCCAGCTTGATTCTAAAATTACTACATTTTCAATATTTGTAGTAGATGAAGATGTTGATGCAAGTTCTGTTTGTGTATTACTTGCAGTGATATCTACTCCAGACATAGGAGCTGTTCCATCATTTATAATTTCAATTACAACATTATTTGATCGTAATGATGTAAGAAATGGTTGTTGTGCTCTTACATTGATTACACTGTCACCAGTAACTTTGAAATCAAAATCAGCAAAGGATGTTCTAACACCAGATTCTCTTAATCTAGAATAATCTACTTTTACAGAACCTGGATATTGTTGAATTTTTGTATTTTTATCAATATTTACATAAAAGGTAAGATGAAAATTCTCTCCTGCTAAAGAATTAGAATCACTATCAGCACGAATTATAGAACCTGGACCATCAGATGCCGAAAAACCAAATGGTAATGATAATTGGCCTCGGATTCCAGTAATATCTTGAGTTCCAACATTTGCAAATACAACTGTAAATGGTACATTGCTATCTCCGGCTTCAACTTCAATTTTATTATTTAATGTTCCAAAATATGCATTTAGGAATTTGATGTCACCATAATCTCTTTCAAAAGGAGATTGCCCAAATCCACCTGCAGTAATTTGAGCATAAGAAGTCTCAAAAATCAATGGCATCAATCCAATTACAAGCAATACTAGTAGAAATTTAGAATTCATTATGCAATCACCTCTATCTTTGATGGTTGATCACCTTCAAAGGCCTTACCATCTTTTATTGTAATTACTCTATCAACATCACCAAAATGTTCTCTATCGTGTGTTACTACAATGAATGTTTGATTAAGTTTTTTTGCCATTGATTTCATCAATTGAACTATAATTTCGGATGTTTTCGAATCAAGATTGCCTGTTGGTTCATCAGCTAAAACAATTGAAGGTTTATTGATCAATCCTCTTGCAATTGCAACTCTTTGAGCTTGCCCACCTGAAATTTTATTTGCACGTTTATGCATTTGAGATTCTAGTCCAACAGATTTTAGCAATTCTATAGCATCTTTTTCATAAAAATGATCAGTACCTGCAATTTGTCTTGGTAACAATACATTTTCTAAAACTGAAAGATCAGTTAATAAATTAGAAAACTGGAAGATAAATCCTAATTTTTTATTTCTAAATGATGAAATGTGATCATCATCAAGTGTTGTTGTATTTGTTCCATCAATGATCAGCTTTCCACTTGTTGGATGATCTAACAATCCAATCATGTTTAAGAGCGTAGATTTTCCAGAACCAGAACTTCCAATAATTAGAACAAATTCTCCTTGAGTAATTGAAAAAGATACATTATCAAGAGCTTTTACTTTGTTATCTCCTTGGCCATAAATTTTAGTTAGATTATTAATTTCCAGTACTCTAGACAGTTCTCATCGCCTCCACTGGTAATAGTTTTGTAGCTCTATACGAAGGGTACAATGATGCAATAATTGCTAAAGCAAATGAAGTTAAGGCTGTTTGAATGATTTTTTCCCAGTTATAGCTTACTTCAAGAGGGAGACTGTTATTAAATGACATTTTTGTTTCCTTTGCATACACGGTATAACCTAAACCTGCTGCTGTTCCTACACCAGCACCAATAGCTCCAATTATCATTCCTTGGAAAATAAAAATTAGCAAAATATCTTTTCTTTTAGCTCCAATTGCTCTCATTACACCAATTTCTTTGGTTTTTCCATTTACTAACATCATTTGAATTGTAACGATAGCAAATGCAGAAGACATCATTCCGAAATATCCTATCATGTTAATCATTGCAATTCCAGATCTAAAACCAGCAAGTTGCTGTTCTGCAGATTCTTCTATAGTTTCAGCAATAAAATCATCATTAGGAAATGAACGAAGGAAGAATTCTTTTACTTCAAATGCTTTAGATGGATCATTTAGTTTAACCATAAATGAACCTGTATCTCCAGGTCGATTCATCATGTCACGTAAAGTATCAATGTGAACTACTGCAGTGTAATCAAATCCCTGACCTCCAGGTGATTTTGCAATTCCAGAAACAGTAAATCTTCTAATTTGATCGTGACCCCATCTATCAACTACAAGAACTTTAACACTGTCTCCAACTTGTGCTCCCCCAAGGTCTTCTGCAACATTAGAACCCAATACAATTGAATTTCTTGAGAAAACATAGCTTCCATCAGTAACAGTTTCATGAACGGTAGATGCTAACACATCTCGGAAAGGATCAACGCCAACAATTGGTACCCTTGTTTCTTCAATCAGTTTACCATTTTTTGTCATATTCATTTCTGCCGTCGATGAAAGCCGCGGAGTAGCCGCTTTAACATATGGGATTCTTTCAAACCAATTTGAAAGTGATAAATCTGATTTATCAATAAAATCAGCTTCATCAGTTACAAGAATATCGCCATTTCTATAATTGCTAATATCTCTAACAATAGCATCAAACAATCCCTGAAAAATTACAAAGTTTACATGAATAACTAAAATTCCAATTGTTACAGCTAAAACGGCCCCAATCAAACTGCCTTTTTTATTGAATAGCATTCGTTTTGCAAGCTTTAATCTGTAATCCACAAAAAACATGAAATAGTCTAATATTTAATGTATATGATGCATAGTGCTAACAGTGTAGACAATTTTATATCAGATTAGGTTTTTCTATATTCTAAGGAGGAAAATAAGTGATAAAATGGACAGTTTAGATATGAAAATTCTAAGCAGGTTATTGAATAATTGTAGAGAATCAGACAGACAAATAGGCATTGAATTGGGAATTTCTGGTGGAGCAGTTCGAGCCCGAATCAAAAAGATGCAAGAACAAAAAATAATTGAAGAATTTTTCATCAAAGTAGAACCTCCAGTATTGGGTTATGGTGTTTTGTACTTTGTTGTAACAGGTGAAAATATGAATGAAATTTTAGAGCAGGCAAGTCTTGTAGGCGAACCATACTTTGTGGTTCCATGTATTGGCGGAATTACAGTTTGTGGTATATCAGTAAAGGATAACATGGAACAAAAAATTGAACTAGCGAAAAAATTGATGAAGGATGTTAGAGTATTATCCATTTTTGAAGCAGAGAATCCAGGATTCAATTCAAATCTTACAAAAACAGATTTAGAAATTCTAGAGGAATTAATCAAAGATCCGAGACAAAAAATTGAACAAATTGCAAAAAATGCTAACATGTCAACAAAAACAATTACAAGATGCATAGAAAAACTTCATGAGAATGAAGGTATTCAATTTACTTTAGTTTACGATCCTAGAAAAATAATAGATTTCATCCCTCATGCTGTATTAACTTGGATAGATGGTGATCTAAAAGAAACATTAGAAAGTTTGAATAACTCATTTTCTGAATCATATTTACAAATTCCATTTATAGCAAAAAATCAGATTGTTCTATTCATGTATAGTGACAATATTTTCAAAATGGATGAACTAACACAAAAAGTTAGAACCATAAAAAATGTGAAGTCAGCTGATTTATTTATTCCAAAAAAAATTTCATTTTATACTAAATGGATAGAAAAAGCTATCACTGACTTTAAGAAATCACCGAAATTACATCTTACATATCAAACAAATTAAATAAGAATAATTTTCTAGATCTTATATGAAGAAAACGAAGATCTATGATGGGAAAATTTTAGGTCTTAGTGTTTATCAAGGAAAAATTGAAGGAAGAGCAGTAAAAAGAGAAATGATTGAACATAGAGGTGCAGCAGCTATGCTTGCTTTTGATGAAGAAAATAAAGTAATTCTCGTAAAACAACATAGATTTCCACATGGATATGTACTAGAGATTCCTGCTGGAACATTAGAAAAAAAAGAAGAACCAATAAAATGCGCATTCAGAGAATTAGAAGAAGAAACTGGATATAGAGCAAAAAAGATGACTCCATTAATTACATACTACCCATCAATTGGCTACAACACTGAAGCAATTCACTGCTTTATAGCCTCAGGATTGAAGAAAATTGATGATTTGAAACTGGATGAGGATGAGATATTATCTGTAGTAAAAATGGATTTAAAAAAATTATTGACAATGATTAAGACTGGTAAAATTCAAGATTCAAAAACAATATGTGCAGTTTTAACATATGCAGCGAAAAAGAAGTTATTTTAATTATTCATTATAAATTGGTTGAACAAGATCAACTACATCTGCCCATGATTGTGCAATTTGTTCATACATATAGAGTAAATCAAAAAAATCTATCGGAATATCTTTTTTATTTCCAAACATAATTCGTAGTGAACTCAGTTTCTCTTCATATTGTTTATGTAATGATATGGCTTCTATAGCTAAAAGTCTATCTGGTTTTGTAAATGCAACAATTGATTTTTCAGCAAGTGTACTAAAATTTTTTACAACATCAAATATTTTTTTAGAAAGTTCACCAGATAATGATGAATTATAAATAAATGTAGCAAGTTCTACAATAGAATCACCAGCATTTTCAAGAACATTTGCTGCAACTCTATAATCAAGCACATCTATATTTTCCAAATTAAATGCATTAGCTAATCTTCTATCAACAAGTGTACTACGAATTAGTCTTACAAGCAAAAAATATTGCCTATTAACTTCGACATCACGTTTTGATAATGTTTGGAGATTGGATTTGTCAGCTGAGATCAATCCATTTGATGCATCATCATACATTCCAAGTGCAATTGAACTCATTCGCTTGAGAATTTTTTCTGGGTTTAGTGTTGTTGCATCTAACAAAAATTGCATGTTAATGTGAGATGCATCTTCTTCTATTATTTCCATTCCAACCAATCTTCTCATTGAATTACGAATTTCCTCTCGATCTTTTCCTGGAATAATTGATTTTGAATTAATTTGAATTACATCATATCCTAAAAGATAAGCTCCTGTAATGTTTGCTACAATATTTTCTTCTTTTGATAAGGGGTAAGAAATTACAAGTTCTTTTGTTGGACGAGTATCCTTATTTGCAGATATTGAAATTGTGTCATGTCCAGTTTCAATTTCTACCTGACTACTTTTGTCAAGATGATTAGCATCAACCCATTCTTTTGGAAGTGATACTAGGATACTACTTCCTATTCTTTGTAGGCGTCGAATGAATTTAGTCAATTTATACTAATTTAATTAATTTAAGCCATATTCTTATATTTTGTGTAAAATTTAAACTCAGATCAATGGAAGCAAGAGCGTTTTGTCCTGCACACATTACAGGTTTTTTTAAAGCCCATTTAGAGGATAAACATCACGCTTTAGAAAACTTAGGTTCCATGGGTGCAGGTTTCTCAATTAAAGAAGGTGTTACAACCAGAGTAAAAACAGATACAAAAAATAATCAGGAATCTAGTTTTAGAATTACAACCAACGGGTATCAATCAGATAAAACAGATGTTTCGGAATATGTTTTGAATGAATTTCTAAAGCTTGGGGAATTTTCAAACAAGTTTATTGATATTGAACACAATATATCAATTCCAGTTGGGTATGGTTTAGGTTCAAGTAGTGCTGTTGCCTTATCACTAGCATTTGCATTAGACAAAGTTCTTGAGACAAAGTTAGATAAAACAAGAATTGGGCAAATTGCACATAATGCAGAGGTAAATTGTAAAACAGGATTAGGAGATGTACTAGCATCATATCACGGAGGCTTTGAAATTCGTGTAAAACCAGGTGCACCTGGAATTGGAACTGTGGAAAAAATCGATACAGATAAAATATCTGTAATTATGATTTGCTTCTCACCTATATCTACAAACAAATTCATCAAAGAACGATTATCACAGATCAATGGTCTTGGTGGAAAAATGGTAGATAAATTACTAGAATCAAAAAATTATGAACATTTTCAAGACATGTCTTTAGAATTTGCAAAATACGTAGATGTTATGACTCCGAGAATGGAAAAATTAGTCAGAGATCTATCTGAAAATAAAATTAAATGTGGAATTGCACTCTTTGGTGAAACTGTTTTTTCTATGATTCCAGAAGAAAATGAAGATACTATTTTAAAAATTTTACAAAAATATGATGATGGAATTGTAATTAAATCAAAATTAGATAATGTTGGAGCAAGAGTGCTATATAATTAATTGAAATCACATGCAGTTAATTCCTAAATCACATCCAAGAGCAAAATCACTTTTAATTCGTGAAAAACTAGTGAATGGATTTGATAATGGGTTAGTTGCAAAAGAAGGACTTTTGGCACAAGGTAGAGGAGAAGCTTTTGATTATCTTTTAGGTGAAAAAACAGGAAAGGCTGCAATACGTGCAATCAAGGCAGCAGCTGCACAACTTCTATTGGCTGAAATGCCCATAATTTCTGTTAATGGGAATATTGCTGCATTATGTCCCAAACAAATTATAAAGTTATCAAAGCAAACTAAAGCAAAAATTGAGGTAAATCTCTTCTATGCTAATGCAAATAGAAAACAGGCAATCATCAATGCTCTTAAAAAAAATGGTGCCGTAGAAATTCTAGGTTCAAATATTAATTCATCAATAAAACTATCAGGTATTGATTCTGCAAGAAGAATTGTAGATAAGAATGGAATTTTTGTGGCTGATGTTGTAGTAGTACCATTAGAAGACGGAGATAGAACAATGGCATTAAGAAAAGCTGGAAAGTCTGTTATCACATTTGATCTAAATCCTCTTTCAAGAACTTCACAGACTGCAAACATTACAATTGTGGATAATGTAACTAGAGCTATTGATTTACTTATTGAAGAATGCAAAAAAATGTCAAAAAAATAAAAATAGTCTTCAAAAAATTGTTGATGGTTTTGACAATAAAAAAAATCTCAGAGAAAGCGTAAATCAAATAAAAAATAATTTAACTAGGAGAGCTAAAATTGCATAAAACAGTTCAAGACATTTTAACTATGAAAAAAGAGAAGAAAAAAATTTCAGTAATTACAAGTTATGATTACACATTAGCTTCTCTATGTGATAGGGCAGAAATTGATGTATTGTTAGTAGGAGATAGTGCGGGAATGGTTATGCTAGGATATGAAAATACAATTCCAGTAACAATGGATCAGATGTGTATGTTTACAGAAGCAGTAAGCAGAGCAAGAAAAAATTCTTTACTTGTTTCAGATTTACCATTCATGTCATATCAAGCAAGTATAGAAGATGCAATAAAAAATTCTGGTAGATTAATCAAATCTGGGGCTGATGCAGTAAAACTTGAAGGAGGTTCAATAATGGCTGAAACAATTAGCGAGATTGTTGATATCGGAATACCAGTAATGGGTCACATAGGATTGCAACCTCAAACAACAATGCTTTCAGAAGGATACAAAGTACAAGGAAAAACAAAAGATTCGGCAATAAAGTTAATCGATGATGCAAAAGAGCTTGAAGATGCAGGTGTGTTTAGTATTGCATTAGAGATGGTAAGTCATGAGGTAGCTGAAATTATCTCTGAAACAATCAGCATACCTACAATTGGGATTGGTTCTGGAGTAGGTTGTGATGGCCAAGTGTTAGTAGTCCAAGATTTGTTAGGAATGTATGATAAGATTAAACCAAAATTTGCAAAAAGATACATGAATTTGTCTGAAGACATAGTAAATTCGCTTGAAAATTATAAGAAAGATGTTGAATCTGGCATATTTCCAGCGGAAGGAAATTGGTTCTCAATGGATGGAGAAGAGTTAAAAAAATTACGTGAGCAAATTGGTAGATAAAAAGAAAATAAAGAAAAAGATCATCCATCTTTAGATATTGTTAGTTCACATGGTATGGAATTATCTGGGAAAAAAATCGTACTTTGTGTTGCAGGCAGTGTTGCGGCATACAAAGCAATTGAACTAGCAAGGTTACTTATGAGACATGGTGCACATGTAACATGTGTAACAAGTAATGCAGTTACAAAATTAGTACAACCGGAATATTTCAAATGGGCTACAGGTAATGAAGTAATAACTAAGCTTACAGGTGAATTAGAGCATATTAGATTAGCAGATTATAATCAATCAGATCTTGTGATCGTATATCCTGCTACAGCAAATACACTTGGAAAATTAGCAAATGGTATTGATGACACTCCAATTTCCACAGTACTTACTGTAGGGTTTGGATCAAAAATTCCAATTTTAATGTGTCTTGCTATGCACGCATCAATGTATGATAATGTAGCAGTCAAAAAAAATATTGATTATTTGAAAAATAAAATTGAATTTCTGTCTCCCAAGATGATTGAAGGTAAAGCAAAAGCTTCAGAACCTGAAGATGTTTTAGAATACGTTCTATCAAAATTTGGATTTTCTTCAGTACTAAAAAATAAAAAAATATTGATAACTGCAGGTCCAACAATTGAACATATTGATCCTGTGAGAGTAATAACAAATCTTAGTTCAGGAAAAACTGGAGTGCTTTTAGCATCTGAATTAATTTCTGCAGGAGCTAAAGTAACTTTTGTTTATGGACCTGGAAAAGAAAAACCTCCCAGAGGAGCAAAAATAATCAATGTTGAGTCTAGTGAAGATATGCATGATGCAGTTAAAACAGAATTAAAGAAAAAATTTGACATTGTTATCATGGCAGCAGCAATTGCTGACTACATTCCAGCACAAGCAAGTAAAAATAAGATTAAAAGTTCAAAAACACAGTTGAAAATTAGCCTCAAAAAAGCACCAAAAATCATAGATCAAATCAAAAAATATCAAAAGAACGTATTTCTAATTGGTTTTAAAGCAGAATCAAATATTTCAAAAAGTCAATTAATCAAATTAGCACAAAAAAAACTAATTGATTCGTCATCAGATATGATAATAGCTAATGATATTGGCTCTCTAAAATATAAAAAAAACCCTCAAAACAATCAAGTAACTATCATAAATTCTGAAAAAGTTGTTTCGTCAAATTGGATGAAAAAACAAAAAATTGCAAAATTTATTAGAAAACAAATAGAATTAAACATAAAGTGAAGAAAACAGAACTTCGAAAATTAATAGGGGATTACAAAGAAATTAAAAGAAAAATGGAAAAATCAAATAACAATAAGTTAAAAGAAAAATTAGAAGTAATTGAGCACAGATATTATCATGAAACAGGCAAGACGTTGAATGGTAATCTTCAAGAGATTACATAAAATACCTAACAGATCAAGGTTTTACAAATGAAATTGATTCATTCTGAATACAAGCAAAGAAATATAAAAATTTGGAATGAGGTTGCTCCTCGTTATCATAAAAGATGGGCAAGTGTTAGTAAGGGACCATTTCAAAGTTCTAAAAAACTAATCGAATTAGTTGGTATCAATAAAGGAGATTGGGTGTTAGATCTTGCATGTGGTACAGGTGCTGTAACAAAAGAAATTCAAAATAATATTCATAATTCAGGATATGTTATAGGTGCAGATACTTCTATGACGGCAATTAAAATTGCAAAAAAATGGAACGATAAAAAACCAAATTTGGATTTCATTAATATTGACGCAGAAAAATTTAGTTTTTCTAAAAAATTTGATGTTATAACCTGCCAATATGCATTATTCTTTTTTCCAAATGCTCAAAAAGCATTAAAAAATATGAGAAATAGCCTCAAAAAATCAGGTAAAATTGGAATATCCGTTCATGGAAACAATGTTCCATTTTTTGACAGTATTTTAGATTCAGTTACAAAATACATTCTAGATTATGTTCCTCCAAACTCACCAAATCTAGATAGATTTGGAACAAAGTCTGCATTAAGATCTGAAATATCTAAAGCAGGATTTTCAAATGTCGGAGTAAAAGAATTTCTTTTTCAATATAGTCCAGGGATGTTTGAGGATTATTGGAAAAATTATATCAAATACATTCCAAAGCCACTGAAAGAAAAACTAAATGCTTTAGAAAATTCAAAACGAAAAGAATTGAAATTATTAGTAAAAGAGAAGACAATTCAATATACAAAGAAAAATGGACAAATTCTCTTCCCGTGGCAAGTTTTAATTTCAACAGCTAAATACTAGATATTCAGAGAGATAGAAAATGGGTAAAGATAACAAGAAAGATGAAAAACCGAAAAAATCTGATTTTAAAGCATTTCTTAAAAAAAGAGCACCGTTTTACCTAGCTGCCATCACATTAATTGTACTTTCTGTATATGGAACACTGTCCGAAAAAAATCTAGAAAGTTTTTTTCCTGAATTTACAACTGAAGAAGAACAAATTTTAGATATTTTGATGAAATACAATGGTCCAAATGAAGCAGGGTTGACGGTTATGAAAGCTATTGAAAATAAAATTAAAGAAGAATATCCAGATGAGAAAATTTTTGAAAACAAAAAGACCAAAGTGGAATTAGATATATCAAAAATAGATTCAGATGAATACAGAATTATTTTGAATTTTCAATCACACAAAGGAGAAATAAATTATGATTGGAATGTTAACACAAGTTCTAAAAAAATTACTTCAAATAATCAAGAATCAAAACACATTATCGATTTAGTAGATTTTTATGATTAGCCTCAAATTGTCACTAAATTTTTAGTAAATTTGTGCATTATGATTGGTCGCTCTTTTACAATTAGAGAATCTTCTATCCTAATTCCAAACTTGTTTTCAATATAGATTCCCGGTTCTACTGTAATTGCCATATTTTCTTTTAATTTTGTTTCACTTCGGTAAGAAATAGTTGGAAGTTCATGTACTTCTAATCCAATTCCATGACCAGTTGAATGGATAAAATATTCGCCATAATTATTTTCTTCAATGTATTTTCTACATGCATGATCTATTGCTTTACAATCCACATTTGGTTTAACAGATTTTAGACCTAGACTTTGAGATTCTTTAACTACATCATATGCTTCTTTTGCTTGAGACGAAATTTTTCCAATTGCAAATGTTCTTGTTGCATCTGAAACATATCCTTTGTATCTTAATGTAAGATCAGTTACCACAAGATCACCTTTTTTGAATTTTCTTTGAGTGACTTGAGCATGAGGAAGAGCACCATTTGGACCTCCAGCTATTATCAAAGGGTTTAGTGTAGATTTGTATCCAGTGTCAAACATTTCTTGTTCCATTGCATATGTCATCAAAATTGTTTGTAATTCTGATTCTTTTTGACCTACTTTCATCTTTTTGGAGCAAATCTCAAACATTTCATCTATAATTTTTGATGCTTTTTTGAGAATATGGATTTCTTTTTCATCTTTAATGATTCGAGAATTGTAAAATGGTTCTGTATTAGATGTTAAGTTGGGAACATGTTTCTTTAGTGTCATCATAGTGGAATAGTTTTGGCAATCAGTACAAACTTGATTTTTCTTTATTTTTTCAATCAAAGAAGAAAGCAAGCCTGTTCCACGTTCTGCAGTAATTACATTACAGTCCTCAGATTCTTCTTTTGCTCTGCCTACTTCAAGTTCTGGTGCAATAATGGTTGTTTTCCCATTTTTTTCAAGTAATCCTATGGCTTCTCCCCAGAATCCAGTCATGTAAAACAAGTTTTCAGGCTCAAATGTGACCAGAGTATCACAATTAATTTTTTGAGCATACTTTAGAAGATTCTTCCTTCTCTGTCTCATACAAAAATATCATCCATTCTCAATTTATGTTTGATGTAAAGTTTGTATATGGAAAATTGAATTAATTTTCTGTGACAGAAGAAAAAGAGAAGAAGAAAGTAGTTGCCTTACTATCAGGCGGTTTAGATAGTCAACTTGCTGTAAGAATGATGCAAGAACAAGGGTTTGAAGTTTCAGCTGTTGCAATAAAAACTCCTTTTTGTGATTTTGATTGTGGAAGAGGATGTGGATTTGAAATTAGAGAAAGAGCTGATGATCTAAATGTTAATTTAAAGACAGTTTATCTTGGTGATGAATATATTGAAATGCTAAAACATCCAAAACACGGGATTGGTGCTGGTTTTAATCCATGTGTTGATTGCAGAACAATGATGTTTGATGCAGCAAAAAAACACATGGAAGAAATTGGTGCAGAGTTTATCATATCAGGTGAAGTATTAGGTCAACGTCCAATGAGTCAACATTTAGATTCATTGAGAATGATTGAAAAAGACTCAAACCTTGTTGGAAAAATTGTTAGACCACTATCGGCAGGATTACTACCAGAAACAGATCCTGAAAAAGAAGGGTTGATCAAAAGAGAAGATCTTGGAATGATTAAAGGTAGAACAAGAAGAAATCAATTGGATATGGCTAAAAAATATGGTATTGAAAACCCTCCTAATGCAGGTGGAGGTTGTTTGTTAACAGAACCACAGTTTGGAATAAAAGCTAAAGATTTGTTTGAACATATTGAAACTCCAACAATTAATGACATTGATTTATTAAAAATTGGTAGACATTTCAGATTAGATGAAGAAACAAAATTTGTTGTTGGAAGAAATAAAGATGAAAATGAAATGATCAAAGCATTGGCATTACCAGAAGATATTTTACTTGAAGCAAAAGATTACGTAGGACCAGTTTCAATATTACGTGGTAAGAATGCAAAATCTCATATTGAATTTGCATCATCTGTAACTTTAAGATATTCAGATACGCCAGAAAGTGAAGAGGGGATTATTGTTGTTAAAAGTGACAATTCATCTGAAGAAATTAGTTCAAAATGTGCAAAGGAAGAATCATACATTAAATTCAGAATGTAGGCGTGAATTTTTTAAAAAATTAGTTAAAACTAAGGAAGAGTTTTTGAGTGAGTAGATCTCATTTTCAGCAAGGATGCAAAAACAAGAAAATCCAACATATCTCAAGGCTATAACAATTAGAGACATCAGTGATGTTCATTCTATCAAAGAAGATATCAAAAAAGATATGATTTTGATTCTAAGAGTAACACCATTAGCACAAAAAGATGTCGAGCAACTTCGTAAAGTAGTTGAAGAATTGTACTCCATTGCAAAAGCTGCAGATGCAGAGATTGCTAGATTAGGAGAAGAGAGGATTATTGTTGCACCATCAAGTATAAAGATCTGGAAACCAGAATACGATCTAAAATAATTTTATTGCTTCTTGAATTTGCGGATAGTGTGCTGGTACCTTATACATTCGTCTAATATTCATAGCAAGGTTTTCTGATTTCTTGCGTTCTCCGTGATTAACTAACACACGACGAAGTTTTGGTCTTAGTCTTTGAACAAATGACATTAATTGATTATAATCACTGTGTCCACTAAAACCATCTAGTTTTTCTACACCACAATTAATTGAAACAACTTCAACTTTTCCTTCTTTTCCTAACATGGTTGCTTGTTTTGATCCATCAAGAACTCTTCTTCCTAAAGTTCCATTAACTTGATAAGAAACAAACAATACTTTGTTCTTCTTATCAGGTGCAATATTTTTGAAGTATTCTAAAACAGGTCCACCTTCCAACATTCCAGATGTTGCTAAGATGATACATGGCGAGTTATCTCTCATTGGTTCTTCTCTAGCATCTCCATGTTCAATATTTGTAAAGTATTCAGAATCAAACGGATTATCATCAGTTTCTAAGATCTTTTGTTTTAGTTCTCTTGCAAGATATTCAGGATATGATTCATGTATGGCTGATGCTTCAGAGATCATCCCCTCAGTAAATACTGGTGCTTCGATCATTTCACCTGATTTCATATAGTGATCGATTACCATCATGATTTCTTGTGCACGCCCTACTGCTGGAATAGGTATCAGAACTTTACCTCCATCTGCTAATGTGTTGTTTACGGCATTTATGAAGGCAGATTCTACTTCTTGTCTAGTTGGTTGAATATCTTCTTTAAGACCATATGTACTTTCAATCAGTAATGTTTCAACTCGTGGGAAATTCCAACTAGCAGCTTCAAACAAAATACTTTTTCCAAATTTAATATCACCTGAGTAAACAAAGTTATGATCACCATTTCCTATATGAAAATGACACAATGCAGAGCCAAGTATATGACCTGCGTTTGCAAAAACTAGTTTAATATCAGGTGAAATATCAGTAACTGTTCCATAAGGCAATGTAATTGCTTGTCTCATAATCTGTTTTACATCTCGTTCAGCATAAATTGGAGTTCTACCTTGAGCAGCTGCTACTTTTATTGCATCTAATTGAATTAGATTCATCATCGGAAGTGTTGGTTCAGTACAATAGATAGGACCTTTGTAACCATATTTGCACAAAGCCGGTAAAAATCCAGTGTGATCCAAATGTGCATGTCCAATAACGATAGCATCAAGTTCATCTAGTGTAATATTGAGAGAGTCTAATCTAGGAAATGCATCCATTGGCGAACGTGCTCCTGGATTTATTCCACAGTCAATTAGGATCTTACTTTCAGGCGTAGATAGTAATAGTGAAGAACGTCCTACTTGGCCAAATCCACCAAGAGTATATAGTGAAACTTCAGTTCTTTGAGATAATCGGGGTCTAAAAATTTCATCACCTACTTGTTTAAGCTGTTTACTTCTTTCAGAAGAAGATTGTTTTAGAGTTGCATTAATTGTTTGAATCGTACGTGATGGTATGGTTGTTGCCTTTCTAACACGCAATCTCCAGCCTATTTTCTCAGTTACTTCAGCATGATTGAATTCCTTTGCATTTCTTTGTAATAACCAAGGTCTTTTTGCTTCGATTGATACTTCACCTGTAGTAGTATCAAAAAGAGTTGCTTGCAGATTTGCTTCTTTTGGAACACATTCCGCAAGAATTTTTCTAGCTTCGTCTTCAGGTTTTCTTATTGATTCATCAGTTCGTACAACAATTCTTTTTTTAATTATATTTACAAGATTAGATATTGTTTCATTATTTTCCATTAGATAACGTGGAGCATTTGTGTATAGAGCAATTCTCGGTCCCTCGTATTCAATTTTTGTTACACTTGCTTCCTTAGGTATACTTTGCAGTATGGTTGCCATAATACTCTGGCTACTAGGATCTGAATCTCTCTGTAATTGTTTTCTTTGCATTAAATCACTAAAGTTCGATGACTGCTTTCTTTTGTTCATCGGTCAAAAGACGGAATCCATCTTTATCCATTACTGCGATGTTAATTCCATCACCAGTACCAATGTTTCTAACTATTGCAGCTTTAACAGCTCGTAAAGCTATTTTCTTGGCTTCCTCAACTGTTAAATCTTTTTTATATTCTTCTTCAAGCAAACCATAAGCTACTGGTGAACCACTACCGGTCGTAACATATGATTTCTCTTCAACTGAGCCAAACATGTCAATATTAAATAATGCAGGTCCATTTGCATCAAAACCACCAACTAAGATGTCAGCCATAAATGGGTAACCTCTATTCTGATGGAATATCAAAGAGCAAAGTCTTGCAAGTGAGTGAATTGAGATCGGTCCTTGTTTTTCCACTCTATGAAGATTAGAATGATAACGTAAAATATCAACAATGTTTTGTGCATCTGCAACTCCTCCAGCTAGGGTTAATCCTGCGTGTAAATCGATTTTCTGAATTTTCATTGTGTTATTATTTGCAATAAAATAGCCTGCACTGGCTCTCATATCAGCACACAATACGACACCGTCTTTAGCCTTGATACCTACAGTGGTAGTCCCGTGCAGAATTTTTTCTTCAACATTATTTGACAAAATACACCTATTAAGATAAAGTAAATGGCATCTGACCCTTTTAAATAACTTTTTGATCCCTTGAAATGATAAATAATGAGAAAAAATCATGATCGCATGGATTCACACACAATGGAATTACCTAGGCAAATTGTTGTAGGTGAAAAAAATATTGGTGAATTTGGAGAATTTCTGTATAATTTAACTAAACCAAAGAAAGTTTCTCTAATTTCAGGAATTCATGTTAAAAAAATCATCAAATTAAGAATTGAAAAATCATTAAAGCTAAAAAAAATCAAATTTGCTTGGCACACATCAAAAGACAATCAAATAGAAACTCTAAATGAAATTCAGAAAGAAGTGAAAAAAGATCACAGTGATATAATTGCAGGTATAGGTGGTGGTCGTTCTGTAGATACAGCAAAACTAGTAGCTTTTAATTTAGATATTCCATTTGTTAGTGTGCCCACAGCAGCATCACATGATGGAATGGCAAGTCCATTTGTTTCTATAAAAAGTGATAAACCTCATTCTATTGTTGCAACAGCACCTTTGGGTGTTTTTGTAGATATAGATATAATCAAAAAAGCACCATCTAGATTGCTTGCAAGTGGATGTGGAGATCTTGTAGCAAACATAAGTGCTGTAAGAGATTGGAAGTTAGGACGAGATAGAACTGGTGAGTATTATGGGAGATATTCATCAAATTTGGCAATAATGAGTGCAAAGATAGTAATGGAAAAATCAGGTCTATACGCAAAGAAAGGACTAGATGCAAGAGTGATTGTAGAAGCTCTCATTAGTGCCGGAGTTGCGTCATGTATTGCAGGAAGCAGTAGACCGTGTTCTGGTGCAGAACATCTTTTTTCTCATGCATTAGATAAAATTGCACCTGGAAAAGGACTTCACGGTGAAAAATGTGGATTGGGTGCAATAATGATTACAAAACTTCAAGGTCAAGACTGGAAAAAAATTGTAAAGACACTCAAAGACGTAGGAGCTCCAACAACTGCAAAACAAATTGGATTAAAAGAAGAGCAAATCATAGATGCTTTAATGATTGCACAAGACTTGAGACCTGAAAGATATACAATTCTAAAAGAGATAGAAATGACAGAAAGAAGAGCAAGAAATCTTGCAAAGACTTGTAAAATTATTTAATTTAAGCAGTTTTTTGTTCGGGTACTTTTTCCTTTGGTTCAGGTTTCTTTTCTTGAGTTTGTTTATTGACATGTGTCTCAACAAAGTTTACCTTTTCCAAGGTCGGAACAAATTTGAAAATATCTAGTTGGATAAAGTGTTTCATAATTTGCAAACCATCAGCACGTAAAATTTCTTCAGGAATGACAATACTTACTTCTTTATCCTTCAAATCAAATGAAATTTTTGCATCCTCAACTGGGAGTCTATTTTTAAGAATTGAATCAATTTTGTCACTAGGAGATTCAAGTGATTTAATGACATTCACATCAAAAAGAATTGTTTTTCCTGCATATCGATGGTTGTAATCTACTTGAACTCTACCAGAACCGATAAAACGAATAATTCCTCTTTTATTATCAACTTCAATAGTATCACCTACTGAAACTTTTTCTGCATCTTCTCCCAATTTCCTAACAGGTATCATTCTAACTTTGCCAGCATCTCTTTCACCAAAACCTTTGTCAGGAGTAACTTCGACAGTTAGTTTATCTCCAACCGAAGTTTTTGCAAGTGCTTCATCCAATCCTTTTAGAACAGGATAAGATACTTCTCCAATAGAAACTAGTTTTGGTTGATATTTGACATTTTGTTCGTGAATAGAATATTTTTTTGCATCTTCTTCAATGGTTGTATCAAATATCTCGTCACTGTCTTTTACTTTTGCAGTATAATCAATTAGGATCAGTGAGCCTTTATTGAAAGTCAATGTGATCGGTCTCGAATTTCCTTATATTAAGTTAACATGGGTTTAGAGAGCTTTTAGTTTTTCTTCTGCAGTCTTTAGTCCTGCTTGAGCATCTACATCATATCCCATCATTGCTAAGGTGGATGAAATTGCAGAGATTGTTCTCATTACATGATATGGGCTAACTTCTCCCATGCATCCAACTCTGAATACTTTGCCTTTAAGATCACCAAATCCACCTGCAACTAATACTTTGAATTTATCAGCTAGTGTATTTCTGAAAGTTTTGTCTTGAAGTCCTTCCAAGTAATTTAATGCAACTATTGAGATTGAACGATCTTCTTCTTTAGCAAATGGAGTAAGACCCATTGCACTTAATCCAGAATATAACGCATCTGAACAAACTTTATGGCGTTTAAAGACATTTTGTAATCCTTCTTCTAACATTATTGTTAATGCTTCTCTATACGCATAAAGTAACGGAAGTGCTGGTGTAAAAGGAGTATGTTTTTCCTCATCATAATATTTGAAGTATCTTGCTAAATTGAAATACATTGTTGGGGGTGGATTTGCTATCATGTATTTTTTGGCTTTTGCACTAACAGATATTGGTGAAATTCCTGGAGGAGCAGCAATTGCTTTTTGTGCGCCAGTCATACATACATCAATATTCCATTTATCGACTGGAAGTTGGGCACCGCCAAGTAATGAAACAGAATCTACAACATAGAATGCATCATTTCTTGATGTTAAATCAGATACTTTATCAAGATAATTTACCATTGTTCCTGTTGAAGTTTCATTGTGAACAACATAGAATGCTTTAACATCTTTATTATTATCAAATGCTTCCTTAATTTGTTCAAAAGTTGCATTTTGTCCAGGTGGGGTTTGAAGTTTTACAACATTCGCACCTTGACCTTCAATTAGTTGTGCTAATCTACCACTAAATTCTCCATTTACAGGAATGATAATTTTATCGCCTTTTTTAACTAAATTTACTACTCCTGCTTCTACTGCACCAGTTCCAGATGCAGATAAAGCAACAATATCATTTTGTGTTTCAAAAACTTGTTGAGTTTTTGCCACAACATCAGTGTATAATTCTACAAAATCATCACTCCTGTGATTAATGATAGGTGCAAGCATTGCTCTCATAACTCTATTAGGTACATTTGTTGGACCAGGAAGCATTGAAAGATATTCCATATGTTATCTATCTGTCAGTACAATATGGGGTTTATTTATAATTAGAGATTTTTTAGATGCTCTCTAGCACTAGTGTTTTTCAAAAAATTTTTTGTACCTTCAGGAACCAGATCTTCCCATTTTTGATCGCTAATTATGAGATCTCTAATGTGAGTTCCAGATAATTCATCTCTATTCAAAAATGGAATAGAAACAACTTGGGTTGTTCTTTTAGAATACAGATGTTTTGTTAATTCATCATTAGAGAAAATTATATCAAATTTGGGAACAATTGTATCTATTTTTTCAATCCACTTTACATGATTATCTACATCTGGAATAAAATAAATAGAAATTTTCTCTTTCATTGAATCATCAATTGAGGATAGAATCATTTCTTTTCGTTCCTCAGCAGTAAATGGATTGTTTTTTTCTACAGGTTTGTTAGAGCTGCCCAAACCTACCCACAATTTATCAACTTTTGATAATGCAAAACGTAATGCCTCAAGATGGCCTAAATGAAAAGGTTGGAATCTTCCTATTAACAAGCCATTCATACAGAAATATAGAAAAATTCTTTTTAAAAAACTATCATAAAGAGTGATTATCAGAAATAATTGTGGATTTTCTAAAAATTAATGGAGATTATGGTGAGGGTGGAGGACAAATAATACGCTCTGCCATTACACTTTCATGTATAACCAAACAACCAATTCATCTAGAAAACATTAGAAAAAATAGAAAAATTCCTGGATTAAGACCACAACATCTTACTGCAATAAACATTCTTCAAAAGATATCAAATGCTAAAGTTATTGGAGCAGAGATTGGATCTACGGAACTAAAATTTATTCCAAATAATATTGAAAGTTTACAATTAATTGAAGATGTAGGAACAGCTGGAAGTATTTCATTAATTGCACAAGTTTTGATTCCTGTTGTATCGATTTCTCAAAAAAAGCTCAATTTAAGAATTAAAGGTGGTACAGATGTTCCTTGGAGCCCTACATTTGATTATACTCAACATGTACTTAGAGAAGCATATTCAAGAATGGGAATAAAATTTTCAATTGAATTAACTAAACGTGGATATTATCCAAAAGGAGGTGGGGAAATTAGTTTACAAGTATATCCTTCACATTTAAAATCAACATCACTTACAAAAAGAAAAACTAATTATGTAAAATTAATTTCTACATTTTCAAAAATATCAGAAGAAAGAATTAGAAATCAAATTAAAGAAATTAAAAGGGAATTAACTGATAAAAATTTTCTTGTTGAGGAAGAAATTAAAAATCAAGATGCAGTTGATTCAGGAGCCTCATTATTGATTTACAGTATTGATGAAAATTCAATTATAGGAGTTGATGCATTATTTGATAAAAAAACACAAAGATTCGATATAGATGTTGATAAATTTACAAATTCCTTAGCAGTAGATGATAATTTAGCAGATATGCTAGTGGTTCCTGCAAGTTTAGGAAATGAAAAAACAAGATTTCAAGTTAAAGAAATTACAAAACATTTAGAGACAAATTTGTTTGTAACATCAAAAATTACAGGTTGTAAATATGGAATTGGGAAGATAAAAGAAGGGTTTGAGGTAATTATAGAAGGGATATCAGACTCCAGCATCAAGCAATGATGCAAAAAATAGAATTGCAACTGATAAAACTACGGTGATTTCTCCAAGAATTATAATTTTTTTTCTTAATTTTTGAATGTCAGGATTTAACATTTGATTTGACATAATTTTTACTTCCACATCTTTACGAATTACTCTTACATGAATTACATAAGTCACAATCAGTGCAATTACAAGTAATATTTTGATTATTAGAAAAGTTCCATAACTTGTTCCGACAAGTAAATCAGGTTTACTCAATAAAGCAAATGAACTATACAATCCAGTTGTCATGAGAATAATCAATGATGGAACTGCAATTTTGTTAAACCGTCTTCCAACACGAATCATTATTTGCATTCTTTCTTCAACAGAGTTACTCATTGTTTTTAGAAGTGGTGAAAATACAATTCCAATGAAAAGTGAACCTCCAACCCATATTGCAGCTGAAACAAGATGAATCCAAGTAAGAATTGCTTGTTCTATTGCACTCATAGATTATCATATTTTAAATCAAATATTATGTATTTGGATCTTGACAACCTTTTTTAGTTGTACAAATCTGTTAACATTGAAATGGCACTCCAAAGTAAAATGACAGTTTATGTAGCAATTGGCGGTGTCTTTGCGTTAATGGGCGGAATTGTTTTCTATGCAAGTTTAGATAATGTAGATCTTGACCAAATTGAAATTAATTTGGTTAGTGTAGAGTTAAGAGATTCAAATGCAGCAAATAATCAAGTAAAATTAGATGTCACATTTTTGATAAAAAATCCAAGTGATAAAACATTGACTGTTTCAACTATAGACTATCAGCTTTATGCCGATGATGTGTTATTGGGCTCTGGGTTATATTCAACGGCAGATATTGCCTTACCAGGTAGAGCATTATTCCACGAAGGGGCAGAAGTTCCTTTGAAAAACATATTCATTTTAAGCAAGTCTGATGAAAATTCAGAAATCTATGAAGATGTTGTAAATGGTAAGATTACTAGTTTTACTGCAGAAGGACGAATCATAACACAAACTTCTTGGAGTGAATCTGAAAAAGAATTCAAAAGTGGTTATTAATTAAAAAGTGGGCCGAGTGAGATTCGAACTCACGATCACTGCCGTGTCGAGGCAGTATCCTAACCAGCTAGACTACCGGCCCATTGAGGTACAAGGTATGAGGGGGAATTATTAACGTTTAACAAAAGAATGAATAAAAAGAAAAAAAGAGTGTAATAGATGACAAGTGATTTTACTGAAGCGGAGAAAAGAGGTTTCTATAAGGCAATTTATTCAAGAAGGGATGTAAGATCACATTTTACCTCAAAACCCATCGAAGATGACATTTTATCAAAAATTCTTCATGCTGCACATCATGCTCCATCAGTAGGATTTTCTCAACCATGGAATTTTATTTTAATAAAAAACATTGAAACAAAAAAGAAAATAAAAGAATCTTTTGACAAAGAGAAAAGTCGTTCATCTCAATTAATAGAAGATCCAAAAAAATCAAAGTATCTTTCATTCAAGTTAGAAGGAATCTTAGAATCTCCAGTAAATCTTTGTGTAACTTATGATCCTACAAAATTTGGTCCATTTGTAATTGGTAGATCAAGCATTCCAGAAGCAGGTTTGTATAGTGTATGTTGTGCAATTCAAAATTTGTGGTTATCAGCAAGAACAGAAGGTATAGGTCTTGGTTGGGTAAGCATATTGTCTAATCAAATACTAAAAGAATCTCTAGAATTACCAGATCATGTAATTCCTGTTGCATATTTGTGCTTGGGATATGTAGATGATTTTGCAGAAAAACCAGATCTTGAAAGTGCAGGTTGGTTACCAAGACTTGATTTGAAAGATGTAGTATACTTTGAAAAATGGAATGATAAAGAAAATAAAAATTGGAAAAGTATTCAAAATATGATCAAAGAAAATATGGATTACGCTTAAATAATTAAGAATGTTTTTTTTGCTGGGTTTGTGGCGCAGAGTCAATTTGACGCGAAACATGGATAGCGCAGTAGCCTCCTAAGTTACAGGTCGAGGGATCGAAGCCCTCCAAACCCGCTTTATTTCAAATAATTATTGGAATTTAAATACAAAGACAATTAGTTGTAACTATGAAAGTAGTTGTAATTTCTGGTAGTCCAAGAAAAAATTCCAATACACAAATAATTATGAAATATGTTTATGAATATACTAAATCAAAAAACCAAGATACAAAATTAATCAATCTTTCTGAAGATCAAATTGAGTATTATAGAGGACCAGATGAAGAATACAATACCGTTACAAAGATGGCAATTGAGGATATTACAAATGCCGATGTGTGGTTGATTGGTACTCCAATTTATAATTCATTTTTTAGTTCAGCATTAAAAAATCTGTTTGAATATATCAATTATAAAAAAACTTCTGGAAAGGTTGCAGGAATCACAATTTTGGGCTCTGGAACTATAGGTTTTATCAATGTTCAAACATTGGTTACGCAATTATTATCATATTTTAGAGTAGTAACAAATCCAAAACCAGTTTTCCTTACTACAGAATCTATTACTGAAAATTCTCTTTCAAATATAGATGGACAAAATAAACTAAAAGAAATGGTAGATGATACTTTACAGATTGCTTCCAAATTACATTGAGATTAATGTACAGATAGATTATGAAAATTTCACAGTAAATATACTCAAAAATAGCCTCAATTTGACCTTCATCAAAATTCAGTATTCCAAGCTTGATTGAAAATTATTCATTTGTATTAGTTTAAGCATAGTAAAATTCCATAATTATTTGCTAAAATAAAATTATTATTTAAAATCTGAATACTCACATAATCTGAAATATAATTTTGAATAAGTAACTCCGTAAATTCCCAAGCAGGTTTATTATTTATCAAAAAATTGATTAGAACTTTTTTCAATTCAAATGGAATTGTTTATTAAATTAATTCAGTTTAAAGAAAAATTTGTTTTGTAAATGAGTTTGTGAGAAAAACCATAGAACAATAAACAGCTATATTCAGACTAGTAGAAATTATAGATTTAAACATCTTAAAACAACTCTAAAAAATATAAGATTTAATCCAATTTATTCACGTTTAAAATGCAAAAGTCAAATATTGACATTATGTAGTAATAATACTAATGAGTTTGAAAAAGGATCCAACAGAACTGTGTTCATGTAAATGTCATTTTGGAGGTGCAGTTAGTTGTCCTGGGTGTAAGAGCAATCATGGAATAGAGTGCTCTCATTGTAAAAGTTAAGATCTATTTCTTGGAATTGTGTTTAGAAGCTAGCATTTTTAGATTAGCCAATTCAGTTTTTAATGATTCAATCTGTACTAGAGTTTGCAAATTAGATATCTCTTGATTTAATCTTTCAATTTCACTGTCTTTTAGTTTTACAGATTCTTTTAGACTACTTAGTTCTGCAGATAATTCGCCTTGAACTTGTTTAATTTCTGAAAGACTGACTTGGTTACCCGTAGTTGTGGTTTGAATAGTTTGTAAATTACTCAAGCTTTTTTTTTCATTGTGAGCATGTGCTGGTGCATGTTTATGCATATAATCAGTACTTTTTTGGGATATCCAACATGTAAATGTCAGAAACCAAGTAATTGGAACGCATATAATAAATACAAAATTCAGTATTGGTGCAAAATCAACAAAGATTGGCCAAAGTCCAGTTAGTACTGCTGCGAAGACTCCAGTCACTACTGTAGCCAAATGATTGCCCAAATATCCCATAATTGTTTAAAAAATTCATTATTTATAACGGTAATGCTAAAAATCACAAAAAGATATAATTAAAAAGAAAAAAGAGCCGAATTTATTCGTCTTCTTCAGAGGTAGTTGTTTTAGGCATATCAGATTGTAAGATTTGGATCTTTTGCAATAGCTCAGTTCTCAGATCTCTTGCAACTCTTCTTACAGTTGGTCTTGGAACACCAAGTTCATCAACAACTTTGGTGTAGATATCCTGTTTGTCGGTTACCCCCTTGTCAAGATAAGAATTAATCGCTTCTTTAATTATCGTGCTTTGGTTTGTACGATTCAACGAATTCTAAATTTTAATTGTTCTATATAAGACTATAACTTCTGGATTTTTGAATTGTCATATTTAATAAATTCATATTTTGATTTAGAACAAATTAAAAAAATCTTAAAAAAAGTTTTAGTTAGAGATCAACGAATAACGTACTGATATGTATAGATTTTTCAAAGTACATTAAACATCTATAAGAATTTTTGAAGAGTTTTTCGCAAAAGACTCTTATGATATAATTGCAGATTATTTTTTATGACTACAGCAAATATAGAAACTAATTTTGGAAAGATATCATTTAAACTTCTGCCTGAATTGGCTCCTGAAACTGTAAGAAATTTTGAAAAATTAGCTAGAGATGGATTCTATGATGGAACTCTTTTTCATAGAGTGATTCCTGGATTTATGATTCAAGGTGGCGATCCTAACACAAAGACCGATAACAAAGGTTCATGGGGAATGGGAGGGCCAGGATACAGCATAAAAGCTGAATTCAATTCAAGATCCCATTTACGAGGTATTGTTTCCATGGCTAGATCACAAGATCCAGATAGTGCTGGTTCACAGTTTTTCATAGTAACATCTGATAGTACATTCCTTGACAGACAATACACTGTATTTGGGGAGGTAATTGATGGAATGGATGTTGCAGATAAAATTGTAAATCTTCAAAGAGATGGTAATGACTGTCCTTTAGAAAAAGCATCAATGAATCATGTGACAGTGGAATAAATGAAAACAAAGTTTTTTGGGCTTTTAGTTATTTTATTGACAATATCAGTTATTCCTGTAGCTGAGGCACAAATTTCGTTTGGAGAAAAAGCGGTACAGAAATCTGTCGAAGTGACCATAAATTCAGCAGGGGATGTTCATGTCAGGCATGTTATACAATCGTCAAACATACCAAAGCAAGTTGAATTGGTTTATGGAACAGTTTCGGATATCATAGTAACAAATGAACAAGGAGAAGAGCAGCAATTTACGGTCATTGGAGACAATAACGGAGTACTGATAATGCCATCTAATGAAAAGTCTGTTTTAGAATACAATATTGAAGATGTGCTTGTTCAAAAAGACAATGTTTGGACATGGAATTTTAGATATCTTGAAACAACTTCATTTATTTTTCCTGAAGAAGTAGATGTGGTTTATGCAAATGATCGTACTGTTTTTTTAGATGATAAAAAAGGAATTACGTGTCATGGATGTCAGATGCTATTAGAGTATACGATTGATGAGCCAAAAAAATTTAAAATATAAAATGGGAAGACAAAGAATTTGTTGTAGAAATTAGAGGTTACACAAATATCGATAATTTTATTTTTGATCAACCAACAAAGAGTATTACATTTGATATTTCAGATGGAGATAGATATGTAAATACAATAATTCCATTAGAGTTGTTATGGGAACCATATACAGTATTACAAAATGATGAACCTATATTCTTCCGTGATTTTAACAATGGAACACATGTATGGCTTAACTATAAACCAGATGCAGCAAGTAAAATAATGATTGTAGGAACAACTGTTGTTCCCGAGTTTCCGATTTTTGCACCTTTAGCAGTTGGATTTTTAATGATATTATCTATTCCGTTAATTAGGAAATTTAATCTCCGCTAGAACCACAGCTACAAAAACCATATTCATCAATTCGGACGTCACAAATGGGGCATTTTTCACCATAGTCTACTTCCCATGGTTCTTTCCCAAAAAGTTTGAAATGATCATCAATTTCTAAGGGAATCTCCCTTTTCTTTTCCAATGATTTGTATAGGTATCGCAACTATACATACATTATCGGAGAATAATATGGAGATTGAATGTGGCTGTCATTGTATAAAATGCAAGAGTACAGAACTTGAATCAAGTAGAGTTGGACAAGTTGAAAATGATGGATATTTTGACATGCATCATACTTGTAAACAATGTAATACTCATTTTGATCACTTAGATGGTGAAGTTTTTTCTAATTGTGAAAAGTGTAATTATTCTTTTAATTAACCACTAGTGATTCTTGAACAAAATAATGGGTTCTATTTTCACTAGAGTCCTTCATAATTTCTTTGTTTGATGCCATTTTTGCTAAAGCCTTTGACACATCTAATGGACCTGCAGCCCAACCATATTCTCTAAGCTGTTGTACAATTTCAGTAACTGTTCTGGGAGAATCAAAGAATTTACTTGTCTCTAAAATTCTTAATTTTGATTTAATTTCATGAGGTGTGATGTATTTCGGTTCGTTAAATTCTGGCTCATATGCTTCAGCATCATCTAGATATTCTAAACCAAACTGAGCTGGATGCTCAAATTCGGTTGGTTTTTGGCTAGATTCAGTTTCATAAACGATTTTTGCTTGATTGTCTGGTAAATGCTGTGAAATGTTGTCAATTATTTCCCCCAAGGTTTGATTATCAACATAAAAATCTCTAGAGTCAACCTCAATTTCATTTTCCCCTAGCTTAAGTTTGATTCTTGCCACTGATAAATAATCAGATAATTTTGATTTATTCTGTTAGCTCTAATGAGCTTAAAGATTAGATCAAAACTTTTACACAATTTATTGGAATTTTTTCCCTTTTGAGTTAAAATGTAATTTTTAGAGAATTAGTCATGAAATCATCCAAAAAGGCAGGCATAGTAGTTCTATTTCTATTGGGTATGAGTATTTTTGGATATTCACAATATGCCTCTGCATCACAAATAGGTGTCAGTATTTCACAGAGTGAATTGCTTGATGAAACTGAAAGTGGTTCAAACTATAATATTGAATTACGTTTTGAAAATCCTTCATTATTAATAATGACTGCAGGTGAAACTGAATTCTTTGTTATAGATAATGATGAGATTATTGGAAAGGGTCAGCTAGAATCATTCACATTATATCCATTAGATAGTAGTTTTGTTAAAGGAACTTTTCATACAGACTCCAATACAAATGAAGAATCACAATCTGTAAGGATTACAGGAGTAACAAAATATGATGTAATAGTTACATCCATTGATGTACCTTTTGTATATTATCCAACAGAGGAACAGGCAAGAGAATTTATACATCAAAATTAATTTCTTACCAAATGCTTACTGTTTTTGGATCAACAGCGTTAGACACTATTAGAACTCCAAAAAAAACATTAAAGAATGTTCTAGGTGGCGCAGCAACATTTGCAGCAATTTCAGCAAGTAATTTTGTAGATACAGGGTTAATTGCAGTTGTTGGTAAAGACTTTCCAAAACAGCATCATAGAATCTTGTCAAAGTATCTTGATTTACAAGGATTGACTATCAAAGAAGGTAAAACATTTCGTTATGATGGTAAGTATGATGATACGTTGAGTACTAGATCAACTTTAAAAACAGAATTAAATGTACTTGGAAATTTCAAAGCAACTGTACCTGAAGCTTATAGAAAATCTCAATTTGTATATCTTGCAAACAATGATCCTGAACAAAATACTTCATTGATCAAAGAATTTGATAAAGTAAAATTTTCAATGTGTGATACAATAGATTTTTGGATTTCAACCAAACGAGAGGCCGTAATTAAAATGATTAAAGCTGTTGATGCAGTTGTAATT
>NZ_AEXL02000076.1 GCF_000242875.2 Candidatus Nitrosopumilus salarius BD31 | reverse complement strand
TTATTCAAGTTTTAAAATTATCATGCCCTAATATTACATGCTTTGGTAGACACAAAAACAAATTACAAAATTTGGTGAATGCTGGAATAAAAATAAAACTAGGAATTGAACATTCAGATAAGCAATCTTTTGATTTAGTTGTAGAGGCCACAGGAAGTAATTCTGGATTTTCAGACACTATGAAATTGATCAAACCCCGTGGAACTGTAATCTTAAAATCTACTATTGCATCTAGGGAAAATCTTGATTTGACTCCCACAGTAGTTAATGAAATTACTTTAATTGGTTCTCGTTGTGGCCTGTTCAAGCCTGCAATAGATGCACTTGCTACCGGAATTGTCTCAGTTGATTCTATGATCGATTCTACATTTCCTTTGGAGAATTTTTCTGAAGCAATTGAGTATGCAAAAAAACCAGACACACTGAAGGTTTTTCTTAAACCCTGATTTCAGTCTTAATTGTGACTAGTTTCTCAAAATTTCTACTCGTAAAGTAATTTAGGAAGATTTCATTGTCAGAAGCAAATGGAACCCTTTGATTCCCTTCTATTGTGGATTTCTCAATTTTTAGGCGAACATCTCTATGAAGGGATATTTTTAGCAGCTTTACTTGAGACTATAGTTCCGCCAATTCCAACTCTGGCAGTATTCCCAACTGCAGGATTTCTGGCATATCAACAGGGAATTCCTTTAATGGGACTAATACCAATGGTTATTCTTGGAGCGATTGGTGCTACAATTGGAACTTCTGCAATCTACTTTATTGCATTAAAACTTGGACGAATTGTTTTACTTCGCTATTTGCGATATGTCAAAGTATCAGAAAAAAAATTACAAAGAGTTGAGACCTGGTTTGAAAAGTATGGAGACAAAGCAGTATTTTTGGGAAGAATGGTTCCTGTAATGAGGGAAATGATTTCTGTTCCAGCTGGTTTACTAGAAATGAGAATTCCAAAATTTGTTTTCTATACATTTGCTGGTTCTTGCATCTGGTCAACTGGGACAATACTATCTGGCTATTATTTTGGTGAGGCTATAGGATTTGGTACTAGTATGTTACCCTAATTGCATTAAATTTTCAAAATGATTTTCTGATATGGCATCATTTTCTGTTTCTAAAAATTTCCTAATCTTTTTTGCTTTTTTTCTTCCCATGCCAATTCTTTCATTCCAAGATACATTCTCAAAGAATTTGCAGTGGCAGGGCCAAACCCTTCAAAGTGATTGTTTGCCATTATCATGGCTAGTGGAATGTCTTTAATTTCTTGGAGTTTATTTGCCAATTTTTCAATTAAATTATCTTTGTTTTTTGAAACTTTTCCAAACTCTGAATCTGGAATTGAACGATCTCCAATCAATCTAACATAAAGATAATCTGATGTAATTTGCATTGGATTGTTAACTCCTGCAACCTCATTCCATACAAGACAATACTTGTTTTGTTTAAGATATGTAGTTGCTTCAGCTGTAAACCAAGATTCATGTCTTCCTTCAATCGGATATACAAAATCATCTGGTAACAATTCAAAGAGTTCCACTAATCTTGGTTTTGCTTCTTCAAATGACAATGATGGGGGCAATTGTAAAACTAGTGCTGATATCTTTTCATGAATAGGAGAAAGTGATGATAAAAATGAAAATACTTCTGAATTCACCTTATCTAGTTTCTTTTCATGAGTAATAATTGATGGAAATTTTGCTGTAAATCTAAAATGTCTTGGTGTATCGTCATTCCATCTTCTAACAATCTCTTGAGCAGGAATTTTGTAAAATGTGGAATTTATTTCAGTAATATCAAAAATCTGTGAATAGTATTTGAGCCATTCTGAACTTTTTAGATTTTTAGGATAAAAGGTTCCTAACCATCCTTGATAGCTCCAACCAGTACAACCTATTTTGATATTCACAATACACAGAAATTTCTTTACTTTTTTAAAATTTTGAAAGCTGACTATCGCGGTTTAACCTTTACACAGTCCTGCAGGTATGCCAAGACCGGTAAACAATCACCAGCATACGGACAATTGGATATTGTGTCAGCTTTCCACCATAATATACGCAGATCTAAAATAAAAAGTAGATCCTTACTTGCAACTAGTGATAATTAAATGTGATTAGAAAAAACCTGATCCTCTCAATTTTAAAAAATATTGGAACTTAAGACCAACAACGGTTAGTTGTTTGGTGACAGCCCCAACTGAATA
>NZ_AEXL02000077.1 GCF_000242875.2 Candidatus Nitrosopumilus salarius BD31 | reverse complement strand
CTCCTGAAGAACTAAAGAGAATGAATGAAGCCGGATTGGATATGTTCTATTTGGGAATAGAGAGTGGTTCAGATACGGTTCTAAAAAAAGTAACAAAGGGAGCGGTTGCAAAAACAATTATCAAATCAGTCAACAAGGCAAAAGAAGCTGGATATGTGATGTCTTGCATGGTAATTTTGGGGCTTGGTGGAAAAAAATATTCCAAAGAACACATCAAAGGAACTGCTGAAGTAATTAGTGCTTGTTCACCAAACTATGTAGGGGCTTTAACGCTATATCTAGAAAATGGAATTAAACAAGAGTTTTTAGAAAAATATCAAGGTGAATTTGTTAGAATTAATGATGATGAATCATTAGATGAACTTCATGACTTGATAAGCAAGATAGACACCAAAGATGAGATTGTGTTTAGAGCAAATCATGGCTCAAATGCATACACCGTCAAAGGTACTTTTCCGCAGGACAAGCAAGATATGATAGACAAAGTAGAATGGATGAAACAACACCCAGAGATTATGCGTCCACAGGGATTACGTGGATTCTAAATCACACTATTTTGATTTAGATATACAACTTTGAAGATTACAACTGAATAATCTCCATTAAAAATTTTGGTCGTCACTCCATTATCAGAATTTAAAACTCGGAATTTGTATTCGTAATCACCATCAGCTTTTACATCTGTCTGAGCGAAATGAACAGCACCATTGTTTTTGTAAATTTGAATTATGACAGGATATCCTGCAACATGATTTGAAATGTTTCCTTCAACAAAGGCCCATGGTAATGTGTTAGATTCAGGGGCATGAAAGAAAATAGTTGATTTTTCAAGTCCAATTTTTCCATCTAGTGGAATGATTTCGGTTTGTGGTTCATGTGTATGACTGTTAATTGCTATTTGACCAGAATGGGGATGTGCATATGCCGAGTTCATTGAAAATGATAAAAGAACAGTCAAAGTCAAAATGCTGCAAAATAAAATTAATTTACTCATACCAAAGTCAGTTCAGTCACTAATTTAAGAATTTTCAGATTAAAGATTTTCTATTACATCTTTGAGGTTTTCAGGTAGTTCAGGCAATTCAGTATGACTTTCATTGTTTTGAAGTATTTCAGGTCCAATTCGACGAACTCTTTGCGTTCCAATAAGGGTATCAATGTTTCTTTGAATGTCTTTTTCAGATAATATGGTCTTTAGTTTCTCAGTAACAGTATCTTCATTTTCATATTTTTTTATCCCGTACTGAACAAGGATGGTTTTTTCTTCAGGAG
>NZ_AEXL02000078.1 GCF_000242875.2 Candidatus Nitrosopumilus salarius BD31 | reverse complement strand
GAGTAGATTGATGCAGTATATTGAGAAAAAAATATGTAAAAAAAAGATTCTATAGAGAAACGAGACTATCAAGTAAATCTTGCTAGTCAGGCAATCAAAGAAAATTGTATTGTGGTTTTACCTACCGGTCTTGGAAAAACAGCAATTGCATTACAAATAATCGCAGACTATTTGTCAAAAGGAGATGGGGCAGTCTTATTTTTAGCCCCAACCAAAGTCTTAGTTAACCAACATTATGAATTTTTAAAAACACATCTTACATTGGATGATATCTCGTTAATTACTGGAGAGGATCCAATTCAAAAACGAACAAAACTTTGGAATAATAGTATAATTTGTGCTACTCCTGAAATTGCTAGAAATGATCTAAATAGACAAATCATCTCTCCTAATCAATTCAGTCTTGTTATTTTTGATGAAGTCCATAGAACTATTGGTGACTATGCTTATTCTGGAATTGCAGAAAGATTTGAAAATTCAACAGTCAGAATTGTTGGGATGACTGCTACACTTCCAAGTGAAAAAGACAAAGCCACTGAAATTCTATCTCGATTAAGAATTTCTTGTGTTGCCGAAAGAAATGAAGATAGTCCTGATGTAAAACCATACACACAGGAAACTCATACTGAATGGATTAATGTAGAACTTCCACCAGAACTTAAAGCAATTCAAACATTGTTAAAATTAGCATTAGATGAAAGATATGATGTACTGAGAAAGAATGGGATAAAACTGGCAGAACAACAATCTCTTTCAGCTCTACTTAGAATCAGACAGTTTGTCCTAAATCAGAACAGACGCTCTGCAAAACCGTTATTCACTGCTATTCGAATCCATTATGCCCTAAACATACTTGAGGCTCATGGGATTACTCCTTTTCTGAAATTTTGTGAGCGTGCTCAAGCAAAAAAAGGTGTAGGTGTAAAAGATCTCTTTGAGGTTGATCCTAACTTTACTAGGGCAATACATCTTGCAAAGGAAGCACAATCAAGAGGAATTGAACATTCTAAGATTCCTAAACTAAAAGAAATTCTTGAATCTGTTCCTGGTAAGGCCTTGATTTTTACAAGTTATAGAGACTCTGTGGATTTGATTTACAATAAACTCACTGAACAGGGAATTTCTGCAGGAATTTTAATTGGAAAGGCAGGAGAGGCAGGACTAAAACAAAAAAAGCAAATAGAAATCGTGCAAAAATTTAGAGATGGCCTTTTTAGAGTATTAATTGCAACTCGTGTTGGTGAAGAAGGTTTAGATATTGCAGAAGTAAATCAAGTGATTTTCTATGATAATGTTCCAAGCTCTGTAAGATATATTCAAAGACGAGGTAGAACTGGAAGAAAAGATACTGGTAAACTAGTAGTGCTGATTGCTAAAAATACGATAGATGAAACATATTATTGGATAGGGAAACGAAAGATGACTTCTGCCAAATCTATGGGTGATAAAATGACTAATGTATTGAAGAAAAATCAAGAGATAGAATCACAAAAAAATGGACTAGATGCATTTCTCTAGTTTTTGTATTGGTTAAAAATTTCTTCAAATATATTTTGCTTTCTTTGTATTACTATGTTTTTCATTTGTGATTCTAAATGATGAATGCTACTGTTTTTTGCTCCAAGTAAATTCTCTAATCTCACATCAAATTGATTTTGAAGAAAATTTTCCATTCCTTTGATTCCTCCTTCTATCTCTAAATTTTCAAATGTTTCTTTCGCCAAATTATTAATTGATTTTTCTACAAATCCTAGAATATCTTCTAGGTTTTTCTGTGTTAATACCATTATTTTCTCTATGACTATGGTGGAAAATAATGTTGTGTATTTTATTTTGGTTTTTTAGATGCTGAAATTGATAATCACATTCTAAACTTAATCTGGGCATTAGATATGATGGCTAAATCTAACAAAACAAAAGAAATGAAAATTTTGATTCAAAAAGAAAGGGAACTCCACAAACAAATCCGCGCTGATTTTGACAAAATTAGTCAGAAAATTAACGATGATTTTGAGAAAGTAAAACAATCAAAATCTGTATAATCTCACTCAAATCTTTTGATAATATGATATCCAAACTCAGTTTTTACTGGTTCAGATATCTCCCCAATTTGTAATTTAAATGCAACATCTTCAAATGGTTTTACCATCATACCTTTAGTAAAATAGCCTAGATTGCCATCTTTTTTTCCGCTACCTGTATCTATGGAGAATTCTTTTGCTAATTTTCCAAATTTTTCACCCTTTTTGATCTTCTCTAGTATGGCTAGTGATTCACTCTGCTTTGCCACCAAGATATGAGAGCATTTTACTTTAGCTGCCATTTATGATTCTAAAATTATTCCATGTCTTAATTGTTTAGCATCTCATTTTATCTCTTAGAAAGGTTCAAGCCTCAACAGATTTGAATCTAAATGTGTAACATAGATGAATGACACGGAAACATTAAATGCTAATTTTGAAACAAACTGTTAGTGAATCATACAAAACTTCTATCTTTTATGTTAATTTTTGCCCTAGCTGCTACTCTTTCTATTACTCCTGCTTTCTCAGTTCCTGAACAAGCAAGTTCTAAAGCAAAAGAGATGGCAGTAGTTTCTATTCCTGAAAATGCTAAAAAAATTGGACCTGGTGTATTTGATATTGGATACAAAGTCCATGATGGAAAACTCTTGCAAGGAACATTGTATGTTTTCTCTGAACAAGAATTTGCAAAACCAAGTGGAACCCCTGGTAATGGTAACGGTAAAGGTGGTGGAGGCAGTGGAAGTGGAACAAGTTCGTGTTATTCATACATCACTTCAGGTGCTAAATGGAGAGCAGAAGAACCATGGAATGTATCTACAGTTAATGCTCCCTCTGGAATTGATGTGACTGGAATTTTGATAAATGCAGTTAACGAATGGGAAACTGCTGATGGTGCATCTAATGCAATTATGGGAAATTTGGATTCTTCAATTACAGTTGATGTTAACTCTATTGGTAAATCTATGAATGACCAGAATGAAGTTGCCTTTGGAGATATTGCTGAAGATGGAGTAATTGCAGCTACATGGGTTTGGAGAACTACTTCAGGCCCACCGTCACAAAGATACATTGCAGAATGGGATCAAGTGTATGATGTTGTGTCATTTAGTTGGAGTGATAATGGTGATTCAAATTCAATGGACTTTGATAATATTGCAACCCACGAAATTGGGCATGCTGTGGGAATGGGGCACCCAGATTCAACATGTACGCTAGAAACAATGTATGCTTATGCTAGTAATGGTGAAACCATAAAACGTGATCTTTACACGGGCGATATTGCTGGTGTTAATCGTCTTTACTAGTTGATTTTTCATTAAAGTTCCATTTTTACTTCTATGCTACATCTTTTCAGCTTCAAAATAGAATTTATGTGCAAATAGGACATTTTAGAGAATTTCTAATGGTTTTTCATATTGTTGTATTTTTTGAACATCATTTACTTTTTGATACATGTCTCGCACTTTGATTGGTGGTTGAAAAAAAGAATAAAAATCTAAATATTGAATTAGAATGTGAGGAAAAAATTATTTCTGAAAAACTTCGGTTTGGCAGAGTTCGCTCAATGATGATGTCTCAATTAAGAGAAGAATATGGAGAAAAAATAGCAAATCGCTCGTTGGCAAGAATAAATAAAAGAATTTCTATTGGATCAAAAATGACAAAGATTCATTCTGAAGAATTCCTAATTTGAAAAGTTGCTTATCTTCATTTTTGTTCAATTATGTTCATGCCAATTCAGTTTCAATAGTTTATTTTGTTCAAAAATACAGCGGTGACCTTATGAAAAATTCTATAATTGTATGATTAATGACAAAAAGATTAGCAATAACTGCAATCACAATGTTTGCAATTATGATGGGAATTTCCACAATTGCTCCTGCAATGGCCGATAAAGCCACAGCACCAGGACACAACAAAATTGACATTTGTCATTTTGATGATGAGGAATTGCAATATGTTCTGATCAGCATTCCAGAAAAAGCAGTAAAAGCTCATGAGAAAAATCATGATATGGATATTATTCCAGCACCAGACGATGGTTGTCCAGTCATTGAACCAGAGTCAGTAGATACTGATGGAGATGGATTAACTGATGACGAAGAAATTGTTTTAGGAACTGATCCATTAGTTGCAGATACAGATTCAGATGGCTTATCTGATGGCGCCGAAGTTAACACTTACGGAACTGATCCATTAAATTCTGATACTGATGGTGGAGGAATTTCTGATGGTCAAGAAGTAAATGTTGATGGAACTGATCCATTAGATGCTTTAGACGATTTGGTGATTATTACACCATAATCCTTTTTTCTTTTCAAATCAATTTTTTAGGCACAGATACACCATTTTCTTCCATAACTGATGTCTGGACTTCGCAGGATTTGTTCCTGATGTCTTTTTTGAATTTCATTATGAGATGACGAGTTCAGCAATTGTTTCTTGATTCATAAAGAACTCAGATTTGAAAATTATTGAGTAGAATCATGGAAAAGAAAACAATGTTGGAATTACTGCAAGAATAACAGGAAAATCTTTTGGCCGAAGTCAACGCGAAGATAAAGAAAAAAAAGCATACATGAATCAAGATGAACCTGAGACAAGATTTCAGAATTTCAAAAGTAAATAAAAAATTTCTTATATTATTTTAACGATCAAATTTGTTTTGTAACAATATAACATTACAAATAATTACATTTAACTACAATTTCCTAATCAAAATCTTCAATGACTAAAAATACAATTTCTAAGAGCATGTTTTCTCTAATTGCTCTTGGAGCACTGATGACACTTCTAATGACAATTCCAAATACTTCTTACGCCTTTATCACAGATGGTTTTGTTGGGCCAGTTGATTTTGGTTTGAGTTATGATTATGCCAATTCAGCATCTACTCTAAATGGTGAATTTATCAAAATGACTCCTCCTATTGGATTAATTGGAAACAATAATTTCAACGATGACAACCTTCGTGCATTTGATGAAGGACAGAATCTATCCTTTGGTTCTTCATTTGATGTTGATATTCTAGCAACTACTGGAAATCCTGGAGTACTTCCAGCAGGCACATATGCTAGCCATTATGTTGCATATGATCCAGTAAATTCAGGAATTGAAGGATGTGTTGATTTTGATGCAGATATTGAAGCTGTTATCACATCTACATCTAGACTCCAAGCAACTGATGTCTTTCAAGACACTGCAACAACAGGGGCAATATATCAAAACCCTGGATTACGTGGTCTTGAAAACAATCAAGACGATGTTGTAATTGCAGATGCAGATACAATTTGTCTTGCATTTAGGGCATCCACTCCTGGTGACTTTATACGAGTATTGACAGCATTTTCTCCATTAGGTGAAGATACAGATGAAGATGGTATTCTAGATGGAAATGATAATTGTGTAAATACACCAAATGCGGACCAAACTGATTCAGATGGTGACGGAATAGGTGATGCATGTGATAATACTCCTCCAGTTGCAGAAGATGACGTGTATTCTATTGATGAGGACACTGTTCTAAGTAATAATGTCATTACAAATGACAGTGATGCAGAAAATGATCCAATCATTGCTACATTAATTGATGATGTTTCAGAAGGGGTCTTGGTCTTTAATTCTGATGGTACATTCGAATATTCTCCAAATGAAAACTATTTCGGAACTGATTCGTTTACATATTTTGTAAATGATGGGGAGTTTGACAGTAACATTGCAACTGTTTCAATAATTATTGATCCAGTAAATGACGCACCAATATGTTCTGAAGGAAGTGATCTAGGAACTCTTTGGCACCATCGTATCCATCATAACAAGCATCAATACCCCACTTAGTGGAATCACTGCAAATGTCAGTATGTTCATTAGCGTCAACAAATCAAATCCTGCAAGACTAGGGCTCATAATTCCCATAATTGATAGCATGATTACTGCAAGCAATGGAAACACAATCAGTAAATCGTGTAAATTTCTGCAACACTGCCTAGAGATTCAGTAGTTTTTTGCATGAGCATCTTTTTTTCTTCAAGCTGAACTTTGGCAGTTGCGTTAAAGTACTCCTTGAGATCTCCTCCTGACTGGACAGTCACGATTGCACCTTCTAGAAGTTCTGAATATGGTCCTGGAGGTGTTCTATGGACCAAATCTTTGATGGCGCTGATCAAATCCATTCCTAAAATATCTATATTTCTAACAATAAATCTTGAATCTTTTACGATGTCTTCATCAGTATCCTCCTTTGCAATTGCCTTGAAAATCCCTTCCAGTGTGAGACCGCTTGTTGCAAGAGTTGACATGTATCCAATAAAATGAGGAATCTCTTCAATTAGCTTGGCTGATCTGTTTTTTACTTTAATTGCTGGAATCATTTGTAAAATGCCAAACGTCATTCCAAAAAGCATTAATCCACTCAAGAGTGGAAGAATCATTCCCATGCTAGCTGGCTGTATGTTGATAAACTGTGATGCAATCAATCCCATGACAGCACCACATGCACCTGCAATCATGCTGAAAAATACCATGCTTGAAACATATACCTCAAATGGAATTGGCATCATTGCCTGTTTGATTGATTTATCCAATGAAACTAATTTTGGATGCAAAAATTTTACGTGATCATTTAGCAGTTTGTAGCTATAGACATGTAATTGTCCTACTGATTCTTCTTGGATTTTCTTCTTTTGTTTGCTTCCAACGAGTTTCATAGTTGAACCTCCAATCTTTTTCTCTCATAGTATCTTTCAGGATCTGCATAGTAGTCCATCACATTAGATGATACTTCTTTATGATCACGAATGTCATTTTTTACCATCCACTCTAATGCCAATCTTCTTTTTGTTAATTCATAATTGATCTTCTCTTCAGTATCCCCATCTCTTTCTTTTAATTTTTTGAAAATTACACTATTTCCCATATATTCATGAACATCTGTTTTTGGATTCCATTTGAAAATTTCATGAGTTTTAATTTGTCCTGTTGTCTCATCAATTCCGTCTATCTCGGAAACCTGAATTATTCTTCTCAGTGATTTGTCTCCCACTCTAATCTTTAGTTGGAGTGTGATAAGATCAAGGCTGTTTGAGATTAGAGCCTTTGGAACATCCATTGGCGATGATGTCAATCTTGTCAGCGTTGCATCTACTGAATCGGCGTGAATTGAAGAAAATCCTCCGTGACCTGTGGCCATTGCTTGAAATAATGTGTATGCCTCTCTTCCTCGTGTCTCTCCTACTATGATGATGTCTGGTCTTTGTCTTAGAGCTGCCCTTAGAAGATCAAATTGATTTATTTCTCCTACCTGCGTATCTGTAAAGTTTTGTCTTGAGACTGCTGGAATCCAGTTCTCATGAGGAAGATTTAGTTCCTGTGTATCCTCTATACTGACTACTTTTTCTCCTGGTCTGATGAATGTAGCCAGTGCGTTCAGCGCTGTGGTCTTGCCAC
>NZ_AEXL02000079.1 GCF_000242875.2 Candidatus Nitrosopumilus salarius BD31 | reverse complement strand
ACAAATGCTTCAAAAGATTCTTCAGGAAAACCTGGTCTGCTGTTGAATTCAGGATGGAATTGAACTCCTAGATAGAATCTTTGCGATGGGATTTCTAGCATCTCCATTCTTCTCCCCTCATCACTTTCCGCTGAAAATATCATTCCATTTTTTTCAAACTCTGGTATGTATTTTTTATTGATCTCATATCTGTGTCTATGACGTTTGCTAATTACAGAACTGTGATAAATTCTATGTGCATTTGTGTTTTCTTTGATAATTATTTCATTTGCACCAAGTCTAAGTGAACCCCCCATGTCTGAAATGTCTTTTTGCTCTGGAAGTAAATCTACAATTGGATTCTTTGCATCACTCTTAATCTCTGTGGAATTCGCATCCTCTAATTTTAGAACACTCCTTGCAAATGCGATTGCTGCCAATTGAAATCCAAAGCATATACCAAGATATGGTATATTTTTCTCACGAGCATAGTTTGCAGTTTTAATAATTCCATCTGATCCTCTTGTGCCAAATCCTCCTGGAACTAATATTCCGTCATAATTTGACAAAATGTTGTAATCTGTAATTGATTCTGAATCTATCCAGTCTATGTCTACTGATTTACCAATTTTTGCGCCTGCATGTTTTAGAGCATGATTTACACTGACATAACTGTCTGCAAGTGTGACATATTTCCCGACCATGGCAATCTTTACTTTTTGGTCTTCATGGTTTACCATGTTTTCTGCAATCTTATTCCATTGATCCCAATTGGCAGATGCATTGACCATCCCAACTTTTCCAAATTTTGTAAATATTGCATCCATTATTCCCTGATCATAGAGCATTTGTGGAACTTCAAAAATCGATTTTGCATCATGACATGATAAAACATCTTTTGGAGTAACGTTTGTAAACATAGCAATCTTTGTCTTTGTTTTCTCTTCAAGTGGGAGAGAACATCTTACTGCTAAAAAGTCAGGTTGAATGCCTATTCTTCTAAGTTCCTGAACACTATGTTGTGTTGGTTTTGTTTTTTGTTCTCCAACTACATCAAGTGAAGGTGCTAATGTAACATGAACAAAAATTACCCCTTGTGGACCTTCTTCAACTCTCATCTGTCTGAGGGCTTCTAAAAATGGCAATGATTCTATATCTCCTACAGTTCCACCACACTCTACAATCAAAAAGTCTAAGTTTTCGTCTTTAGCAATTTTTTTTATTCTGTTTTTTATCTCATCAGTCACATGGGGGATAATTTGAACACATGCCCCTAGATACTCTCCCTTTCTTTCTGCTTCAATTACAGACGAGTATACTTGAGCTGTTGTGATGTTATGGCTTTTAGGGATGTTTTGGTTTAGAAATCTTTCATAATTCCCAATATCCATATCACATTCGCCACCATCTTCAGTGACAAAGACTTCGCCGTGGGCCACCGGATTCATTGTTCCTGCATCATAGTTAAGATATGGATCTATTTTGACACAGGATACTTTTTGATCAGCTAACTGTAATAATTTTGCAATTGAGGAAGTGGTTACGCCTTTTCCAAGGCCAGACATTACACCACCTGTAACAAAAATAAACTTCGTCTGCACATCAATGAAACGAGTATCTGGTTTTTGTATGTTTTGTCGATCATGAATGTTGAAATACTTGTTTTCTGGTGATAATGTTATGCGGGAATTCTTTGCTTTATCTTTACTTGTTTTATTTATCGCAGGATTTGGATCTTTGGCCTTTGCTGAAACCTATGAGATTAAAATTCCGACTGGTGCATCTGACCCAAATGCCCCTTTCTTTTGGTCTGAAAAATCAACAGGTATAACGACTGGTGAAATCACAATATATCCTGGAGATTCTGTTATGTGGAGTAATGCCGATACAGCACCTCATACTATTACATCTGTTAATAAAGATGGAGACATTAACGGTCTGTTTGATAGTGGTTTGATTTCTATTGGGGAATCTTACACAAGACAGTTTGATGACCTTGGTGATTTTTACTATTTTTGCAGTATTCATCCTTACATGAATGGAGTAGTTCATGTGGTAAAGAATCTTGGAAGTGTTCAATCCATTGACGGGGTAGCTTCTGGATACAGCGATAACGGGTTAGGATTTGAGGTCAAATACATTTTAGACACTAATCTCCAAAAGGCAGTCCATGTGGATCCTCAAGAAAATGCATTAACATTTACCATTTCTGGCGATACTCTAAATGAACAAATTACTCTGATCTTGCCTTCAAAACTTATTGAAAATCCTAACACTGCTTGGGTGGATGGCAATATGGTGGATTTTACAATTGAAGAGACCTCCACTGGAATTAAACTGATAATTCCAATAGAGCCGCATTCTAAAGAAATCAAAATTATGGGCACTCATGTAATTCCTGAATTTGGGTTTTTGGCAATTACTGTACTGAGTGTAGGTTTGTTTTCCACTTTATTTTTAACACGCTCTAAATTCTCATTATTTAGATAATTACGATCTTTACAAGTGTTAGAATTTTTTTTATTTTTTCAATAAATTTTTTGTGTTTTCTACCATGATTCTTTTATTTTTCTTTGTGTATACATTTATGAGAACATCTAGTATGGCAGTCAGAACTGAAATTGATATTCCCCCTTAAGCCAGTTTGTGTGCGACTGCCACACTTTTGACGGATTAAAAAATTGTTTGTTTTTTGAGATTTTTTGTAAATTCTGAAATTTTTGATTCAAGTTTATTTTGAGGTGTTTTTTCAATTAATTTCAAATATGCGCTTCCGACAATCACTGCATCAGCTCCAGCTTTTACATATGCTCTGACATCTTCAGGAGTTGAAATTCCAAATCCTATGCCTATTGGGATTTCACCCTTGGTGATTTTTTTACTTTCTTGATTGCATCTAACGT
>NZ_AEXL02000080.1 GCF_000242875.2 Candidatus Nitrosopumilus salarius BD31 | reverse complement strand
CCCAAATTTTAAGACAAAATTTCCAGATGAATCAAACTTTTGTACTCGGTTGTTGTTGGTGTCAGCTACGTAGATGTTTCCTGCACTGTCAACTGCAACTCCACTTGGCGCATCAAAATTGCCATTACCAGAACCTAGCGAACCGAACTCATAGTCAAAAATAGGTTCAGCGTAAATCCATTCGGCAGTTAGCATGACGGACATAGAAAGCAAAATAAGCAAAAGGAAGATATTGCTTGAAATCAATTTATACCAATGGTCCTTAAAAACAGATGACAGTCTATACATGGTAATCAAATATGATTGGAATTTTTTGCATTATAAGATAGGGGCGATTATCAGTCATGGCGAAGGCTATTGTGGAATAGATTATGAAATAAATGGTTTGATCATGAAGTTTTTGATGCATGCTTATCTATTTCCCATCCATCACTTCAAAGAATTTTGTTATTATATCCCATGGAGAGATTATCTGTCCATTTGAAATTGCAGCATAGTGATTCTCATTTAGCATGTTGTGAGCAACGTCTGTAATTTTAGAGTCTGGATGAATCTCTCTTGCTGTTTTTGGATTAAATGATTTTGCTTTGACAGACAGAAAATTGGGAGTTTTTCTAAGAAAATCAAATTCATCGCAAATAGCACCAACTATTATTCTATCACTTAACACATCTGCAGTATTTTCAAGAACCAATCTTCTGACTTTGTGATGAAACATTTTATCAAGAACAGCAATTACTGTATCATCATTACTGTATGTGATAGTTGGTTTTTTTGGAATTTCTGAAATGGTGTTTGGTAGATCATACAAATCAACTAATCCCAACATAGAATTAATTGAGATCGAGGAAAATTTATCCCCGTCCTGAATTGCAGAATATGCAAATCTTGATTTCTTCCATTCGTTTAGAATATCACGCAATGTGTTTCTGGATGAAAACACTACAAAGCGATCTCTTTTTGGTAAATCTTTTACTGTTTTTTCTTTTAATGCTAAAGATGTGGGATTTTTAATAATAAACTCTAGTAATTGCCGACTTGCAAAATAACCAATAATTTTGTTGTTTTCCAATATTGTTATACCATCAGAAAAAGTGTTCAAAGTCAGTGCTAGAAACGAAGAAGAAAGCCATACAGGGGTATCAGATTCAAGCGATCTCATTGAAATATTCTTGATGCATTTTGGCAAATACTGAATTTTTGTATCTAAAATCATTAGTTTTGTCTCATACCGTCAATCATTTCTCACAGACAACATTACTTGAGTCCCCCCCCCCATCATACAAATGAGATATAGCATCCAAATCACAATCTGAAATGTACGGATAATAGGTAGTAATTACAGGATACATAAGATCTTCAAGAGCAGTAGAATGTGCTAATCCAAATCCATGACCTAATTCATGTCGCAAAATAGTTTTAAGATTTTCAATAGAAAGTTTATTGACATCATAAATGGTTATGGTGGATTTTAAAATCTGGTGATTGGCCTCATCAACAATAGAATTAGTATATCCAGAATAACCATCAGGGGATGACATATCAGTAAGCATGATTACAATGTTACCAGTGCTTTCACCATTATCTACATGAAAGTGAAGGTTTTTGACAATGTTGAATTTAGTGTCTGACGTAATGCTGTTTAGCGCACCATGCCATCCCTCATAGTAGACGGAGGTTGTTCCTGCAGGTCCTTTATGCATTAAATTATCATCAATTTTAATTTCTTTATCAGACATGATCACGCTTACAATAGCATTTACTTTGTCCGGTGTAGCAAATTTGCTATCCAATAAATGAATATGAAATGGCGCATCAACAGGTATTCTCCATGATGCCCATGTATCCACAGTGTCCCCTCTCAAGTTTTGAATAAGATATTGTGTTTTAAATCCATCATCATCAACCCCTGCAAATTGTATGGGGGAGATTATGGGACTTAAGTATAGCATGCCACCACTAACTAGTACAACCAATATTGTTGCAATAATCATTACTTGTTTTTTATTTTGTATTTGCAGTTTTTTGAAAGATTTTTCATGTTTCATTTCATTTATCTGATCAAATGTTTTTGTTACGGTATTTACAGAATGGGTTCTTGTGTTTTCTTTTATCTTATCAGATGTGTTAGCCGCAATTTTTTTGCATGTTTAAAACTGCAGAATTTGCCATAGTCATTAAATTCATGGTGATTGTAGTGGCAGTTGCCTTTAGATTTTCTGATTCTTTTTCTGCAGTTCTTTTGAGATTCAATGTTGTAGTTTTTGCAATTTCTTTTAGATGTGAAGAACCTATTTGTGCACTTCTTTTTAGATTTT
>NZ_AEXL02000081.1 GCF_000242875.2 Candidatus Nitrosopumilus salarius BD31 | reverse complement strand
GTGCTGAAACTTTTGCAGTTTCTTGTAGATTTTCCCCCCTAATTATAGCAGTTCTTTTTAGATTTTCAGATACAGTTTTTGCATAATTTCTACTATTTTCTAGTTCTGTTTTTTCAACATGCAGGATATTTTCAGATGCAGAATTTGCCAGTCTTTTCAAATTTTCAGATTCAACTTTTGCACTTGCTTTTAAATTTTCAATTTCAATTATTGCTTCCTTTTCAAGATTTTTATTTTCATCTATTACATGATGGAATAATTTTTCAGAATCACATAACGTGTGGTCTATGGAATTTAGAGATTCAGCAAGTGTACAATTTAACAGGTTTTGAGCTTCAACACGTCCTTGTATTATGATGTTTTCTGATGTCAATAGATCACAGTCCAACAGATTTTGAGCTTCAATCAGTTCAGATTTTAACAGGTTTTGAGCTTCAATCAGTTCAGATTTTAACAGGTTTTGAGCTTCAACACTGTTTGCTTCTAACTGTTCTTTATCAAAAGTAAATGGCTTAATGAAATTTTCAACAAAATCATCATCCAAAAAATTCACCAAGATGTTTAGCGTTGGACATACTCTGTATTGTCGTAAGAACAATTAAACTTGTAGGATCTTATTACAATGACATTCTCACATATATTCAACGCCTAAAACATGAATTTCATAATGTACTGTAATTTTTTTTTAATACAAAAAATGCACTTGTTGTTTTACATGCATGACTGCAATTCTAGGCACATTTAGAGAAAGAAAATTTCCAAACAATCACAGGGTTACGACATAAAAGGGTTGCAATGTAGAAGATTTAGATTCCTTTTTGAAATTAGGTCAATTTGAGTTACAAATGAAAAATTAATACGAAGTTTTTTGATTTCATCGATTCATCAATAATAGTCAAAAACTTTCAATCTTGTTAATGTTAGGCATAAAAAAATCTGAAAGAAAAAAATAAGATGTTATGAAAATTAATCATTATGTTATGTTCTGACCTCAAACACAGAGAAAATGTACAACGAACTTGGTAGAACTCAATAAAAGATTATAATTGAATAAAAAATGTAGTAATTAGCGGTGTTTTGATTTGATTATACAGTTAGATTCTAGAAATGTTTGGCCTTAGTAAACAGCAGACAACTTCCATGTTTGGATCATGGATGGGTTGGGCTCTAGATGGTTATGATTTAGTTTTAATGTTATTTGTTTTAACTTCAGTAAGTCAACTTTTCTTTCCATCAGAAAATTCTACAACTAGCCTATTATCATCATTTGCAGCATATGTAATTGCATTACTCATCAGACCTGTTGGCGGTGCATTTTTTGGAAATTATGGTGATAAATTTGGAAGGAAAAAGACAATGATGATTACAATCATCGGCTTTTCCATTGCAACATTTTCAATGGGATTCTTACCTGTATGGGAGCAAGCAGGGTTACTTGCACCAATTTTATTAATCAGTTTAAGATTTGTTCAAGGATTTTTTGCAGGAGGTGAATGGGGAAGTGGGTCTGTGTTAACAATGGAGAGTGCTACCAAAGAAAAAAGAGGCCCCATGTCAGGATTTTTGCAAGGAGGTTTTTCTCTAGGATTCATCATGGCAGCAATTTCATTCACAATAGTAAGTTCAGTTTATTCCGATAATCAATTTTCAGAATTTGGGTGGAGAATATTATTCATATCAGGTTTGATTCCAGGAATACTTTCGTTAATCATAAGATTGAAAATGAGTGAATCGACTGTATGGTTGGAGAAAAAAGAAAAACATGGAACACATGATTTTCCATTAAAGAAAATTTTGAGTAAAGAACATCGAGGGAAATTCTTATCAGTCATGATGATAACATCTGGACTTCACTATCTATATTACACATCTCTAGGATTTATGCCCACATTTTTAGAAAATTATGTACATGTTACGCGTTCGGATATTGCATTAGTAATGATTGCTGGTACATCTACTGCACTTTTTGGGGAATTCTTTGCAGGTAGCATTAGCCAGAGAATAGGCCGCTTGAGAACATTTTCTATTTTTGCAAAAGCGTCAATAGTTTTAGCTGTGCCTTTATCGTTATTTTTATTTGAATCTACAAGCTTTTTTGCAATTTTGGGCTATGTTGTGATCCTTACTGTTATCACAGTTTCACCATGGGGCCCAATTCCAGCCTTTTTGTCGGAAAGATTCCCTACAAGGATTAGAAATAGTGCATCAAGTTTTGCTTACAGTGCAGGACTAATTGTAGGTGCATGGGCACCAATGATTGCAATTAACTTGTTTTCAATAGACAGCCAACACATCCCATATTTGTTGGCGTTTAACATCATAATTGGAGCAGTTACAGTATTAATCGGAGTGCGTTTCAATCCTGAAACTCGAGATATTGATTTAGTAGATCATCCATACGAATCTCAAAAATGACATTAACTGCATACATAAAATTTACATGATTCTCTTTAATTCAAATTAAAGATATTTTTATCATTATTTGTTTTTAATTTTATCATGATCTTTTATTTCTGTATCTAAATTTATTGAGAAATGATTTCCAGATTTGTGTTGGATGCATAGTCCTTTACATGCCATTATTATTTCGTCTTTTTTATTTGCTCAACTGAATCTTCTAAATCTTTTTGAGTTATCTTGATTGATTTGACATCTTTCTCTTTATTTTCAACAAATCTCTTTACTCCCAAAAGTGCAGCACGATTACAAACTTCTTCAATCTCAGCTCCACTGAATCCTTTTGCCATTTCTGCAAGTGTTTTTAGATTGACATTTTCTTCAAGAGGTTTTTCTTTGGTATGAATTTTGAAAATCATCTCTATTCCTGCAACGTCTGGATTTGGAACTTCAATAACTCTGTCAAATCTTCCCGGTCTGAGTAATGCTGGATCTACAATGTCTAGTCTGTTTGTTGCTCCAATTATCAATACGTTGTTGAGTTCCTCTAACCCGTCTATCTCAGTTAGAATTTGAGAGACAACATTTTCTGTAACGTGTGAATCCGAACCCCCACTTCCTCTCTTTGGAACAAGTGCATCAATCTCATCAAAAAAGATGATGCAAGGAGCTGCCATACGTGCTTTTCTGAAAATTTCTCTTACTCCTTTTTCAGATTCGCCAACCCATTTTGAGAGCAATTCTGGACCTTTGATGCTGATAAAATTTGATTCAGTTGTTGTTGCAACTGCCTTTGCAATCAATGTCTTTCCAGTTCCTGGCGGACCATAAAGTAACACTCCTTTTGGAGGCTTTACATGAGCATAATCAAAGGCACCCTTGTATTTTAATGGCCACTCTATTGCCTCACGTAATTCTTCTTTTAATTCATCCAAACCTCCAACATCATCCCAACTAACATTTGGAATCTGAACTAGAACTTCTCTGAGTGCAGAAGGTCTGACTTCTTTTAATGCATCTGTAAAGTCCTGACTGGTTATCTTTATTTTTTGCAATATTTCTTTTGAAACTTTTTCTTCCTCTAAATTAATTTCAGGCAAAATTCTTCTCAGAGATTTCATCGCAGCCTCTTTACAAAGTACTTCCAAGTCTGCCCCCACAAACCCATGAGTTGTTTTGGAGATTTTCTTTAGATCTACTTTTTTGTCCAGTGGCATTCCACGCGTGTGAATGTTTAGAACTTCTAATCTTCCCTCATCATCAGGAATTCCAATTTCAATCTCTCTGTCAAATCTTCCAGGTCTTCTAAGAGCTGGATCAATGGAGTCTGGTCTGTTAGTAGCTGCAATAACTACAACTTTTCCTCTAGATTTCATCCCATCCATTAGAGTTAGTAGCTGTGAAACAATTCGTTTTTCCAATTCTCCTGAAACCTCTTCTCTCTTGGGGGCAATAGAATCAATCTCATCTATGAAAATAATACTTGGGGCATTTTCTTCAGCTTGTGTAAATATTTCTCTTAATTTTTCCTCACTTTCTCCATAATGCTTTGCCATAATTTCAGGACCGCTTAGTGAAGTAAAATGAGAATTTGTTTCACCAGCAACTGCTTTTGCAAGTAATGTCTTTCCAGTTCCTGGCGGACCATAAAGCAAAACACCTTTTGGTGATTCTATGCCTATTTTCTCAAAAAGTTCTGGATGCCTCATTGGCAATTCGACCATCTCCCGAATCTTTAGAATTTCATTTTTTAATCCCCCCAAATCATCATAAGTAAATCTAGGAACTGATGCGTCAATTGATTTGGTTACTGAACCTAACTTGAATATTGTATTTTCAGTAACAATGACTGGTTTTGTTGGTTTAGTGCTAGTTACAATTAATTGAATTTTGCTTCCCATTTGGGTGCTGACAATAACAGTGTCTCCTGTTGTAAAGACATTTCCTTGATAACGTGAAATCATATACTCGTGTAATCCTTCAGCGTGAATTTTTTCAGTAGGTGATAAAATAATTTGTTCTGCATCTGCTCCTTTTACAGCATTAATTGTAACTTTTTCTCCGATACTTGCTCCAATGTTGTATCTTGTAAGACCGTCAATACGGATAATTCCACTGTCACGATCCTCTGGAAATCCTGACCATAGCTTGACATGGCTTTTTTTATTTGCAGATAATTCTAAAATTTGTCCTGCTTGCCAATTATTTTCTTCAATTATTTGAGGATCAATAATCGCTACTCCATAACCAACATGACTTTGTGGCATCTCATCAATTTTAAGTTCTATTTCAGTCATGATTTTGAAGAATAATTATCATTGCAATCCTTATTGTTATAGTTATTATAAACAGGAACATTGATTCCCAAAAATGAATTTTAAGTCATACAAGAATATCAAAACTGAAAATTATGACTTTGCTAATATATTACGATGTTGAAAATATTCCATGTCTAAAAGGACAAGGAAAGAATTAGAAAAAGACTGGAAGAAACTTGAACAAGGAGAAATGAATGAGGAAGAGCATCAACTTGATCTCAAAAAAGGATACGAGCAAGACGAAGAGTATGAAGAATCCAGAGATTAATTGTT
>NZ_AEXL02000082.1 GCF_000242875.2 Candidatus Nitrosopumilus salarius BD31 | reverse complement strand
CATGAATTTCTTTTCTTGCTCTGTTACCTCTGGGCGTACTTCGTAGTTTTACACTACAACATGGACACCTTACACCAGAATGTCTTAGAAATTCTTCACATACTGGACATCGTTTCTGCCCATCTTCATATCTATTTCGACCTTTGTATCCTAATGCCTTGTATCTGACACAGATTCCTTTACACACATTTACCATCTTGTTGTTTTAGAATTTTTTTTAGATATTTAACTAGCCTGTCTTACAATTGTAAACTACAAATTATTTATGCGTGTATTGTATTTGTTAATGTGATGTTTGGGTTCAAGAAATATTGTCCTATATGTGGAGTTGAAGTAGATAAAAAAACTACACATAAAAGATTTGGCAAATATTTTTGCAATGAAGAACATGCAAATAGATTTGTTATAATAAAAACTGAAGAAGAAAACCAGCAAGAAGAATATAGAAAGAATCATCCAAGACGCGGCGGATGTTGTTAAAAGTTCAGCAGATTTTTAATTCCTATTCTTTTGTTATGATCTTTTTGTAATCCACTCAGTAACTCTTGGCCATAATTCTTTGTGTGCTTTTTTACTTATGCATAATCCAACATGACCTGTTGGATATTCTATTATCTCTTTATCGGTACTTGGAATATCACACATAACATATTTGCTAGAGTCTGGTGGAACCAAATCGTCATTTTCCCCAACTATGTTTAATATAGGCATAGTAAGATTACTAAGATCAACAAGTTTTTCGCCAACTTTCATTTTGTTATGGATGAGTTGGTTCTTCTGATAAATTTTTTCAATAATCTCTTTGTACACTTTACCTGTGATTGGTCTACTATCATACAACCACATCTCAATTGCCATAAACTGCTGAATTTCCTCTGGGGAATGTGGTTTTTTGAAATAATTTGGATATTTTAGAACAGATTCTAATGGATTTCTCATCATAAAGGCAAAATTCAAAAGTTGTCCTGGGACATTACCAAACTTTTCTATCATGATATCTGGTTTAATTTGCTTTGTCCATTTTTCAATTACTGTGTCTGGTTTTTCCAAATCAATTGGTGTTGCATGCAAGACTAGATTTTTCACCATTTCTGGATGCATTGCAGAATAAATTAATGAAAAAATTCCTCCCCAACAATACCCAAACAGAGTTATTTTCTTAAAACCAGTAATTTCTTGAACTTTTTTAACAGATTTTTCTACATATTCATGAATATATTTTTCAAGAGTCATATCTTTGTCAAAAGTAGTTGGAGTTTCCCAGTCTGTAGCATATACATCAAATCCATTATCGATAAAATGTTTTTACAACACTGATCTTAGGTAACAAATCAAGAATGTAATGCCTGTTTATCAGTGAATAAACAATTAGAATTGGATCTTGTTTGACTTTTTTAGAGTTGTAATGAAGTAAGTGATATTGACCATCCATCTTTATTGATTCAGAGTCTGTTCGGTTTAGATTGTCACGTAGAGGTTCAAGCATTTTGTTAAGGATAGAAAATTGATCGACAGATTTCTTATACCACCTACCAATTCCAAAATACTCTGATAATGTGAACCATGAGTCCATGGTTTTTGAGAGGGAATTTACAAAACCATCTTTTTTTATTTTCTCTCGAAACTCTTGATCAAAAGTTTTCCTCATTTTTGATTGTGCATCATTAGATAAAAAATTGGTCAATGTAATGTTGTTTTCAAGTAATGTTTTTGAAATCGAATCAGCTAAAATTGCATTGTATTGAACAAATAATTGATTTTGATTTAGAACATAATCTATGTATGAAGATGAGAATTTCTGAAACGTATTATGATTAAAAATACTCATTTCATCTCTTCCTTGTTTGTATTTTATTGAAAGAACTATTTAATATTGAAATTATTTTACTATCAACACCGGACAATGAACTTGCTGTGAAACTCCATTAGCTACACTTCCTAGTAATACTTTTCTCCAACCTGTTAGTCCATGAGAGCCCATTATTACAAGATCAACTTTGTTTGTTTTTGCATATGTAACTAATTGTTTTACAGTTGAATCTGTTATGAGTACGTCAATAGAAGTAGAAATGCCTGCTTTTTTTGCATCATCTTTTAGTTCAGACATTTTATGTGCCATAACGTTTTTTGCAGTTTTAAAAAATTTCTTTGTTGATACCACTATCTAAATAACTAGATCCTGTATCAGCATGACTAAGACATGAAACTACATTAATTTTGGAATTGTATTTTTTTGCCATATCTAATGCAATCTTGAATGCATGATTGGAATGTTTGGAACCATCCCATGGAACTAATACATTTTGGAATAACATGACCGTATATTTCTTTGAAGTTAATTTAAGCCTGTCTTGATTATCATTTTTGACATTACATACATTTTACATTTGTAAAGCATTCTATTGAAATATGACGAATTGCTAATCACAAAAAATGAAACCAAGTATGAGAATTACCGTTTGTCTTTAAGGCAAATCTTGTTATTTGAAGAGGGAGATTAGTATGGCAAAAGATCCAGTTTGTGGAATGATTGTAAATGAAAAATCAGGACTCTCTTCTGATTTTGGTGGAAAAAAATTCTACTTTTGTAGTCCTACTTGTCAGAAAACTTTCACAGAACCTGAAAAAGAACTATCCAGAATGAAGAAGCGAATCTATGTGGCTACTTCGGGAGCCTTAGCTCTTGCAATAATTAGAGGGGCACTTTATCTTGGTGTTGCTGCTGGGGCAATCACAGTTTCATGGGTTCCATTTCCTGAAATACCATTTCTCTCATATGGTTTACTTCTTTTCATAATTGTAACTCCTGTCCAATTCATTGGAGGGTGGACATTCTATGTTGGAGCCTTCCATGCAATTCTTAAAAAAACTGCAAATATGGATTTGTTAATTTCAATTGGGACATTGACTGCATACATCTACAGTACTGTGGTTCTTTTCTTCCCAGATGCAATCCCTGGAGATGAAAAATTTGTTTACTTTGAAGTATCTGCTGTAATTATTGCCTTTGTTCTTTTAGGAAAATATATGGAAGAAGCAATAAAAAAGAAAAGCTCATCTGCTGTAAAAAAATTACTTGATCTGAGTCCTCCTATGGCAAGAGTGGTTCGTGATAGTTCAGAAATTGAAATTCCTTCTAATCAGATTAAACTAGACGATATCATGATCGTAAAGCCTGGAGAAAAAATTCCTACTGATGGAGTTATAATTAGTGGTGAGTCGTCTATAGATGAAAAAATGATTACAGGAGAAAGTTTGCCTGTTGGAAAAAAACCAGGTGATCAAGTCATTGGTGCCACTGTCAACAAACAGGGATTACTTCAAATCAAAGCAAGCAAAGTAGGAAAGGAAACTGCATTATCTCAAATTGTTCATGTTGTAGAGCAAGCACAATCTTCTACTGCAAAAGTGCAAAGAATGGCAGATTCCATTGCAGCAAAATTTGTTCCCTCTGTAGTAAGCGCGGCTGTTGTGACGTTTTTGCTTTGGTATTTTGTTATGGGCGATTTTATTGCAGGAATGCTTGCATTTGTTGCAGTAATGATTATTGCATGTCCTTGTGCACTTGGAGTAGCTACACCTGCCGCGTTGATGGTAGGAGTTGGAAAAGGTGCAGAATCTGGAATTTTAATCAGAGGTGCTGAATACTTGGAGCGTTCACAAAAAATCAACACCATAGTATTTGATAAAACAGGTACTATAACAAAAGGAGAGCCTGATGTTACCGACATAGTATCATTAAATGAATTAACTGAAAGACAAATTCTTGAATATGGCGGAACAGTTGAATCGGGATCAGAGCATCCTATTGCTCAAGCCATTGTAAACAAAGTAAAAGAAATGAAAATTCCTCTTATCGCTCCTGACGAATTTGAATCACTAAATGGACTAGGAGTAAGAGGTATTGTTCATGGGAAAAAAATCTATGACGGAAATCGCCAAATGATGAAACAATTTAGTATTGATGCTAGTCTTGCTGAACAAAACATGGAAAGATTGGAATCTGAAGGCAAGACGGCAATAATGGTAGCTATTGATGATAAAATAGAGGGAATAATTGCAGTTGCAGATTCTCTAAAGGAGACTTCTCAAATGGCAATAATGGCACTCACCGATCTTGGAATTGAATCCATCATGATTACAGGTGACAATGAAAAAACTGCCAAAGCGATAGCCCAAAAAGTCGGTATTGAAAAAATTATTGCCAATGTTTTACCTGCAGATAAAGCCAAAGAAATCAAAAAGCTACAAGATCAAGGAAAATTTGTTGCAATGGTAGGTGATGGAATTAATGATGCACCTGCTTTGGCTCAAGCAGACATAGGAATTGCAATTGGCAGTGGTTCTGATATTGCAAAAGAAACAGGCGGAATAATTTTGATTAGAGATGATTTAATGGATGTTTCTCGTGCAATTAGATTGAGCAGGGCAACCATGAAAAAAATCAAACAAAACCTTTTCTGGGCTTTTGCATACAACTCTGGCGGAATACCTATTGCTGCCTTAGGATTGCTTAACCCAATTTTTGCTGCTGCTGCCATGGCACTAAGCTCAATTTCGGTTATTGCAAATTCCTCACTACTTAGGCGATACAAGATTACAAGTGGAGAAGAAAAACTAATGAAAAATTACCAATCTCAACAACAAAAACTTGAACGGGCAAAATTATGACAAATAAAAGAAAATATCTCAACTGATAAAGCGCTAACCCTGCCAGAGTTAGAACTCCTGCTATGATACCTACAATGATTATGATCTTTTCTTAACTCATTTCTTAGTTATATTATCTAGACTGGACTAATTACTGTCTCTTTCCTACTCACAAGATAAACTCCTAGTATCATAATTCCTGCTGCAATAATTTGATACAAGCTAATCTGTTCTGCTAAGAATATGGCAGATGATAATACACCAAATACCGATGACATTGAAAATATGGTAATAGTTCTAACTATGCCGATTCTTTTTAGACTTTGCAAGAAAAAATAAAGTGACGCTGCAAATCCTACAGTTCCTAGTGCTAAAATTGGCATAATCTGATTTAACTCTATGTTGATATCTACTTTGAATACCAACAATGCAATTACAAATAACATTACTCCGCCTATTGCGGATTTTATTTGTACAATATTTGCAACATCCATCTTTTGTGCCAGATATCTACTAAGATTGTTATCAAGCGCCCAAAATAACATCGCTAAAATTAGTAACATGTCCTTGTAATGAATTTGTTGTAAGGTAAAGTCTGAAAAATTAAGATTTGTTGTTATGATTATCATGCCCGATAGAACTAAAAGAATTGCAATCCACCCAACTAATCTTAACCTTTCTTTGAAAAACATCACTGCAAGTAAAACAGAAAAAAATACCTCACCATTTGCAATTATTGCTGCGTCTGACGCACTTGCATGCGTTAATCCTACAAAATACAAGCTTGGTGCAATTACGGCACCGCAAACTGCAATGGATAGAATTAACAAAATATCTCGTCTTGTAATATTCCTCTTTTTCTTTTTTGCAAAAGGACTCAAAGTAATTGCAGATATTATGTATACTAAAGACGCAAGCAAAATAGGATCAACTGACGAAACAAGAGGTTTTGCTACTACTGATACTGACCCAAACATAATAGCTGCCAAAACTGCAAATAGATACCCTAGCCTATGACTGCCATATTTCTGGGTTAAATTCATGCTTTTGAATTGAATATTTATCTATTTTAAGCCAGATTCTTTTTTGGTATACCTTACTCAGAATTTGATCTGAAAGTCAGCCATTAAAAGAGAAAGTCAATATTTCCTACTCTAACTTATAGTTCAAATTTCTAAACTCAATTGCAGTGTTGAAGTAAAAGTTTGATACACTCATTTTTAATAAAATAAGTGCAAGAATTCAACAGTGTCAATTGCCTATTAGATAATAAATTGAACCCAAAATTCTTACAGGAAATAATACATTTTTTATTTACATACAGTATTTTGAATAATCACACTATGAAAAATTCTTTTTATGTAAGTTCATACTATTAAACATGTGTTTGAATACTGGGTTGTAACTACTGGATTAAGTTTTAGTACTGGTCTGGCTTCATGTGCATTTTATGATTTTTTAAAAAATAGTTAACTCGGACAGATGTTAATTAGAATTCATAATCAGTAATTGTTTAAGATGCTTTTTTCCTTTCCCAGTAATCAGAATCATGCTAATTGCATCTTGTGGTTCACCTATCCAATCTATATAATTCGAAGAACGTAGTTTGCCTAAAACATCATACAAAGAAGATTTTGGAATATTTGTGCAACGGCCTATTTTCCACGCTGCTACATCATCAGTTTGTTTGTTTAGGAATTGTAAGATATATTTTTCATATAGACGATATTTTCCATTACGCGATTTCAATATTCTATCTTCTATCGTTAACTTTAGTTCTATTTTTCAAAGATTTTTTGGCATTATTTCTCAAGGTTTTTTCTAAGAGTTTTTCATCTCTTTTAGTTACAAACCCCGAACTAAGTAATTCAATGTAGTTTAGGTTTTTAATTCGTGAACCATTAGAAAATCTCTTTCCAAGCAAATAGAGTAAATTCATGCACATATTATGCAGATTAATCTAATAAAGATTTGCTGGTATAAATTTTATAAAATATTTACAAGAGTATTGAACTGGTTAATCAGATCTCTATGAGAGAATTAGATGAGGACGTTATGATGAAAAAGAGATTATTTTTGTTTATTATAATATCCCAAGTTCAGATTTAATTGTTCTATATCTATATCTTGTAATTTAGAATTATGTGCAATTATTATTCTAGCCTTGTTAATATCAGTTAAAATTCTATCAATATATGGTTTAGATCTAAATACACCACTCTGTTCAAATTTATCCCATTTTTTAAGAATCACATCTTTTAATTCCCCCAAAGTCATGTAGATTAAATCATCATCATCTCTCATCAAAATTTTTGCTTTAGATTCATCAATCTTTCGTTTATTGATTTCTGTTTTAAGATTTGAGAACATAGCATCATCTATCCAATTGGGTTCACCAGACAAACAATCTCGAATTTTCTCTCGAAGATCATTTTCTAAACAATACAAAATCTTGTACGCTTCAATATTGTCATTTGCTTCTTTGATATATTTTTCATTAAATTGTAAAATTGAATTTTCATCAGAACTAAATTCAACTAAATTATTAATATCTTCAGAACTGTTTTCAATTTGAATTAAATCATTTATACTATGTTGAATTTTCCACATAAAGCTATTTAATTTGATTTCATTAAAATTCATGTCATCCTAAATTTTCTTTTAAGCTTTTAAAAATTGCATCATAAACTTCTTTTGTTGTAGTTGTAGGTAAATTCAAAACAATTGTATGAGTTAGATTAAACCCATTAGATTTTTCTGGAAGCGGAATTGGAAGATTTTGTTTTTCATCATTAGAGAGTTTTGAATCAATTGAAGTAAATTTTGCCAGTTTTGAAAGTGCAACAAAGGATTGAGTGATAAGTCTGACTGTAGGCGCATTTTCTTTTTCTCCAGTCACCGCAATTACATG